>CAZTYV010000281.1:0-3444 GCA_964617675.1 uncultured Halochromatium sp. | reverse complement strand
GCTGCAGCGCATTGGCATCAACGCCGCCGGTGAGCACCTTGCCGGAGGAGGGCACGACGGTGTTGTAGGCGCGCGCGAGCCGGGTGATCGAGTCGAGCAGGATGACCACGTCGCGCTTGTGCTCGACCAGGCGCTTGGCGCGCTCGATCACCATCTCGGCGACCTGCACATGACGGGTCGCCGGCTCGTCGAAGGTCGATGAGATCACCTCGCCGCGCACCGAGCGCTCCATCTCGGTGACCTCCTCCGGGCGCTCGTCGATGAGCAGCACGATCAGGAAGACCTCGGGGTGGTTATGCGCGATCGACTGGGCGATGTTCTGCAGGATCATCGTCTTACCGGCCTTGGGCGGGGAGACGATGAGGCCGCGCTGGCCCTTGCCGATCGGCGCGACCAGGTCCACCGTGCGGGCGGTCAGATCCTCGGTGCTGCCGTTGCCGACCTCGAGCCCGAGTCGCTGCTGCGCGAACAGCGGCGTGAAGTTCTCGAACAGGATCTTGGTCTTGGCGTTCTCGGGCCGGTCGAAGTTGATATCGCCGACCTTGAGGAGCGCGAAGTAGCGCTCGCCGTCCTTTGGGGGGCGGATCTTGCCGGTGATGTTGTCACCGGTACGCAGCGAGAAGCGGCGGATCTGGCTCGGTGAGACGTAGATGTCGTCTGGGCCGGCCAGGAACGAGGCGGTCGCCGAGCGCAGGAAGCCGAACCCATCCGAGAGGATCTCGAGCACGCCCTCGCCGTAGATGTCCTCACCGCGCTTCGCCTTGGCCTTGAGGATGGCGAAGATCAGGTCCTGCTTGCGGGAGCGCCCGACACCCTCGAGGTCCATAGACTGCGCTAGCTCGACGAGCGCAGGGACGGGCATCTGTTTTAGCTCGGTGAGATTCATGGATGGTTTGTTCGACGTGGGGGGGCGCTCCCCGCGCGAGCGCGTCGGCGGGTCGGCCTGGGGCGAGCTGGAGTCGGAGTCGGAGTCGGAGTCGGAGAAGGATTCGGAGTCGATCGGCTGACCAGTCTCCGTCTCGATGTTGCCGGATCGATTCCGCGGATTGTTCCCGGGCCGGCGCCGCGGGCGGGTGCGTGGCTGGTTCAACGGTTGCTATCGGTTCAGAGGTTGCTATCGATGAAGACAGTCAGTTGCGACTTCGAGACCGCGCCGACCTTGATCGCCTCAGCCTCGCCATTCTTGAACAGGATCAGGGTCGGGATGCCGCGGACATTGAAACGCTCGGTGACGGCGCGGTTCTCGTCGATGTCGAGCTTCGCAACGCGGATGCGGCCCTCGTACTCCTCGGCGATCTCCTCCAGTACTGGTGCGATCATCTTGCAGGGTGCGCACCAGTTGGCCCAGTAGTCCACAAGAACGGGCTGCTCGGACTGCAGCACCTCCTGTTCAAAGGTGTCGTCGGTCACATGGACGATGCGGTCGCTCACTGATCTCTCTCCAGGTTTTGGGCAGAAGGCATGCTCGGCGTTGGCGTGCTGCTTCGCTCGGCGCTTCGGTGATCCGTTCGCTTGAGCGATGGCAGCGTATAAAACTCAACGCAAGCGGGGTTGTTGCCGGGCCAAGGGGCGGTCATCACCCGGGCACCGCGGGATCGAGGTGCCTGCATAGACTCACAGAGGCTCGCGGCTGCGGCGTGTGCCTAAGCGTGACTGCGGGATTCTCAAGTAATGGGCTAGCTCTCGCCAGATGCTCTCGGGCGGCGCGTTGAGATGGGGAAGAGGCGGGCTAGCTGGCGCAAAGGCCGCCGCCAGCGTTAGGATGCTATTTGAGCTAAAGATATCAAGTTTTGCAAGTCCTCGTCGTCGCGCGACGCTCACGCCTGTCGATCTCCATCGCTCCCGCTCTCCCATGCCCCAGACTCACCTCACCGATACCCGTTTCGATCAGTTCGATCTCCACCCCAAGATACTCGCCGGCCTCGCGACCGCGGGCTTTGAGTATTGCACCCCCATCCAGGCCGAGACCTTGCCCGTCGCGCTGGCCGGGCGTGACGTTGCCGGGCAGGCCCAGACGGGTACTGGCAAGACGGCGGCCTTCCTCGTGGTCGCCTTGCAGCGCCTGTTGCGGGGCGGGCCAAAGCCGGCACAGGTCGAGGGCGACGCGACGGCCGATGCGGGCGATGAGGCAGCCGAGCGTCCGGCGGCGGATCAGGACAGGAGGCGGCCGCGTCAGCCACGGGCACTCATCCTGGCCCCGACGCGCGAGCTCGCGGTGCAGATCCACAAGGATGCCGAGGTGCTCGCCTCGCAGACGGGGTTTCGGCTCGGTCTGGTCTATGGCGGTACGGGTTATCAGGCCCAACGCGACGAGGTCTCGGCCGGCGTCGATATCCTCATCGGCACGCCGGGGCGTCTGATCGACTACCTCAAACAGCGCGTCTTCGATCTGCACCAGGTCGAGGTCGTGGTGCTCGACGAGGCCGATCGGATGTTCGATCTCGGCTTTATCAAGGACATCCGTTTCGTCCTGCGACGCCTGCCGAGCCCGACCCAGCGGCTGGGGCTGTTGTTCTCGGCCACGCTCTCCTATCGGGTGATGGAGCTGGCCTACGAGCACATGAATGATCCGCAGATGATCGAGATCACCCCGGAGCGGGTGACCGCGGATCGCGTGACCCAGCGCGGCTACATGGTTGCCAACGACGAGAAGATCCCGCTGCTCATCGGGCTGCTGCGCCAGCTCGAGGGGGCTCGCAGCATGGTCTTCGTGAACACCAAGCGCGAAGGCGAGCGGGTGTGGGGCTACCTCGAAGGCAACGGACTCAAGGCCGCGATGCTCTCGGGCGATGTCCCGCAGAAGAAGCGACTCAGCCTCTTGAAGCGCTTCCAAGACGGCGATCTGATGATCATGGTTGCAACCGACGTGGCCGCGCGTGGTCTGCACATCCCAGGGGTGAGCCACGTCATCAACTACGATCTACCCGATGATGCCGAGGACTATGTGCACCGGATCGGACGCACCGCGCGCGCTGGAGCCGCGGGCGACGCGATCAGCTTCGTCTGCGAGAGCTACGCGATGGGCTGGCCCGATATCGAGGCCTTTGTGGGTGCCCGCATCCCAATCAGCACCGTCGAGCCCGAGATCCTCGCGGCCGTTGATCCGAAGAGCCGAGTGCGGGTGGAGCGGAGCCCGCGCGATACCCAGCGTGGGCCCCGGCGAGGGCCCCAGCGGGGCGCTCGGCGTGATGCTCAGCGGGGTCCCCGCCAGGAGACAGGGCAAGCGTCGGACCCTGATGGTACCCCGCGCAAGGCCGAGCGCGCGCACGATACCCCGCGCCGGGGCGCGACCCCGCAAGAGGGCGCCCGCGAGGTCCCGGTCGCAGCGGTTCAGGCGAACGAGGCTGCCGCGGATGGTGCGAGCCGCCAGCGTCCGCCCCAGCACCAGCAGCCTCAGCGGAAGGCCCAGCGGCAGCCGGGGGCCGAGTCCAGCGCTGCCGGTGC
>CAZTYV010000280.1:2361-3449 GCA_964617675.1 uncultured Halochromatium sp. | reverse complement strand
GATCACGCGTGTTTGAGAGCATCCTGTCATTGAGCGGTCGTCAAGCTCGTCGAGCGCCTGACTGGCAGCGGGTGCGGCCCTGCGCGGTCGGTGCGAGAGGTTACCGGTTCGTCTTCAGCATCGCCGTCGTCTTGCTCGGACTGACCTCTTGCGGCGGCATCGAGCGTATACCAGGACCGACGCCGGACGCGATCGATGCCTTTGAGGTGCCAGAGCGTCGCATTGAGACCTCGAGCCGCGAGGCGCTGCAGCGCTTCGAGCAGTCCGGCGACCCGACCTACCGACTTGGGCCCGGCGACGAGATCGCGCTCGATGTGGCCGCCCGTCCCGAGATCTCGGGCCCGCACAAGGTAGGCCCGGACGGGGTGATTACGGTGCCCTTCGCCGGGCCCGTGGATGTCGGTGGGCTGACGCGAGAGGCGGCCGCCTCGAGGATCACCGAGGCACTCACACCCTATTACCTCGACCTCGCGGTGACGGTCGGCGTCTCGCACTATGGTTCCAACCGCATCGTGGTACTCGGCCGGGTGGAGAACCCGGGCGTGCTCCAGTTCGACAGTCCGTTGACCTTGCTCGAGACCTTGGCCCAAGCGGGTGCCCTGCCACTGCTGAGGCCCGAGCAGTTGTTGACCCGGGCCGCCGTCATCCGCGGCGATCAGATCCTCTGGGTCAATGTGGCCCGGCTGCTGACCGGCGATCTGGCGCTGAACATCACCCTGCAGCGTAACGACCTGGTCTATATCCCGGACTCGCTGGATACTCCGGTCTATGTGTTGGGGGCCGTCCATTCGCCGGGGGTCTATCGGTTTACGCCGCAGATGTCGTTCTTGGATGCGATCAGTCAGGCGGGCGGTCCGAACGAGCAAGCGAACCTGAACCGTATCCATGTCATCAGACCATCGGAGCGTGTTCATCTGGTCTTTTCTTTCGAACAGCTGTTGAGGCCTGACCCAGGGCTCAACGTCGCGATGAGGGAAGGCGACGTGGTCTTCGTTCAGCGCAGCGGGATCGCGCAATTCGGCTGGTATCTGGAGCAGATCAATCCGTTCAGCACCCTGCTGGCGATCAATCAGTTGATGTCGACCGAG
>CAZTYV010000280.1:0-2351 GCA_964617675.1 uncultured Halochromatium sp. | reverse complement strand
CGTCATGCGCATCGTTGAAGATCAAGCGCTCCGGATGAGCCCGCGGCTGTGCCCGCGGCGATACAGGGGGCTTGGCATCCATCGCCCGCAAGCGGCGGCCCGGCGATGAGCGGCAACGTCCCTAGCGCACCGGCATCCACGGGGGCCTTCCAGCCCCTGAACAGCGTTTGGAACCACAAACTGCTGGCGGTTGTCGTGGCGATCCTGGTCGCCACGCTTGGCACGGCTGTCGCCTATGTCAAAGGAACCGCGGTCTATCGAGCCACCGCGGTGATCTATGTTGCGCCGCGCTTCGCCAACATCCTCAGCGGGTCGCGAGAACTCGAGTTCCAGTCCAGCACGCAGTACGACCAATTCATCAACCAACAGCTGCGAACGATCAATCGCTACGACATCGTGCTCGAGGCGCTGGAGCGACTCGGTGATCGCCGTTTCGTGCTTTGGCAGAAGGAGGGCGAGAGTGACCGTAAGGCTGCCGAGCGGCTCCAGTCGAGCCTCGAGATCCGACACGTCCGCTACACCTATCTGATTACGATCAGCCTCGATTCCGTGCAGCCGAAAGGCCTGCAGGATCTGGTCAACAGCGTGGTCTCGGTCTACCTGGAGCAGGCGAAGACCGACGAGCTCTACGCCAGTGATCAGCGCATCGAGATCCTGCGCCAGAATCGCAAGGAGCGTCTTGATCAGATTGCGATCTTGATCGAGCGTCGCAGCGAGCTGGCCCAGCTACTCGGCGTCACGACCTTCGCCGACAGCATCGTCAACCCGTACGACAACCTGCTCATCGAGATCAAGTCCGCGGTCTTCGATGCGGAGCGCGCACGGATCAATGCCGAGGCCGAGCTCGCGACCTACGACGCCAGTCTGGGTGGTGAGGCGGCCGCACAGGCATTAGACGCGGCCGCTGGGGAAGCGGCCTCGCGTGACGCCGGTTTGAATAGCCTAAAGGCGAACCTCTACAAGCGCCGCAGTGAGCTCTTGGAACAGACCACCGGTCTCGGCCCCGAGCATCCGGTGCGCCGCAAGGCCGAGCGGGAGCTGAGCGATCTGGAGGAGGAGGTCCAGCGCGCGACCGCCGAGCTGGTTGCCGAGAAGGCCGCGTTGATCCTCGACGAGCGGCGGGCACGGGTGCGCGAGACCACGACGGTGGAGTCGGTGTTGCGCCAGCAGTTGGCGGCGCAGGAGGACAATGCCGCCTGGTATGCGACCCATTACAACGAGGCGCTCGATGTCAGCGATGCCATCGCGCGCGAGCGGAAGGCCGTCGACTCGATCGACGACCGGATCGAGTTCCTGAGCCTGGAGTCGAGCGCCCCCGGCGTCATTCGCCTCGAGAGCGCCGCGCTCGAGCCCTTGGAGGCGGTCAGCGGCGGACGCACCAAGCTCGCCGTGCTCTTCGCTTTGGTCGGGGTCTTCGCGGGGCTTGGTGCCGCGGT
Source organism: uncultured Halochromatium sp. (assembly GCA_964617675.1). Lineage (GTDB taxonomy): Bacteria > Pseudomonadota > Gammaproteobacteria > Chromatiales > Chromatiaceae > Lamprobacter. Next base: position 915 of record CAZTYV010000280.1, on the reverse strand, counting down.
CGGCGTCGATATGGTCGATCGGCGGGTGCGCACCACCGGGCAGGTGCGCTCGATTATGGGCTTTCCGCCGCTGGCGTCCTTCCTTGAGCCCTCGACCGATCCGGCGCGGCAGGCATTGATGGCCGATCAGATGCGCCGTCTTGCCATGGTGCTCGGGCGCGAGCACAGCGCTAATGACGTGCGCCGTGTGCTCGTGACCTCCGCCTGCCACGGCTCCGGCGCGACCACGGTCGTGCTCGATCTCGGCCGCGAGCTGGCGCGCCAGGGACTGCGGGTGCTCGTTGTCGAGGCCAATCTGCTGATCCCCGATCCACGCTATCGGGATGAGGCGCAGCGACCAACGCTCGTTGATGTGCTCAATACCGATAGTGACCCCTTTGCCGCGATCAGCCCATCGACGGATGTGCTGCCAGATCGCATCGCAACGGGCTCCGCCGCAAACGGGCATCTGAGTGATTGCGCTCGGCTCGGCGAGGTGATCACGAAGCTCAGCGAGAACTATGATCTGATGCTGATCGACGCGGCGCCGATCCGGCTCTCCGCCGATACCGAGTATCTGATCAGCGTCTGCGATGCCGCATGGCTGGTGGTTCGCGCCATGCACGCGCGTATTGGAGAGGTGAAAGGGTCGGCGTCGCGGTTGGAGAAGGCAGCACCGCCGGCGGTTGGGCTGATCATGACTGGGCTGACCGTCTTCCGCGGCGGCGGCTATTATGCCGAGTTGCTCAAGGAGTATCGTAAGGTCGCCAAGGAGCGGCGTTCACAGTCCGCTGTTGCATCGGTCCTCGCGCCGGAGGATTCGGCGCCGTCGCTGGTGGCGACGGTGACGGGCGAGCATGCGAAGCCGTCCACGTCGGAGCCGAAGCCTGAGCCGAAGCCTGAGCCGAAGCCTGAGCCGAAGCCTGAGCCGAAGCC
>CAZTYV010000279.1:2083-3458 GCA_964617675.1 uncultured Halochromatium sp. | reverse complement strand
TGGATGAGAGCTACCAGAGCCGTCTGAGCTTCTGCTGCGCTGAAGACGGCTGCCGGCGGCGCAGCACCCCGCCTTCCGTTCGGTTTCTGGGCCGCAAGGTCTATCTCGGGGTCATCGTCGTGCTGATTTCCGCCCTGCATTGCGGACTGAGCGCATCGCGTCGCCAGCGCTTGATAAAGACGCTTGGTGTCACCGTCCAAACCCTGCGGCGGTGGCAGCACTGGTGGCGTGAGCAGTTTGTGCAAACCCGCTGCTATCGATCCTTGGCTGGTCTGTTGATGCCGCCGATCGCCACCGAGCACCTGCCAGGATCCCTGCTGGAAAAATTGAGCGCAAAAGCGTTGTCCGAGCGCGTCGTGCAACTGCTGATATTGATCGCCCCGAGCACGACAGCGACAAGTTCGCTGTAGGGCAACGCCAACCCGCAGAAGACCTCATCGCGCCGCTGGACGGCGCCTTCTAGACTCCCGGTGATGTGTGAAACAACTGGGAGGTGAAGACGAATGTCCGATGACAACGGCCTCGGTGATCCCGATGGTTGGGCGCGGTTGCGCTTTGCCATTATTGGTCCTTTGTTGGCTGATCCTGCGCCGGCGAACGCGCTGGGCGCGCGGCTGAAGGCGCTGGCGGCCAAGTCATGGCGTCATCCGGTGACTGGCCTACCGGTGCGTTTTAGCTTCGGCACCCTAGAGCGCTGGTATTACCTCGCACGCGATGCCCAAGACCCGGTGGCGGCACTGCGCCCGCGCCGGCGCTGCGATGCCGGGGAGCCGCGCGCGCTGAGCCCGCGCCTGATGGAGGCCGTACAGGCGCAATACCGCGACTACCCCGGTTGGACGGTGCAGCTGCATTACGACAACCTCGCCGCCTTGTGCGCGTGCGATCAGACCCTCAGACAACCTGATCTCAGGGAATTTACGCTGAGCAGGCCGCCCAGCGCCTGGAGGCCTGCGAGGTGCGCAGCGATGAAGCCCAGTATGTCCATGCCTTGTGGCATCTGGACTTTCATCATGGCTCGCGCAAGGTGCTGACCCGGGGTGGCGTCTGGGTCAAGCCCCTGCTGCTGGCGGTCATCGACGATCACTCCCGCCTGATCTGCCATCTGCAGTGGTACCTCGATGAGACCACCGAGACCTTGGTCCATGGCCTGGGGCAGGCGTTGCACAAGCGCGGGCTGCCGCGCGCCCTGATGAGCGATAACGGCGCGGCGATGCAGGCCGAGGAATTCACCGCCGGAGTGCATGCGCTGGGCATCCTCCACGAGCCAACCCTGCCGTACAGCCCGTATCAGAACGCCAAGCAGGAGCGCTTCTGGGCCACGCTGGAAGGCCGCCTGATGGCGATGCTTAAGGGGCTGGAGGAGCTGAGCCTGCAG
>CAZTYV010000279.1:0-2073 GCA_964617675.1 uncultured Halochromatium sp. | reverse complement strand
GTACCACCGCAAGGTCCACAGCGAGACTGCCGCCACGCCGCTTGCGCGTCTTCTCGATGCGCCCAACGTGGGGCGTCCCTGTCCGGACAGCGAGCGGGTCCGCGCCGCTTTTCGTTGTCGCGTCCAACGCCGTCAGCGCCGCAGCGATGGGACGCTCAGCCTGGCGGGCAAGCGCTTCGAGGTGCCGGCGCGCTTGCGTCACCTTGAGCAACTGCATATCGCTTATGCCCGCTGGGATCTGAGTGCTGTGGACGTGGTTGATCCCCACTCGGGCGCCATCCTCTGCCGCCTCTATCCCCTCGATAAAGCCGCCAATGCCTCTGGGGAGCGTCGGCGCCTTGAGCCCGCCGGCGCACCGCCACCGACCTCACAACGCGCCACGGCGCTGCCACCGTTGCTGCGCGAGTTGCTCGCCGAGTATGCCGCCACAGGTCTGCCGCCGGCTTATCTGCCAAAACACGATGACCTGGAATCACGTCGATGAACAAGACCCTGCTGGCCCTCTATGGACTGAAGTTCAATCCGTTCTCCCCGGAGCTGCCGACGGCGGCACTGCATCGCAGCGCGCCGGTGGAGCAGTTTTGCTGGCGCATCGAGCAGAGCCTGATCCGCGAAGGCGGTTTTGCGCTCATTCAGGGCGATCCCGGTACCGGCAAGAGCGCGGTGCTGCGCCTGCTCGATGAGCGTCTGCGCCAATTGCCCGATATCAGCGTTGGGGCGCTCACGCATCCCAGCTCGAAGGTGGCGGACTTCTACCGCGAGATGGGCGATCTGTTCGCCGTTGACCTCAAACCCCATAACCGCTGGGGTGGCTTCAAGATCCTGCGCGAGCGCTGGCTGGCGCATCTGGAGACGACGCTGTTGCGCCCGGTGTTGCTCATCGACGAGGCGCAGGAGATGCATCCGACGGTGCTCAATGAGCTGCGTCTGCTGACCTCCATGCAGTTCGATTCGCGCACGTTGTTGAGCGTGATCCTGGCCGGTGATGGCCGTCTGGCGACCAAGCTGCGTCGTGAGGAGCTGCTGCCGCTGGGCAGTCGTATCCGCACGCGCTTGAGTATGGAGTATGCCAGTCGCGAGGCGCTGGTCGCCTGCCTGGAGCATTTACAACACAGTGCCGGCAATGCGAGTCTGATGACCGCGGGGCTGATGAAGACGCTCGCTGAGCATGCGTTGGGCAATTATCGCGTGCTCACGACCATGGCGGCGGAATTGCTGGCGCAGGCTGCTCGGCTCGAACGTGCGCAGCTCGATGAACAACTCTACCTTGAGGTGTTTGGTTCAGCGCCGGGCAACGCCCGCCAACGCCCGAGTGCCAGGGTGGGCGCCTGATGAGCCGCTTGAGCGCTGAGCGCCCGCAACAGGCAATGACTGCGGCAAGACACACCGCCGTGATGCTTGAGGCATGGCACGACGCTGGCATCGTGCGTGCCGATTTGGCGGTGCGCACCGCCAAGGCGACGATGCTGTGGTTCCATGATCGCTCTTTGGATCAGCTCCCGTTGGGGCTGGCCAGAGCGCGCAATGTCCAACAGGCCGATATTTCTATCCGTCCAGCCCGCGGCTATCCCTGGCCGATGGTGTTTCTCGATGATGTCGCACGGCCGATGGCGCAGCGCATCGCTCGGCACTATGCGACCCTGGTGGTGCAGACTTCGACGCTTGGGGGCTGCCACCTGTGGCTACGGCTGACCCGCGCGCTCGATGAAGTGCAGCGCTGTGATGTGCAGCGTTGGCTGATCCCGCGCGTTGGTGCCGATCCGGGCTCGGTATCCGGTGAGCACCTCGGGCGGCTCGCCGGGATGAAGAATGCCAAGCGCGGCGGGGAGTGGGTCAATGTCCTTCGGCGACCGAGCCCGCAGGAGCGCGTCTGGGATCCAACTCCGGCCGTGCCAACGACGGCTCCGCCGCCGGTCGTCAACGGCGCTCCACGGGCGCGCTTATCCACCGGGGATCCGTCCGAATCTGCCCGCGAATGGGGCTGGGTCTGTGGCGCTCTTGAGGCCGGCCTGGCACCGACCACGGTCTACCAGCGCTTGCTCGAGCGCGCTTCCCCGCGTCGCGGTGCCGATG
>CAZTYV010000278.1:0-3473 GCA_964617675.1 uncultured Halochromatium sp. | reverse complement strand
TGGCTTTGGCTTTGGCTTTGGCGGAGCGAGCGCCTATGAGGGCGGCTCGTGGCCATGATCTCCAGCCAAGCAGATCCGATTCTTGCCGCCGCTCTTGGCGCGATACATTGCCTCATCGGCCAGGCGCATTAGCGGTGCCGCGTCCTTGGCATGATCGGGGCAAAGGGCGACGCCGATGCTGGCGCCGAGCCGCATCCCCTCCCAGGTGATGTTTGCGATCCTTGCGCGAAGCTTCTCGGCGACCTTGAGCGCGATCGCCGGCTCGGCCACCTCGGCGAGCAGGACGACGAACTCATCACCGCCCTGGCGGGCAGCCAGGTCCGTGGCACGACAGTTGGTCTCCAGCACCTGCGCCACCTCGATCAGGACCCGGTCGCCGGCCTGATGCCCCGCGCGATCATTGATGGCCTTGAAGCCATCGAGATCGAGGAAGATCAGCGTGAAGCCCCGACCGTAGCGCCTGCTGCGCTCGATCTCTTCTTCCAGGCGTTCCTCGAGGGTGGAGCGGTTCGCCAGTCCGGTGAGGGCGTCGAAACGCGCCAAGTGCTCCAGACGTTTGCGGTGCCGGCGTCGCTCGCTGGCTACGACCAGCCAGGCCCAGATACCGGCGGCGAGCAGTATCAGGATCACGCCGCCGATGAGTGTGGCCTGCAGGATCGCCTCGCGGCGCCAATCGTTGATCCGCGCCTGAGGGACATGGGAGATCAGCACCCAGCGGTAACCGGTGCGATTGAGCATCTCGCGCCCCGAGCCAGGACGCTCGACGCAGCCCGTCAGACCGTTGAGCGGATAGTAGTTCTCGAACGTGAACATCCCCTGGGGCGTATAAACCACCCCGCTCGGCTGCTCGTTGATCCTTGCCCAGGCCTCCGGAAAACGCTTTGGCATGCGCTCATCGACGCGCTCCGGGAACATGAAGCCCCAGCCTGGTGGCGGATCGGGGGTGACCAGCCAATAGCCGTCGTTATTGACCAGCATGGGCTCACCCACACTCACCGCTCCGGTGGCCTGGACCTCATCGAGCATGCGCTGTGCCTTGAGATTGATCAGCACCATGCCGCGCTCTTCACCGTCGGCATCGCTCACCGGTGTGCCGATCCGGATCATGGGCTTATGGGGGATCTCGATGCTGCCGTGCTCGATGTTGAGGTCCAGCGGTGAGGCGTACACCTCTCCTGGCTCCAGCGCCAGGGTCTGGCGGACGTAGTAGCGGCTCGACTTGTCTTGCAGCTCGGTATCGGGAACGATGCTCGGGGAGCCATTGTTCTGGTTGATCCTGATCACCTCTTGCCCGCGTGCATCGAGGAATCGGATCTGGTCGTAATCCTTGGCCTGGCGCGCCAGCGCGAGATACTCGGCCGCCATCGCGAGGCGGGACTGCCGTCGATCCTCCAGCATTAGCTGGCTCAACTCGTTCTGATGTGCCAGCACGCAAAGATCCTTCGCCACTGCCCGCAGCTCAGTCGCCACCGCGGCGCGTTGAAGATCCACGGCGAAGCGCTCGTTGCTCTCGACCCGGTCAAGGCGCGTCGAGATCGACTGCAGCGCATAGATGCTGAGACCGGCGGTCGGGATCAGCGCCGCCAGGGAGAAGAGGATCAGAAATGGCGCCCATGGCGAAGTCGAGAGGTGCATCCGCGGATGCTAGCCCAAACGCGGTTCGGGCGCCTCTGATTCGACCGAGCCCTGGCTCAACAGCCGCGACAACGCGACGAGCGACAGCGGCGCTGAGCCCTCGGCCTTGTTGTTGACGATGACGAAGGCCGGGCGTTGGGCGACAAGGGCGCTGCGCACTGCATCAGCGACTTGGTGACGACGTTCCGGGTCGGGCTCGCACAGGCGGTCGAACGGGGCGTACTGGGCGCGTGCCTCTTCGTAGCCATGGTTGCCGCGCAACAGCCAACGGATCAACAGCGGGCCGTCATCGCTCTGCTGGTCGAACAACGATCGCTGTTGCGGCAAGGGTGGCAGCCGCGGGTGCAATGCCATGGCTGGGATGGCGCCGCCGTGGTGGAGCGCGGAGGCCAGGTCCGGCGTGAGCAGGTTGGCATCGCGGACCTCGACGGCATAGACCGGCCCCTTCGGCAGCCGGATCAGGAAGCGGTAGAGCGCCTCGGCGAATCGCCGTGGCGGGAGCGGGTCGGCTGCGCCCAGCGGCGGGAATTGCCAGAGCAAGACCCCGGCCTTGGCACCGAGACCGGCGAGATAGGGCTCCACGGCCACCCGCACCGCGAGGTCTGGATCAAGAAACCCAGGGTTGGTTGCGCTCGGACGCCCGCGCGCGCCGCGTCGATAGCGATCGGTGATCAACGCCGGCGCCTTGACGACGAACCGGAACCCGGCCGGCACCTGAGTGGCCCAGCGTTGCAGCCGCGCGGCATCCAAGGGCGCGTAGAAGCCGCTGTCGACGCCGACGCTGCGTAACAGCGGATGTGTGGCATAGGCCGGCAATCCCTGCTTTGACAGGTCCGCCTTGCCTGTCGGGGCGCCGTAGATCAGCCCAGACCAGCCGGGAAAGGACCAGGACGAGGTGCCAAGATAGAGGCCGTTATCGAGCGCGTCGGCTAGGGCTTCGGCCAGATCCTGGACCTCGGCGCTCGGCGTCGCCGGGGCGATCGCCGCCTGATCGAGCGTGGCTGGAGCCTCGAGCCCGTCGAGCAGGCTCAGCTGGTCCATCAGCGGCGCGCGAGCAGGAGCAGTTGGCCGTCGCGCAGCACCTGTGCGCTGTAGAGCCCGCCCGCGGAGCGCAGCGCCTGCTCCAGATCAGCGAGGCGGGCGATGGCTTGGCGGTTGACCTGGACGATGAGGTCGCCCTCGCGCAGCCCATTCTGCCAGGCCGGGCTGCCGGGGCGCAGCGGCCCGACCATCACCACCTGGGTGCGGCTGCGGTTGCTCCGCCGGATCGCCTCGCCGATGAGCGCGCCCTCGAGCGCGGCGCTCAAGGTCTCGCCGTGCACGAACTCGGCATAGGGGTCTTCGATCATCACCTGCAGGCGTCGCTGCTTGCCGTTGCGCAGGACCTCGAGCTCGATCTCGGTTCCAGGTCGCAATAGACCAACGCGCGAGCGCAGATCCCCAGCACTGGCGATCAGGCGCCCGTCGACACCGGTGACGATGTCGCCGGGCTTGAGACCCGCCTCGGCGGCCGGTGAGTCCGGCTGCACGGTGGCGATGACCGCGCCGCGGAAGAGCTCGATGTCGAGTGCCGAGGCGATCTCCGGCGTCAGGTCCTGGGCGCCGGCACCGAACAGGCCCCGGCGTACGCTGCCGTGCTCGAGGATCTGGCTCGCCACGGTCTTGACCATGTTGGTCGGGATCGCGAAGCCGATGCCGACGTTGCCGCCACCGGGGGCAAGGATGGCCGTATTGATGCCGACCAGCTCACCGCGCAGGTTGACCAGCGGCCCGCCCGAGTTGCCCGGATTGATCGAGGCGTCGGTCTGGATGAAGCTCTCGTAGCCCTCGATGCCGAG
>CAZTYV010000277.1:2274-3515 GCA_964617675.1 uncultured Halochromatium sp. | reverse complement strand
TGCGCTCTGTTCCTCCCCGTCGGTATGCACGGCAGGTAGGCTGTCTTTGAAGGCCTCGCCGTAGATCTCCCAGATGGTGATGAACAGCGATGCGATCAGCGGCCCGATCAGCAGTCCCGCCATGCCGAAGGTAAAGAGCCCGCCAAGGGTTCCGAAGAAGATCATGAGCTCGTGCATGTCGGTGTGCTTACCGACGAGCACCGGCCGCAAGAGATTATCGACGCTGCCCACCACTAGCATGCAGAACAGCAGCAGGCCAAGACCGGCGCCAAAGGAGCCCTGGACGATCAAGATGATCGATGCCGGCACCCAGACCAGGGCCGAGCCAACGCCGGGAATGATCGAGAGCACCGCCATCACCGTGCCCCAGAAGACCGCATTCGGTACCCCAGCGATCGCGAAGGCGGTGCCAGCGAGGGCGCCTTGCAAGATGCCGATGAGCAGGGTGCCGACGACCATCGCCTGCGTCACCGAGGTGAACTTGCGCAGCATTAGCCGCTCGTCCTGATCTTGGAGCGGCAGATAGTAGAGGACCGCGTTCACCACCTTGCCGCCGTCGATCAGGAAGAAGAAGAAGGTGTAAGAGAACACCACCGTCAGGAACAGGAACTGGACGGTGCCCAGCGCGAAGTTGGAGATCTGGTTCACGAGCAACCGCCCGAAGCCCTCGATGGCGCTCGCGATCTGGGTTGTCATCTGGTCCTCGTAAGGGACCAACTCCTCATAGAAGGGGAGCTCTTCGAGGACTGACGTCAGGCTGCCCGGTTCCTTCAGGTAGTCGACCACGACTGGGGTCAAGGATTGACCAACATTCACCGCCTGGCCGATGAAGACGATGGTCAGCAAGACGATCGGGATCAGCACGACCGTAAACAGCAGGATCAGGCTGATCAACGAGGCGAGGTAGCGCCGCCCGCCGAGCCATTGGGCAAGCCTGACGTACAGGGGATGCGTCATGGCCGCGAATACCGCCGCCATAAAGATGGCCACCAGAAACTCCTGCACCATGGCCAGGAACAAGAGCGAGATCACGCCGACGAGGCCGAGGAGTACGGTCTTGTTGATCGTTTCCTGCTTCATCGCATCGGCTCACAATACTTGACTATTTTCATGGAGAACGATTCCTGTTCGCGGGATGATCGAGTCCATTCAACCGGCGGCGCGCCGTGCTGGCGCAGGCCCCAGCCCAGGCGAAGCTCTGCCAAGGCCGCCGTTTCTGGCCAATCCTGTGAACAAGGCTC
>CAZTYV010000277.1:1278-2264 GCA_964617675.1 uncultured Halochromatium sp. | reverse complement strand
GATCATCCGACGACATCAAGGTGACGGTCTGCACTGACCCGTGCACGCACCGAAGAGCATTATGAGGGGCTCTTCGACCTGTGACGCAGGCCGACTATCGCTGCCGCCTCTGTGAACCCGGTTGAATAGGCTCAGAATCTATGGATAAGTTTACGCGCAATTACAGCATCGTTTTGGGGGTGGTCGTGGTCGCCCTGGTCGCTTGGTGGATCAGCTCGATCTGGCAACCCGAGGTCTGGAAGCTCAACGAGATGCTCGAGGCCGATGCCGAGCTTGCAGACTATCCGTACCCGTTTCGCGTCGAACGCCTCGAGGACGGTGTTGCCATCATCTCGACGCCGCGCAACTTCCAGGTTCCGGCCATTCGCTTTCTCCAGCTGATCCATCCCGAGCTCGCCGGCCTGGCACAGGACGACCCCAAGGTCGTCGAGGCCCAGCAGGGCTTGATCGACCATCAGAAGCGTGCTCAGGGCTTGGTCTCGGCACAGCCCGGCGTCGATCGGGTCGATTGGGAGCTCGACGTGCAGTGGCTCGCAGATCACGGCGTCCAGGTTCCCTCCGGCAACCCTTGAGCGCGTCCCTTGAGCATAACCGGCGCTGTGCTGAACCGCTATCGCAACCGCGGTCACAACGGCTGTTGTGCCTGCTCCGACGTCGCTCAGCGGCTCTCGAGCGGTTGCCGGCCAACCCAATCGCGCGCGAACTGCCAGGCCGTGCGGCCGCTGCGTGAGCCGCGCGTGAGGGCCCATTGCAGTGCCGCGCGCTCGCTGTCCTCTGACAGGGCGTGCGCGCCGCCGAGCTCGCCGAGCCAATGCCGCACCACCTCGAGATACTGCTCCTGGCTGAACGGATAGAACGAGAGCCAGATGCCGAACCGATCGGAGAGCGAGACCTTCTCCTCAACGCCTTCGCCCTGATGGATCTCGCCGTCGATCATGCGCGCGTCCTGGTTCTCGCGCTGGTACTCGGGCAACAGATGGCGGCGG
>CAZTYV010000277.1:0-1236 GCA_964617675.1 uncultured Halochromatium sp. | reverse complement strand
CTTGAGCGCCTTGTAGCCCGATTCCGAGGCCTCGAACGAGAGGTCATCGCAGAATAGGATGAAACGCTCCTGGCGCTCGGCGACCTGGTCAATGATCCGTGGTAGGTCGATCAGGTCATCCTTGTCGACCTCGATCAGCCGCAGTCCCTGATCTTGATAGCGATTCAGCAGTGCCTTAATCAGCGACGATTTTCCGGTGCCGCGCGAGCCCGACAGCAGCACGTTGTTGGCACTCTTCCCGGCCAGAAACTGGCGCGTGTTGCGATCGATCTCAGCGCGCTGGCGGTCGATGCCTCGTAGATCCTCGAGCCGCAGCCGATGCGGCCGGCGGATCGCCTCGAGCCGCCCGCGGCCCTGCTGTCCAGGTCCATCCCGGCGCCAACGCCAAGCGACCGCGTCCCAGTCGGTCGCCATTGGCACCGGCAGCCAGGGCTCAACCCGGTCGAGCAGGCTGTCGATGCGGGTGAGGAGCTGATCGAGCGAGATGGTCATGGGTCGTTAGGATGCTGGGCGGTGTCACCGGGCGGCGGCCGATCCGCATGCTGATGATGAGGCTCCGACGACCTGGCTCGGACTGTGTGGCTGCAATTCAGGCCGTCAACGGCCGATAACGGATGCGATGGGGCTGATCGGCCTCGGTGCCGAGACGGCGGTGGCGATCCTCCTCATAGTCTGCATAGTTGCCCTCGAACCAGGTCACCTTGGAGTCGCCCTCAAAGGCCAGGATATGGGTCGCGATGCGATCCAGGAACCAGCGATCATGGCTGATCACCACCACGCAGCCGGGGAAGTTCAGCACCGCCTCTTCCAGCGCGCGCAGGGTCTCGACATCGAGATCATTGGTCGGCTCGTCGAGCAGCAACAGATTGCCGCCGCTCTTGAGCAGCTTGGCCAGATGCACCCGGTTGCGCTCACCGCCGGAGAGGTCGCCGATGCGCTTCTGCTGATCCGAGCCCCTGAAGTTGAACCGGCTCACATAGGCGCGTGAGGGCATCTCGAACTTGCCGACGACGAGGATATCCTGGCCATCGGAGATCTCCTCCCAGACCGTCTTCTTGCCATCGAGCGCATCACGGCTTTGATCGACATAGGCGATCTCGACCGTCTCGCCGACACGCATCTCGCCGCCGTCGGGCTGCTCCTGGCCGGTGATGATCCGGAACATGGTCGTCTTGCCGGCACCGTTCGGGCCGATCACGCCGACGATGCCGCCCTTGGGCAGGTTGAACGAGAGGT
>CAZTYV010000276.1:0-3528 GCA_964617675.1 uncultured Halochromatium sp. | reverse complement strand
CCGTGCCGGCTAGATGCCGGCACGGAACCTGCTGCATCATCAGCGCCTGAGGCAACCGCTACGGCCGATCCCTGACGATTCGTAGGGCTTTGGGCCAAGCGACCGACATGCGCGCAGCTCAGCGCTCGTGTATCGTCACCCTCAGTCACACGCGTCCCCTGCCCTGCGCCTGACACGGGAAGACCGATGCCAATCATTGCACCACCACCGAGCGTTCGAGTCGTCACGCTGAGGATCGACGGGAATGATCTCTCGGCGCGCGAAGATGAAACCATCATCGAGGTCTGCCGGGAGAACAAGATCCCGATCCCGAGCCTCTGTTGGATGGAAGGCCTCTCCGTGGTCGGCGCCTGCCGACTCTGCATGGTCGAGGTTGCCGGCCAGAATCGCCTGCTCGCCGCCTGCGCCACCCGCGTCGCCGAGGGCATGGTGATCACCACCAACTCCGAGAAGTTGCAGCGTTATCGGCGCACCCTGGTCGAGCTGCTGTTCGCCGAGCGCAATCATGTCTGCTCGGTCTGCGTCTCCAACGGCCATTGCGAGCTGCAGTGGCTGGCTCAGACCTGCGGTGTCGATCACGTGCGCATGCCTTATCGCAACCACGGCTACGCGGTCGACAGCACCCATGAGATGTTCCGCGTCGACCACAACCGGTGCGTGCTCTGCACCCGCTGCGTGCGCGTCTGCGACGAGATCGAAGGCGCTCACACCTGGGACGTCATGGGCCGCGGCAGCGACTGCCAGGTGATCACCGATCTTGCCAATCCCTGGGGCGAGAGCGACACCTGCACCAGCTGTGGCAAGTGCGTCCAAGTCTGCCCGACCGGCGCCCTGGTCAAGCAAGGCACGTCGGTCGGCGAGATGGTCAAAGACCAGCACTTCCTGCCGATCCTCGCTCGCCGGAGGTCCGCACGATGAGCGCTCAACCCGCACCGCAGGAGAACAGCGCCAAGAAGATCACCGTCGCCACCATCTGGCTCGACGGCTGCTCCGGTTGCCATATGTCGTTCCTGGACATGGACGAGCGTCTGGTCGAGCTGGCGCAGAAGCTCGACATCGTCTACAGCCCCCTGGTCGATACCAAGGTCCTTCCCGAGCAGGTCGATGTCGGCATCATCGAGGGCTCGATCAGCAACGAGGAAGATCTGCACAAGGCGCGGCTGTTTCGCCAGCACTGCAAGCTGCTGGTCAGCCTCGGGGATTGTGCCGTCAATGGCAACATCCCGGCGATGCGCAACCCGTTCAAGCTCGCGAGCGTCTACGAGCGCGCCTATCTCGAGAACGTCAACGTCAATCAACAGATCCCCACGCAGGGTGTACCGGCGTTGCTCGAGACCGTAAAACCGGTGCACGGGGTGGTGGATGTCGACGTCTTCATCCCAGGCTGCCCGCCGAGCGCCGACGCCATCCACTATGCGCTGAGCGAGCTGATTGCCGGGCGCACTCCAGAGCCCCTGAGCATGACCCGGTTCGGCGCCTAGCCGCAGCAAGGGCGCCCACCTCCTCATCAACGTCTCACGCCTCGGACCCGCGACCATGAGCCGAACCATCAGCATCGACCCGGTCACCCGCATCGAGGGCCATGCCCGTATCTCGCTGCAGCTCGCTGACAGCGGCGAGGTCGAGGAGGCCAAGTTCCACCTGACCCAGTTCCGCGGCTTCGAGAAGTTCTGCGAGGGCCGCCCCTACCGCGAGATGCCGGCGCTGACCGCGCGCACCTGCGGCATCTGCCCGGTGAGCCACCTGCTGGCCTCGAACAAGGCCTGTGACGACCTGCTCGCGGTGACCATTCCGCCCACCGCCGAGAAGCTGCGCCGGATCATGAATCTCGCGCAGCTGGTGCAGTCGCACGCGCTCTCGTTCTTCCACCTCTCCTCCCCCGATCTGCTGCTCGGTTGGGACTCGGACCCGGCCAAGCGCAACATCTTCGGCGTCATGGCCAAGGACCCGGAGCTTGCCAAGCAGGGCATCAAGCTGCGCCAGATCGGCCAGACCATCATCGAGATGCTCGGCGGCAAGAAGATCCATCCAACCTGGGTGGTACCGGGCGGCGTCAACGAGCCGCTCGACAGCGCCAAGCGTGAGGCGATGCTGAAGATGCTGCCCGATGCGCTCACCATCGCCAAGGACACCTACGCGCTGTTCAAGACCCTCGTGCCCAAGTTCAAGGATGAGGCCGAGCATTTCGGCACCATGCCGACCATGTTCTTGTCGCTGGTCTCGAAGAAGGGCCAGCTCGAGCACTACGACGGCTTCCTGCGTATCAAGGACGCGCAAGGGCGCATCGTTGAGGACATGGTGCCGCCGTCGGACTATCCACGCATCATCGGCGAGGCGGTCGAGGACTTCAGCTACATGAAGTTCCCCTACTACAAGCCGATGGGCTATCCGAACGGCATCTACCGCGTCGGCCCGCTGGCGCGGCTGAACAACGCCGAGAGCTGCGGCACCCCGTTCGCCGATGTCGCGCTGGCCGAATTCCACATGCTGCAGGAGGACTCGGGGCCGGTCCGCTCGAGCTTCCACTACCACTACGCGCGGCTGGTCGAGATCATCTACGCCATCGAGACCATGCAGCGGCTGCTCAAGGACCCGAGCATCCTCGACACCCGGGTGCGCTCCCGCGCCCGCGGCAACCGCAACGAGGGCATCGGTGTGTCCGAGGCGCCGCGCGGCACCCTGATGCATCACTACAAGATCGACGACGCCGGCCTGATCACCTGGGTCGACCTGATCATCGCCACCGGCCACAACAACCTGGCGATGAATCGCAGCATCAAGCAGGTGGCCGATGCCTATGTCGACGGCACCAAGCTCAGCGAGGGCATGCTGAACCGGGTCGAGGCGGTGATCCGCTGCTACGACCCCTGCCTCTCCTGCGCCTCGCATGCCTTTGGCCAGATGCCGTTGAGCATCGAGCTCAAGGACGCCTCCGGCGCCGTCATCGATCGGCTGGTGCGCGACGCGTGAGTCCGGGTCCGGCTCACGCCGCTGTGGAACGCGTTGGTGAGCGCACCGGTGAGCGCACTCTTGATCGCACTGGCGAGCAACCAGCACAGCCGGTCTCGCCCGGCGCCCCGCCGAACGAGCCGCTCATACCGCCAGCGCTCGTCATCCTCGCCCGCGCCGAGCGCGTGATCTTCATCGACGCGGCCATCGATACGCCTCCGGGAGAGGTCCGGCGCCGGCGCCTGATGCCGGACCGCGGCGCCCTCTCGACCATGGCCCACTTCCATGATCCGCGCGAGCTTCTCGCCTGGTGCGAGGCCCTCTACGGGCGCGCCCCCGAGGCCTGGCTCGTCTCCGGCGGCGGCGCCGAGTGGGACTATGCCTGCTACGCGCTGAGCGAAACGGCGCAGCAGGCACTCGAGCCGATGATCGCCGAGGTGCTGGCATTGATCACGGCGCCCGAGGTCTGAGCCAGAGGAGCGAGGGACTTGCGGCCATCCTGATCCACAAGCGCCACAGGCGGCCGAGCCCGGCGGGCCCAACCACGCGGCCAAAACCACGAGATCGGCGCCAGAGATC
>CAZTYV010000275.1:0-3547 GCA_964617675.1 uncultured Halochromatium sp. | reverse complement strand
GAAACAGTGGCGCTCATGAAGGGGTCTCCGCGGTGTCGATAGGTCGGCGAGTGCGTCGAGCGCTCGGCTCGGCGCAGCAGGCTGGTTGGACGTTAGCATGCGATCCGCGACCTCTTTTCGCAATAAGGAAAAGATTCCATAATGCGAAACAATTAACCAAGGCCCGACCCATGTCCACGCCATCCTCGACACCGTCTCATGCCTCCTCGCCCGCGCCCGCCGTCGCAGACCCACCCACATCCGCGGCTCGCTCGCCCTCCGCCCCCCGCATCCAGGTCATCGACCGCGCCGCCGCGCTGCTCGAGACCATCGCCCGCTACCCGGAGCCGGTGAGCCTCAAGGTGCTTGGCGCGGAGACCGGCCTGCATGCCTCGACCGCGCACCGCATCCTCGCCTCGCTGATCCAGAACGGCCTCGTCGAGCGCGACCCCGCCGGTCATTATCGGCTCGGGCTCCGTCTGCTCCAGCTTGGGGTGCGCCTGCGGGGCGATGTCGATCTGCGCGCGATCGCGCGCCCGGTGATGGAGGCCCTGCGCGACCAGCTTGGCGAGAGCATCAACCTGACCATCCGCGAGGGCGACGAGGTGGTCTACATCGAAAAGGCCACCCCGAAGCGCATGATCCATGTGCAGCAGCTGATCGGCGCCCGCGCCCCACTGCACGTCACCGCGGTCGGCAAGCTGATGCTGGGCGCCGGCGGAGACGAGGCCATCCGCGCCTACGCCGAGCGCACCAATCTGCCGGCCTACACCCGCAATACGCTCAGCGACGTCGAGCGCCTGCGCGAGGCCTGCCTGCGCGGGATCAGCGAGGGCTACGCACTCGACGACGAGGAGGCCGAGCTCGATGTCGGCTGCATCGGCGTCTTGCTACACGACAGCACCGGGCGCGTCGCCGGAGGCCTGTCGGTCTCAGCGCCGATCGAGCGGCGCCAGCTCGCGTGGATCAAGGACCTGCAGCAGGCAGGGCGCAGCATCTCCGAGCAGCTTGGTTAGCGGGGTGGGGTTAGCTGGCCGGACGCGATCGCATCCGATCGATTCAAGATTCAGGAGCGCATTCAGGAGCGCCTCAGGGCAACATCGTACTCGGCCCACCGAGCATCCGAGGAGACCGCAACCAAGCCTTCGGTTCTCGCTTGCGCGATGATCAAGCGATCGAATGGGTCTTCGTGGATTCCGGGCAGCCTGCCCGTTTCGATGACATGCGCATCCTTGATCTCTAGCAGCCTCGCGCCGGCGGCGAGACACTCATCGCGAAAACGGACCGGATCGACCGGTAGTTTCCCCAACCGATGCTTGATCGCAACCTCCCAAACACTCGCAACCGACACCAAGGCGTGGGTCGAGGCGATCAGCTCACGCGTCTCCGTGCGCAGCCGCGCATCGCCCCGCAGCCACCAGAGCATGATCTGGGTGTCGAGCAACAGCGTCACTCGTCAGCAAACCGCTTCGCCACCTCGGCATCCGCCTCTTCGGTAAAGGCTGCGTCGATATTGACGTGATGGTTAAGGTTTGGCTCACGTTCTGCCCAAACGCCCCAGTGACGCAATCCGGCAGCGGGCGCGCAGGGGACCAGTCGGACTTGGGCCTCACCATTAGAGGCGATGATGACCTCTTGGCCAGCGAGCGCCGCCTTGACCAGTTTCGACAACTGACTTTTCGCCTCAAGCATGTTGACTTGCATGGAAGATGACTCCGAGCCTTGGACCGACCGAGGGCCTAGCCTACTTAGCCAGTTTAGCCAAGTCCAGCGACTCTGAAACACCGCGGCCTTATCGACCGTTGTGATGACTGTCTGCCCGTCGGCGATCGCCGGCTCCGACAGGACTGCAAAGCCGTTTGGCAAGAGACCGACGTCGAGCGCCGCCAGCTCGCGTGGATCAAGGACCTGCAGCAGGCGTGGTGGAGCATCTCCGAACGGCTCGGCTGATCCAATCGCACGGTCGGCAATGCCATGCTAGCTTTAGTCCTTTCAGCAGCGCGCTGCGGCAGAGCCATGGCCCAGGACGAACAACCTCGCGAGCAGCCCGATACCCCGTTGATCGAGCTCAAGCGCTATCCGAATCTACGCTTTCTCACCTGGCAGCTCCATCAAGAGCTGATTCGAGAGGATGAGGCCTTCGCCGTCTACGAACGTGAGTGGCGGCACATTGATGTCGCAAACCTCACCACCGAAGAGCAGGCCCTCATTGATGATCTCACCGCGCGTTACGGAAATGGCGTACTGAATGTTTGAACGACCACACCATCGCCGCATTCTTCGCCTACTGGAGATGATGAATGACGACTTTCTGACCGAAACCGGCTGCTACTTCGGCGGCGGCACCGGCGCCGCGCTGATCCTGGACGAATATCGAGAATCGGTCGATATCGACTTCCTGTGCGCAAGCCGTCCAGGGTATCGCCGGCTGCGCGGCACCGTGACGAACCGGTCACTCGGCGAGCTGTTTCGAGCCCCACCAGCGTTGAAGCGCGACGTGCGCGCCGATCGTTACGGAATTCGTACCATCCTCGAAGTCGACGATACGCCAGTGAAATTCGAGGTCGTGCTTGAAGCGCGCATTCCGCTCAGCTGCGTGCGCGTTCCGCAGCTGCCGGTTCCCGTCCTAGACAGAGTCAGCCACATCGCCGAAAAGCTTCTGGCCAATAGCGACAGAGGTGCAGACCGCAGTGTCTGTTCTCGAGACGCCATCGATCTGATCATGATGTTCCATTACTGGGGCGATCCCGACGTCCGGACTTGGGAAATCGCCGAATCAGCCTACGGGCCAGTCGTCAGAACCGACCTCGAAAAAGCCTTCGCCAGGTTTCGTAACGATCCCGCTTGGCTGAGCGAGTGCCTCACGCGGCTTCACGTCACAGAGAGCGCTAGCAATATCGTCCGTGCCAGCCTGTTCGGTCCGTCTGCCCGGTAGCGAGTCGCCCCGAATCGATGGTGTCAGCGCCTCTGGCGAGGCCGCTGCTTCGCGACCTTGATCGCGCGATCGCGACCGCTTTCTCGGGCCTTCGAGCCTCCGCCCACCGGCTGGAAGCTCGGCACCAGATGGCGCTTGCCGTTACCGATCAGGTCGGCCCGGCCCATTCGGCGCAGCGCATCCCGAAGCAGCGGCCAGTTGTCTGGGTCGTGCCAGCGCAGAAAGGCCTTGTGCAGTCGCCGCTGACGCTGACCGCGCACCACGCTGACCCGCTCGGCACCTGGGCGCACCGGGTGCAGCGGATTCCAGCCGCTGTGGTACATCGCCGTCGAGAGCGCCATCGGCGTCGGCAGGAAGCCCTGCACCTGATCCGGGCGGAAGCGGTTGCGCTTGAGCCAGAGCGCCAGGTTGAGCATGTCCTGATCGCTGGTGCCGGGGTGCGCGGCGATGAAATAGGGGATCAGATACTGCTCCTTGCCGGCCTCGCGCGAGCACTGCTCGAAGAGCTGGCGGAAGCGCTCGAAGCTGCCGATGCCGGGCTTGAGCATCTTCGCCAGCGGGCCGGGCTCGGTATGCTCGGGGGCGATCTTCAGATAACCGCCGACATGATGGGTCACCAGCTCGCGCACATAG
>CAZTYV010000274.1:0-3563 GCA_964617675.1 uncultured Halochromatium sp. | reverse complement strand
CTTGGCGATGAACCGGCCCGCTTCGCTCTTGATCAGTGCCTTGGGACGAGCGCCGCCGACGGAGGTTCCATGCTGTAGCGCGAGCGCCAGACCTTCGGGTAAGGGCGCGCCTTGCTCGAGCCGTTCGGCGGCGGTGGCCAAGTCGTCGAGACCGGCCTGTATCGATTCACGTGGTCGATAGGTCGATGGCGAAGCCTGGAAATCCAAGGCGCCGATGCGGTCCGAGCCCGACTCGAGCAAATAGGTGAGATCGTCAAGCTCAACCGTCTCCGCATCCTGAGCGCGTCTTCCAGTCAGACGATGGATGATGACTCGACGCCCCCAAGCGTCAGGTGCAGCATCGCGCAGACAAGACGGGAGGGCGTCGTCAGGTTGGCGTTGGCTGCCGGCTCTCAGCGGCAGCTCGTCGGGGAAGAGGCTAATCGCATCCGGGCGTTGGAGATAAGAGCGTCCGTAGGCGAAGGCATAGCCGCCAGTTTGCTGTCGACGCAGCAGGCCCGCGACCACCGGTGTCTGCGCACCGGGCAGCCAGATCCAGACGTAGGCCTGTCGTGGCCCGTTGACGGCCGTCTCAGAAATCATCGTCGAGCGGCTCGTCATCGGCGGCACGAATCCGCTTGGGCAGGAGCTTGAGCAGCGTGCGTTGATGGCTCAGCGCCTGCTCGATGCCGAGCGGTGAGTCCTGCTCGAAGAGAGGAACGCCGACGAGCGTTGCGGCTTCAAAGTAGGTGCCGATCGCCACGCCCGGCTCGCCGCGGATCAGGCGTCGGATCGTAATCGCGCCGACGCCAACGCGCTCGGCGAGCATGTCCCGAGACCAGCCCTTGCGCAGTCGGCCTTCCTCGATGAGGCTGCCAAGGAGCTGCAGGGCCTGAAGCGTGGTCGGTGATAGGAAACGGCCCGCGGGCGCCATTGATACTCTATAAACGTCTATCGTTTTAAAGGTCTCTAATAGTATCAGTCTTGAGTGCGGCGCAGTTTGTTTAGCTCGTCACTTGTTGCTCGCCGGCGGCGTTGTGGGTGATGCGAGCGATATGCTTACCGAGAGGTTTTGGGTTGGCTTCTGGATCAGCAACTGGCGGAAGCGCCGAGGCAGGAGATCGACTTGGCCAAGGGTGACCAGATAGCGCAAAACTGGGGTGTCACCGACGACCGTCACGGCCCTGGGACTTCGCCGCAAACGTCAAGGTCTGCCGAAACCTCGTCGAAGGTAGGCGCAGGCCAAGCTGTTGATCATGTCGACCCGCAGGTTGTTGACCTCGTTGCGGTCGGCGGCGCTGGCGATGCGCTTGTAGGTGACCAGCTGGGTGTGGATATCGAGCAGGAGGCACGTTGGCCCGGAAGATTGGGGCCAAGGTCTGCGTCGCCCTCCACAGATGCCAGTTCACAGGATTCTGGTAACCTTTAGGTACTCGGTGCCTGGCCAGCGCCAAACTCCATGTAATCGCCCAGCCTTGTATCTCTCCAAGAGCAACAGATGATGTCCAACGCTGCCACACTGCCACATATCGTGATCAGCCCAGGAACAGCGGGCGGACAGCCACATGTCGAAGGGCGGCGCATCAAGGTGCGGGATGTCGCGTTTCAGCACGAGTACCTCGGACGCGGTGGTGACGAGATTGCCACCGAGTTGGACCTGACGCTTGCGGAGGTCCATGCAGCGTTGGCCTACTACTTTGATCATCGCGACGAGATCGAGCGAACCATCGCGGATCGTGACACCTTTGTTGCGGCGATGAAGCGGCGCACGCCTTCTTTGTTGTCCCGGAAGCTTGCCGCCGCGGCGGATGGGTGAGGTCCGGTTCTACGCCGACGAGCATATCGCCAAGGCTGTCATCCGGGGCTTGCGGCAACGCGGTGTTGATATTCTCAGCGTCGCCGATGCCGCATTGATCGGGGCCGACGACATGACGCACTTGCGCCGCGCGCGCGGCGAGAACCGCGTGATCGTCACCCAAGACGACGATTTTCTGCGGCTCGCGGCAGGCGGCGCACCACATGCTGGCATCGTCTATGCTCCCCAGCATACATCTGTGAGTGCACTGATCCACGGGCTCTTGCTAATCCATCGCGTGCTAGATGCCGAAGAGATGGCGGGTCACATCGAGTTTTTGTGATTTGCGGCAGGCGTGGCTTCGGGCTGGTCGGTTGGTCGAGGACGAGGTTCCGCAGGCCGCGCAGCGCGTCGCCCCGGTCTTTCAGGCTCGCCGGTACGACATTTCGCACCACTGTCGAATCAGTGCGTCCATACTCGTCTGTGGCGACGCCCGCTAGCAGCTGTGCGTTAAGGCATTTTTGATTCTGCGAAGTTTTCCGGAGTATGGCGAGCTCTTGGGAGGCAGCCCAGAGCCGCTCTGCTGCTCACCCGGTCAACCGCGCCACCACCGTACTGACCTGATCGATCCGCTTGGCGGGGTCGTTCATCTCCATCGTGAACCGCAGCGCCCCCGCGGCCTGATCGAGCTTGAAGTCCTTGGGCCGCGATTGGACCAGCTGGATCAGCTTCATGTGATCGATATTGGGCTGCTCGCCGAAGACGATGCGCCCGCCCTTGGGGCCGGCCTCGATCTTGCGGATGCCATAGGGCTGGACTTTCAGCTTGAGTTCGGTGATCGCGAACAGGGCCTTGGTCGGCTCGGGCAAGAGGCCGAAGCGGTCGATCATCTCGACCTGAAGGTCCTTCAGCTCGGCATGATCGGCGGCGCTGGCGATGCGCTTGTAGGTGACCAGCCGGGTGTGGACATCGGGCAGGTAGTCGTCCGGCAGCAGGGCAGGGAGGCCGAGATCGATCTCGGCGCCGTGATCGAGCGGGCGATCCAGCTCTGGGGTCTTGCCGGACTTGAGCGCCTCGACCGCGCGCTCGAGCAGGTCCATGTAGAGCGTGAAGCCGATCTCGTGGATCTGGCCCGATTGTTCCTCGCCGAGTAACTCCCCCGCACCGCGGATCTCCAGATCATGGGTCGCGAGCGTGAAGCCGGCGCCCAGGTCTTCCAGGGATTCGATGGCCTCGAGGCGCTTCTTCGCGTCCTCGGTCATCGCCTTTGGCGGCGGCGTGATCAGGTAGGCGTAGGCACGATGGTGCGAGCGGCCAACCCGTCCGCGCAGCTGATGCAGCTGGGCCAGGCCGAGCTTGTCGGCGCGGTGGATGACGATGGTGTTGGCGCTCGGCACGTCGATGCCGGATTCAACGATCGTCGTGCAGACCAGCAGGTTGAAGCGGCGATGGTAGAAGTCGCGCATCACCCGCTCGAGCTCCTTCTCGCGCATCTGCCCGTGCGCCACCTCGACCCGCGCCTCGGGCACCAGTGCTTCCAGTTTCTGCGCCATGTTCTCGATGGTCTCGACCTCGTTGTGCAGGAAGTAGACCTGGCCGCCGCGGTTGATCTCGCGCTGGCAGGCCTCGCGGATCAGCGCGTCGTTCCAGGTTGAGACGAAGGTCTTGATCGGATGGCGCTCGACCGGTGGGGTGGCGATGATGCTGAGATCGCGCATCCCGGCCATCGCCATGTTGAGCGTGCGCGGGATCGGCGTCGCGGTCAGGGTGAGCACGTCGACCTCGGCAC
>CAZTYV010000273.1:530-3616 GCA_964617675.1 uncultured Halochromatium sp. | reverse complement strand
CATCGCCAGCAGGCTCATCGCGGTCAGGTTGGTGTGGAAGGCGCGGGTCATCTGCGCCAGCGCGTTGGCGCGCTGCGCGGCGGGCTCGAGGCGGATGCCGGCTGGCAGCAGCGCCCCGACGTGCTCGGCCTCGTCGTCCTCAAGGATGAGATCGATGCGCTCGATCTCGCCGAGGCGCCCGAGCACCTCTTGGGCGGTGGCGATATCGGTGATGGCCAGACCGCTCAGGCCGGCCTGCTCGGGCAGGACCGCGGCCAGGGTCATGCTGACGCGCTCGCCACCGAGGTCGAGCTCGAGTGGGTCGCCAGGCCGCAGGCCGAGGCGCTCGGCATCATCTCGGCTCAGCGCTAGGCTGTTGGGATCGCGCAGGAGGCGCAGCAGGCCGACCAGCCCGCTGGCGGCCGTGCTCGCGCTGTCGGTCTCGCCCGGCTGAGCCAGGCTAAGGCGCAGGTCCGAGCGCATCGCCGCGGCGGCCAGCAGGTCCATGCCGAGCAGGCTAAGGCTGCGCTCGCCGATGCGCACCGGCGCGTCGATCACCGGTGTGGCCTGGGTTAGCCCTTGCTCGAGCCGCAGCTCGGCGTAGAGGCCCTCGGGGATGGCGCCGCTGGCGGCGAGGATCTGATGTGTGGCCGGGCCGGTGACCTGCTCGAGCGAGAGGCGAAAACCGCGCCTGGCGCTCTCGTTGGCCAGGTCGACCGCGATCACCACCGCCACCCCGAGCGCGATGCCGGCGATTGAGAGCCAGGTCTGCCAGGGGTGTCGCGTCAGGTATCGGCGGCTGGCGTTGAGGAGGGCAGGGGTCAGCATGCGGGCGCGGGCCTCACCAGGAGATCGCCTCGGTCTCATCGGTGAGGCGACCGTTGGCCAGCGCCAGGACGCGATCGGTGATCTCGGAGACCTTCCGGCTGTGGGTCACCAGGATCAGGGTGCGACCCTCGTCGCGGAACAGATGGGCTAGGAGCTCGAGCACCACCTGCCCGGTGCGGGCGTCGAGGTTGCCGGTGGGCTCATCGGCCAGCACCAGCGCCGGGTCGTGGATCAGCGCGCGGGCGATGGCCACCCGCTGCTGCTCGCCGCCGGAGAGCTCGTCCGGGAAGGCCTCCTCGCGTCCGTCCAGGCCGACCTTGGCCAGCCAGTCGCTCACCAGTGTTCGCCGTGCGCGGCCCGGGGTGCCGTTCAGCTCCAGGGGTAGGCCGATGTTCTCGGCGACCGATAGGGTCGGAATCAGATTAAAGAACTGATAGATGAAGCCGATGTGCGCGCGCCGCAGCAGGGTCAGCCCGGGCTCCCCCATGGCGGACAGGCTGCGCCCCATGATCTCGACATCGCCGGTGTCCGGCTTATCGATACCGGCCAACAGGTTCAGTAGGGTCGATTTGCCGGAGCCACTCTGGCCGACCAGCGCGATGCATTCGCCGCGATCGACCTGGAAACCGATATCGGCCAGGACCGTGCGCCGCTGCTGACCCTCGGCATAGGACTTGCCGAGGCCGGCGACGGCAAGGATCGGGGCCTGCTCGCGACCGTTCGTGCCTTGGCTCATAGCCAACGCACCAGATAGTACAGCCGTTGGCCTTCGGACGACGATGATGGCCCGTAGACAACCGCCGGCTCGAGCCTGTTGGCTTGATCGCGCCCGGAACGCGCCGCCTCCTCGCTCTCGACAACGGTGACGCAGCCCTCTGGGAAACGGGCGCGACGCTTGCTAGGGGCCTTGATCAACGCGAAGCGCTCGGCGAGCGACTTTGAATCCGGGTCGACGATGACATGCGGCATGGGCTGATTCCCTCCTTCTTGTCGGCAGATGTCGTGCGTTTCCGCACCAAGATCAAGCGATGCCCGCGCGGTCGCGGCTGGTATTGACTGCCGATCCGCGGCACCGATCCGCTATCATCGATCATCGTTGTACCCGCCTCGGAGATCCAGACTCGATGCATGCCCATCACGCCCTGGTTCTGAACCTGCACCAGCCCCCCGGCAACCTCGAGCACCTGCTCGAGGAGCAGACCTGGGAGGCCAAGGAGATCCTGTTCGCCCTCGATCGCATGCCGCGCAGCCTCTGGGGTCAGGAGGACCTCGCGCGGGTGCATCTATCGCTCTCCGGCACCCTGCTCGAGACCCTCTCGAGTCCGGGGTTCCAGGCCCGCGTCTATGGCACCGTCGACTGCGGTAAGCTGCTGTGGTTTCTCCAAAACCAACAGATCTTCGAGATCCTCGGCACCGGCTACTATCACCCGGTGCTGCCCTTGATACCGGCCGCCGACCGGCCGGAGCATCTGCGCCGCTGGCAGGGCATCGCGCGGCACCTGTTCTGGCGCTCACGCTTCGACGGCTTCTGGCCGCCGGAGATGGGCTTCTCGATGGAGCTGATCCCACTGCTGCGCCGGTTTGGCTACCGCTATGTGCTGGTCGACAGCGAGCATGTGGAACCGCTCAAGCCGATGAGCTGGCAGGAACTGCGCTACCGCCCGCATATCGCCCGCCACGAGGACCAGGAGATCATCGTCGTGGTGCGCGACCGCGAGCTCTCCGACGCCCAAGAGTCCGGCATGGACCCAGACTGGTTTATCAACGAGGTCGCCGAGCGGACCCGCTGGTGCGACTTTCCGCCACTGGTGACCACCGCCACCGACGGCGAGAACGGCGGCTGGTTCCGCAACGTCACCGACGGCGCCAACTACTGGTCGGCCTTCTATCGCCCGCTGCTCGAGCGGATTCGCGCCGGCCGCGCCGACCTGTGCCCGACCTTCATCCACGATTACCTCGATGCCTATGGCGCCCACGGCGAGGTGAGGGTGGCCACCGGCGCCTGGAACACCGGCTGGCATCACGGCCGCGGGTTCACGCAGTGGACCGGCTCCCAGACCCAACGCGACGTGATCGCACGCTACGTTGAGGTTAGCCAGCGATTGCACGCCTGGCTCGACCGCGGCGCCCGTACCGAAGCTGAGGAGGCAGCCGCCTATGACCGCGCTGGAGGTGAGGCTGCTCCGATCGACAAGACCGCCCCCGGGGAGATGACGGCTGTGGCCGACGCCAGCGCTCAGGCGGCTGTCCGCTCGGCTAACGCCTCGGGCGCCGGCCTC
>CAZTYV010000273.1:0-520 GCA_964617675.1 uncultured Halochromatium sp. | reverse complement strand
TGATCTCGCGCTACATTGAGGTTAGCCAGCGATTGCACGCCTGGCTCGACCGCAGCGCCCGTGCACAGGCTCTCGAGCAGGCCGCCTCGATCGAGGACGCTCGCGTCGAGCAGACGCCCGATGCCGAGGTCACCGATGGCGGTGCCCCCAGCTCCCAGGCCAGCTCAGCCCTTGTGACTGGCACGGGAACGGCTGCCGACGCGGCTGTTCCGGCGGCCATCTCGCAATCCGCGCATCGGGTTGCCGGCATCAGCGCAAACCAGAGTGCGGTCAGCGGCGCGACGCTAAGCCAGGCGCAAGGGCCAACCGCCGCACAGCCGGGCATCGATGCCCTCCCGACGGCACTGCCGCAGCGTCTCGAAGACGCCCAATGGCACCTGCTGCGCGCCGAGACCAGCTGCAACATCTTCTGGGGCGAGGCCTGGTGCGATCGTGCCACGGCCGACCTCGACGCCACCGAGGCAGTCTTGGATCAGCTCGACCTCGACGCCAACCCAAAGCCAGCAGCGAGCCGATAAGC
>CAZTYV010000272.1:0-3618 GCA_964617675.1 uncultured Halochromatium sp. | reverse complement strand
GCCGACCTCAACACTGCCAGTGTTGCGCTCTCCCAGCTGAGCTATGGCCCCGTGACCGAGCCCGATATACTAGTGCGGCTTCCCCGCATTGTCCAGCGGAAATTGACGTCAGGCCAACCGGACAAAGGTTACAAGATCGTCAGCCAAGCGGGATCTTGCCAAGTCCCTACTGAGCATGCATGTTTAGGCGGATTTTTTCACCCGACGAGGTCAACACGCCATGATGCGTATCCTTCTGTTTCTGGGCACCAACATCGCGGTGCTCGTCGTCATCAGTATCGTCTTCAACCTGCTCGGCATCGATGGCCTACTGGCCGCGAACAACGTCGACCTGAACCTGGGCGCACTGCTCGTGTTCGCCGCGGTGATCGGCTTCTCCGGTTCGCTGATCTCGCTATTTCTCTCCAAGTGGATGGCCAAGCGCTCGATGGGGGTGCAGATCATCGAGCAGCCGTCGACGCCGTTCGAGCATTGGCTGATCGACCTGGTCCGCCGCCAGTCAGAGCAGGCGGGCATCCGCATGCCGGAGGTCGGCATCTTCGATCAGCCCGACCCGAACGCCTTCGCCACCGGTTGGAACAAGAACGACGCGCTGGTGGCGGTAAGCACCGGTCTGCTGCAGCACATGAGCAAGGATGAGGTCGAGGCCGTGGTCGGCCATGAGATCAGCCACGTCGCCAATGGCGACATGGTGACGCTGGCGCTGATCCAGGGCGTGGTCAACACCTTCGTCGTGTTCCTGGCGCGCGTGATCGGGCACACGGTCGACCGCGTGGTGTTCAAGAACGAGGAAGGCTATGGCATCGGCTATTTCGTCGTCAGCATCCTCGCCGAGATCCTGCTCTCGGTGCTCGCCTCGATGATCGTCATGTGGTTTTCGCGCTACCGCGAGTTCCATGCCGATGCCGGTGGTGCGCGCCTGGCTGGACGCGAGAAGATGATCGCGGCACTGCGGGCGCTGCAGCGCGTGCATGAGCCCCAGGACC
Source organism: uncultured Halochromatium sp. (assembly GCA_964617675.1). Taxonomy (GTDB): domain Bacteria; phylum Pseudomonadota; class Gammaproteobacteria; order Chromatiales; family Chromatiaceae; genus Lamprobacter. The sequence goes on along the minus strand of CAZTYV010000272.1, from coordinate 2,632 downwards.
TGCCGGCCGGCGAATTCGCCGCCTTTGGTATCTCCGGCAAGATGGCGCAGGGCCTGAAAGCCCTGTTTGCGAGCCATCCGCCGCTGGAGCAGCGCATCGCCGCCCTGGAAGCCGCGCGCTGATCGTCGACCCACCAGCCCCGGCCCCAGCCCCAGCCTCAACGCCAGCCCCGCGGCGTCGACGGTCTGGTGCTCTGGCGGCGCCGGGGCTGACGCGTCTGGCGCTGACTGGCCCGCCACGCTCGGCGGCCTCGGAGGGTCCGTTGAGCGCTGGCGAGCCTCCCCCACCACTTACCGATGATGTCCGCGTCCCTGCCACAGACTGATGCGTGGGCCACAGCATCTTCGACCCCTCGAGCAGCTCGAGCCCGCCCGCCGAGAAGAACCGCTGGCCTGGACGGCCACCGGTGATGATCCCCAGTTCCTGATCCAGCGGGGTCGGCTCCTGCCCGGTTGGTACATGCTCGAGGTGAGTCTCCGGCTCGAGGATGGCCGCGCATCGACCCGGCTCTATCTGGATCCGGGCCCGGGTTTCGACGAGGCGAGCAGCATCCAGCTGACGGTCGCCTCTGAGACCCTGTCGAAGCGACTGTTTCGCGTCGAGCGACGGCTGCACAACCTGCGCTTCGATCCGCTCGATCGCCCCGGCCGGTTCTCGGTGCTCCACTTCCGGATCGCCTGGCTGGCGCCCTTCTTCGCCCAAGACCGGCTCTTGCGTCGGCTCGCTCGCCATCGCTACGCCGCCCATGCGCTATCGCCACGGACCCTGCGTCAGCGGCTGCGAACGCAAGCGGCTGAGGCCGGCAGACCCTGGCTCGCGCTCGCGCTCGAGCAGTACGACGCCACCTTCGCGCGCCATCGGCAGCCGAGCCAGCAGGTGCCAAGGGTCTACCGCGACTGGCTCGCCGAGGCCGAGCGCCACGAGCCCTCACCGCAGCGGGTGCGCAGACTGACCGCGAAGCTGCGCCAGCAGCCACTGGTCTCGATCCTGCTGACGACCTACAACACTCCACCGCGATTTCTTCGCGCCTGCGTCGATTCGGTGCGCGCTCAGACCTATCCACACTGGCAGCTCTGCATCGCCGACGACGGCTCGACCCGTACGGAGACCCGCGCCTTGCTCAGGGAGCTGGCTGTCGAGGATGCGCGCATCCAGGTGCAGGAGAGCAGTCGCAATCTGGGTATCGCCGGCGCCACCAATCGGGCGCTGGCGGCGGCCCGCGGCGAGCTCTGCGCCCTGCTCGATCATGACGACTGTCTGGCGCCGAACGCGCTCTATCACCTGGTCCGCGCCTTCAACCGCCATCCGCAAGCAAGCCTCTTCTACAGCGATGAGGACAAGCTCGACGCGCAAGGCGAGCGCTGCGAGCCGCATTTCAAGCCAGATTGGAACCCGGACCTGCTACTCGCGCAGAACTACGTCAATCACCTAGCCGTCTATCGCACCGACCTGTTGCGGGCGCTTGGCGGGCTGCGCGGCGGCCTCGACGGCAGCCAGGATCACGACCTGCTGCTGCGGGCCTGGCGGCAACTCGGCGACCCGGCCGCCATCGTCCATATCCCGCGCATCCTCTACCATTGGCGCGCCTGCGAGGGCTCAACCGCGGCCAGCCCAGGTCACAAGCCCGCGACCGCCGCTGCCGGCTTGCGCAGCCTGCAGGCGCACCTCGCGGCCGTCGCCCCAGCGGCTAGCGTGGAGCCCGGGCCCATCGCCAACAGCTACCGGGTGCGCTGGCCGCTCCCGTCGCCGCCGCCGCTGGTCTCAGTGCTGCTGCCCACGCGCGATCGCGTCGATCTACTCGAGCCCTGCGTCAGCGCGCTGCTCGAGGGCACCGATTACCACCCTGTCGAGCTGCTGATCATCGACAACGCGAGCCAGTGCCGCGCAACGCTCGCCTTCTTGGAGCGCATCCGCGAAGACAGCCGCGTACGCGTCTTGCGCTGGCCGGGCCGCTTCAACTTCTCGGCGATCATCAACAGCGCCGCGCGCGAGGCCCGCGGCGAGTTGCTGCTGCTGCTCAACAACGATGTCACACCACTGCACCGCGCTTGGCTCACCGAGCTGGTGCGTCAAGCCGTGCGCCCCGAGATCGGCTGCGTCGGCGCCAAGCTCCACTACCCGGACGGTCGGGTGCAACATGGTGGTGTGATCCTTGGGATCGGCGGTATCGCCGGCCATGCGCACAAGCATCTCGACGGCGGCGAGCACGGCTACTTCGGGCGGCTGCAGCTGGTGCAGAACCTCTCGGCGGTCACTGGTGCCTGCATGATGGTGCGTCGCGCAGTCTTCGATGCAGTCGGTGGCTTCGATGCCGAACGGCTCCCGGTCTCGTTCAACGACGTCGACTTCTGTCTGCGGGTGCGCGAGGCCGGCTATCGGAACCTCTGGACCCCGGAGGCCGAGCTCTGTCATCGCGAATCGGCATCGCGCGGCGCCGATGAGGCCCCGCATCAGCGGGCGCGCGCTGCCGAGGAGCAGGCCTGGATGCGACGCCGATGGGGCCGACGCCTGCGGCGCGACCCGGCCTACAATCCCAACCTCAGCCTCGAGCACGAGGATTTCTCGCTTCGCTGAGGAGACCGCCGGTGCGGACCCTGTACCTGGTCGAGGAGCGCCCCTGCCCGACCACCGA
>CAZTYV010000271.1:0-3626 GCA_964617675.1 uncultured Halochromatium sp. | reverse complement strand
GATGGCGCGCGCGTTGTAGAGTTGGTCGCTATGGAGCTGTCGTCGGTTTCGCAGCCTCAAGCGGCTGCAGTGCACGCTCGAAATCCTCTGGGCTCAGGTACTGGATGACGACACCGCCGTCAGGGTCGCGGGCGATGTCGAGGCCCGGATCGGGGTAGAGCCAGTGCACCACGCCGCTGGCCTCGGTGAGCTGCTGGCTCGGCTCGCCGAAACGACCGACGATGTCCTGCGGGCGCAGGCTCTTCCAGGGGAGGTAGGTGATCGAGCGGATCGGTGCGTCGGCGAGCGTTGCGGCGTCGTCGGGGTCGAGCTTGACCTTGCGACTGCCACTGGCAAGCTTGCTCGCGCGCAGACCGCGGTCGTACATGGTGGCCAGCTCCGCTTGCGCCGCAGTCAGGGAGACCACCCAGTCGGCCTTGAGATTGCTGAGCAGGATGTTGTCGAAATAGGCCTCGACGGTGAAGTCCGTGTCAGGTCCGTCGGCGTCGGTCTCGGCGAAGAGATTCAGCTTGCCCTCTTCGCCGAGCAGCGTGCGCAGGTCGGCGAGCGTACTCTCGCCCAGCGTCAGACCGAAGACCTGGAGCTGTCCGCTCGGCGTGCGCGTGGCATCCCAGGGGTAGAGCCGCTGGCCTGCGCGCTGATCGGGAAAGGCCGAGAGGAGCATCCAGATGCCGACGAACGCGAGCAGCGCGCCAGTGAGCACCGAGAGGAGGATCTTACGGTCCAACGGCTGTGCTCCGTTCAGTCGTCGTTGATTAAGGCCGCAACCACCCGCCGACCCTCACCGACGAGGATATTGTAGGTGCGGCAGGCTGCGCCGGTGTCCATGATCTCGATGCCGATACCGCGTGCGAGCAGAATCGCGTAGAGCGCTGGCTCGGGAAAGCGTTGGCGGGCGCCGGTACCGAGGACCACCACCTGGGGCGCGAGGGCGGCGATGGCCTCGAAATGTGCGGGCTCGAGGGCGTCGAAGCCGACCGGTCCCCAATCGCTGAGTACGCGCCCGGCGGTTACCGCCAGGCTGCCCTGATAGTGCTGGCCCTGAATGCGCACCTGCCCCGGCTCATAGGCTTCGATCAAGGGTCCAGCGTCGGTCTCTAGCTCGGAGAACTTCATCGCGCGGACACTAACTGACTGGGCTGCGTTCGGCAACCCGATGGGGCAGGGCCAACCGCGCTGCGAGCGACCCTTGAGGGACTCACCCGAGCACGGGCGTCCTCGGCCCGACGGCAGGTGGTGGCGGTTGCGACGCATCATCGCCATCGAAGGTCGCCTCCATAACCTCAAGGGCGCGGCGCTTGGTCCGGATGAAGTGCGTCTCATCGAGGAGGTTGAATAGCCGACCGCGCCGCAGGGTGTCGTAGACCTGCGTCTTCAGACTGGAGAAGTAGAGCTCGACACCGTTGTCGCGGAAGGTCTCGATCACATCGCGTAGCCGTTCCTCGCCGGTGACATCGACATCGTTAATCCCGCTGCCGTCGATCAGCACGGCCCGGGCTTGCGGATTCTGAGCGCGGGCCTCGAGCAGGACGTCTTCAAAGCGCGAGGCATTGACAAAATTGAGCGAGCCGTCGAAGCGCACGGCGATGAAGCGCTTGCCGATCGGCTCCACCTCGTTGGTGCTGACGCCAGCCAGGCTGCCGTCGGGTCGCCGGCCGAGGATGTCGGTGCGCGGCTGCATGGTTCGCACCAAGAACAGCACGATGGCGAGCCCAGCGCCGAGCAGGATGCCATTGGCAAGCTGCGGCGCCATCGCCAGCGTAGCGAGGAAGGTGATGATCCCGACCAGGGCCTCTTGGCGCTCGATCTTCCAGGCGCGCACCAGCGAGCGCACGTTGATCAGCCCGAACACCGCCATCATCACGATCACCGCGAGCACCGCCTGCGGCAGGTGATAGAGCAATGGGGTCAGGAACAACAGCACCAACATCACGGCGATGGCGCTGATGATCGCGAACAGACCGGTCTTGGCGCCGTTCTTGGCGGCAACCGCCGAGCGTGAGAAGGAGCCGCTGACGGTATAGGAGCTGAAGAAGCTACCGACGATGTTGGCCAGGCCTTGGCCGACGAGCTCCTTGCTGGTGTCCACCCGCTCGCGCGTCTGGGCGGCAATCGCCTTGGAGATCGAGGTCGCCTCCATGAAACCGATCAAGGCCATCACCAGCGCCGATGGGAACAGGGTCCAGAAGAAGTCCATGCGCATCTCGGGGACTTGGAAGCTGGGCAGGCCGGCCGGTATGGCGCCGACCACGGCGCCGCCGCCCATCATCCTGATCTGGCTGCCGTCGACCTTGCTGATGCGCCAGGTCCGCCCGTCGGCCACAACCGATTCAGGAACGGCGCCATGGCGGTAGAACAGGTCGCGCCCATCCTCGGTGAGCACGTGCTCGAAGCGCAGGTTGTGCAGCGCGACCTGGCGCTCATTGTTGGCGAGCTTGCGTTGGTTCATCTCGCGGGTGAGCACGCGCAGATCCGCCTCCAGGAGCGCGAGCTCGGCGAAGCGATCAGGATCATCGGCGGCGATCAGCTTGCGCAGGTCTTGGTTGATGCGGGCGGTGGTGACGCCGAGCGAGTCGATCGCGCGTGCGGTTGATGCATAGCCTGCGGCAAGCTCGCGCGCCTCTTGATCTTGGATCGCATCGAGCGGAACCTGTTGATTGCGCTCGAAGCCGATCCCCCAGCTCACTAAGGTCGTCAAGACCACGGCGAGCAGTACTCCCGGGACCTTCGGAATCACCCGGCGTGCGCCGATGATGATGGCGAAGGTGGCGATGGCGAACAGCAGGGTCGGCAGATGGGTTTGGGGCAATTGCTCGACCACGGTCCAGAGGTCGAGCACAAAATTATCGGTGCGTGGGAAGGGGACGTTAAGGATCTTGCTCAACTGCGAGAGGCCGATGATCAAGGCCGCCGCATTGGTGAAACCGACGATCACCGGGCTGGAGAGGAAATTCACCAGGATGCCCATGCGCAGCAGGCCGAGGATCAGGCGCAGCACACCGACCATCAGCGCCAGCATCACCGAGAGCACGATGAAGTCCTCGCTGCCGATCGCGGCCAGTGGCAGAACGGCCGCGGCTGACATCAGCGAGAGCATCGCCACCGGGCCTGTATGCAGCTGCGGCAGTGAGCCCCACAGCGAGGCGATGATCACCGGCACGAACGAGGCATAGAGACCGTAGACCACCGGCAAGCCGGCGAGCTGGGCGTAGGCCATGCTCTGCGGCACCAGCACCAGCGCAACCGTGATCCCGGCGATCAGGTCGCCGTGCAGCCGGTCGCCAGAGAGCGGGAACCAGCGCAGGAACGGAAACAACGTGTTCAGAAGGTTTGCGGGCATGGGGCGTCTCTGGCCTCGTGGCGTATCGACGAAAGCGGCTTCATGCAGCCGCCTAGTGTAGCTTGCTGCACACCCGTGGAGCATTGATGTTTCGGGGATGATGTATCGACGCTGTTGATGCGACCTGAAGGCGATTGGCCTGAGGGCCTGGCGCAACCCGCACATCGAGCCGCGGCCTTGAGGCACAATAACAAGGGTGCGAAACCCTGGCTCACTGCGCAACGCCGTCTTGCTCTTCGTCCTGCTGCCGCTGCTCGGCATCCTGGTTGCCGTCGGCATGCTCGGC
>CAZTYV010000270.1:0-3643 GCA_964617675.1 uncultured Halochromatium sp. | reverse complement strand
CGGCGAGGCGGATCGTTCGGGTCGCATCCTGGCCTTGCCACTCAGGACGAACGATTACGCGGCTGAGAACGACGAATGTGCTCATGCAAGCGAACACACCGCGGTCTTGGGTGGGGGCAAAAGTGGGGGCAGATCACACTTTTGCGAGACTAGACCAGAACAACCGACTGAAAATATTAAGTTTTTCTCTTCTGACTGGCGGAGAGAGAGGGATTCGAACCCTCGATGAGCTATTAACCCATACTCCCTTAGCAGGGGAGCGCCTTCAGCCACTCGGCCATCTCTCCTCGAGCTGATAATTGTAGCTCGAAATGCGTCTAGTCGTCGAGGTGATCGTGGTTCGCGATGGGCTGTTCTGAGGTGCCTTGCGCTTGCTCGCGCTTGATCCGCTCGTAGATCTCTTCACGGTGCACGGCGACCTCGCGCGGTGCGTTGACGCCAATTCGTACTTGGTTTCCCTTAACGCCTAGGACGGTAACGGTGACTTCGTCGCCGATCATCAGGGTTTCGCCAACGCGACGGGTCAGTATCAACATGGTGACTTTCCTTTAGCTCCTTTCTGTGCCAAGCCGCGTTCCCTTCAGCATCTCGGGTCTCGCAGCCGATTTACCTCAGCGTCTACCTTGCAGGACCACGCGCGCGGTGGTCCGAAACAGGCATAGAACGAGAGTGTAGCAGCACGGTTTAGCGCGCTGCACCAATTGTTACAATATGGTTTTTTCCGCTGCAAGCTCGAAGGCCTGGTGCAGGGCGCGCACACCGAGCTCGAGATACTTCTCGTCGATCACCACCGAGATCTTGATCTCGGAGGTGGAGATCATGCGGATATTGATGCCCTCTTTCGCCAGCGCCTCGAACATGCGGCTGGCGATGCCGGCATGTGAGCGCATGCCCACACCGACCAGACTCAGCTTGACGATCTGTTGGTCGCCGGAGACCTCGCGCGCCGAGAGCTGCTCTGCGGTGGTCTTGAGCACGCGCAGTGCGGTGTCGTAGTCGTTGCGGTTGACGGTGAAGGTGAAGTCGGTGGTGGCGTTATCGGAGCCGACGTTCTGCACGATCATGTCGACCTCGACGTTGGCGTCGGAGATCGGACCAAGGATCTTGTGCGCGATACCGGGCTGATCCGGCACCCCGAGCACGGTGAGCTTGGCCTCGTCCTTGGCGAAGGCGATGCCGGCGATCTTGGCGTCTTCCACGTTCTCGTCCTCGAAGCTGATCAGGGTGCCCTCGCCGTCTTGGAAGCTTGAGAGCACCCGCAAGGGTACGCGATATTTTCCGGCGAACTCGACGGCCCGGATCTGGAGCACCTTGGAGCCCAGGCTCGCCATCTCGAGCATCTCCTCGAAGGTGATGCGATCGAGCTTGCGCGCGCGCGGCTCGATGCGCGGGTCGGTGGTATAGACGCCGTCGACATCGGTGTAGATCTGGCATTCATCGGCGTTGAGGGCCGCTGCCATCGCGACCGCCGAGGTGTCCGAGCCACCGCGCCCGAGCGTGGTGATGTTGCCCTCGCGATCGATGCCCTGGAAGCCCGCCACGACCACCACGCGCCCGGCGTCGAGATCGCTGCAGACGCGGGCGCCGTCGATATCGCGGATGCGCGCCTTGTTGTGGGCGCTATCGGTACGGATCTGCACCTGCGAGCCGGTGTAGGAGCGGGCCGGACAGCCGGCAGCCTCCAAGGCCATGGCCAATAGCGCGATGGTTACCTGCTCACCGGTGGAGATGAGGACATCGAGCTCGCGCGGCACCGGCTGCGGCTGAATCGCGCGCGCGAGGCCGATGAGGCGATCGGTCTCGCCGGACATGGCCGAGACGACGACGACGACGCGGTGGCCTTGATCGCGGGTGCGTTTGACGCGCTCGGCAACGGCCTGGATGCGCTCGACCGAGCCCACCGAGGTGCCACCATATTTCTGGACGATCAACGCCATGACATCACTGCCCCGCCGCCATGCGTTCTTTGACCCAGCTCCCCACCAGCTCGAGCGCCGCTGGGATACCGGCCGGGTCGCTGCCGCCGGCCTGCGCCATATCCGGACGACCGCCGCCGCGGCCCGCCACCTTCTCGGCCGCGACCTTGATGAGGTCGCCGGCCTTGAAGCGACCGACCAGGTCTTTGGTGACGCCGGCGATCAGGTTGACCTTGCCATCGCTCTCGGTGGCCAGTAGCAGAACGCCAGAGCCAAGCTTGTTCTTGAGCTGATCGAGGGTGTCGCGCAGCGACTTGGCATCGACGCCATCGAGCCGGGCGGCCAGTACCTTGACCCCGTCGATCTCGACCACCGCGTCGGTCAGCTCGCTGCCGGCTGCCGTGGCGAGCTTCGCCTTGAGCTGCTCGAGCTCCTTCTCGAGGCGGCGCGAGCGCTCGACCAGCGAGGCAACCTTCTCATCGGCCTCGCTCGCCGAGCCCTTCACCAGGGCGGCGATGCGCGCGAGCCGCTCTTCTTCGTCCTCGACCCAACGCAGCGCCGCATCGCCGGCGACCGCCTCGACCCGGCGGACGCCAGCGCTGATGCCGGCCTCGGCGATGATCTTGAACAGCCCAATGTCGCCGACCGCGCGCACGTGGGTGCCGCCGCAGAGCTCGGTCGAGAAGTCGCCCATGCGCAGCACCCGCACCTGATCCGCGTACTTCTCGCCAAAGAGCGCGATCGCGCCCGAGGCCTTGGCGTCCTCGAGCCCCATGATGCGGGTCTCGACCGTGTGGTTCTCGCGCACCTCTTGGTTGACCATCCGCTCGATCTCGCGCAGCTGCTCGCGCGTGACCGGCTCGAAGTGGGTGAAGTCGAACCGCAGCCGCTCGGGCCCGACCAGCGAGCCGCGCTGCTGGACGTGCTCGCCGAGGACCTTGCGCAGGGCCGCGTGCAGCAGATGGGTGGAGGAGTGATGCAGCGCGATCGCGCGCCGGCGCGCCCGGTCGACCCGTGCCTCGATGCGGTCGCCCACCGAGAGCTCGCCCTCGAGCAGCCGCCCGAGGTGGCAGATCACCCCGCCCTGCTTCTGGGTATCCTGCACCTCGAAGCGCCCGGTCTCGGCGGTGAGGAAGCCGCGATCGCCGATCTGGCCGCCAGACTCGGCGTAGAACGGCGTTACGTCCAGCACGATCAGCCCCTGCTGACCGGCGCTGATGCGATCCTGCGGCTCGTCGTCGACGTAGCAGGCGATCAGGGTGGCCTGGTCGCTGAGTCCCTCGTAGCCACTGAAGTCGGTCTCGCCCTCGACATCGAGCTGGATGATCTCGCTGGCGCTGAAATGGCTCGCGGCGCGCGCGCGCTCCTTCTGCGCCGCCATCGCGCGCTCGAAGCCGGCCATGTCGAGCGTCAGCCCGCGCTCGCGGCCGATATCGGCCGTCAGGTCGGCCGGGAAGCCGTAGGTGTCGTAGAGGCGAAACACGGCCTCGCCGGGGATCTCGGTGCCGTCGAGCTGGGCGACGATCTCGTCGAAGATGCGCAGTCCCTGCTCGAGGGTGTCGGCAAAGCGCTCCTCCTCGGTGCGCAGCACGCGCTCGACATGCGCACGCTTGGCACGCAGCTCTGGGTAGGCGTCGCCCATCTGCTCGGCGAGCGGCTCGACCAGGCGCCAGAAGAAGGGCGCGGTCTGGCCAAGCTGATAGCCGTGGCGGATCGCGCGCCGAATG
>CAZTYV010000269.1:0-3693 GCA_964617675.1 uncultured Halochromatium sp. | reverse complement strand
TCGAGGAATCCGCTTCCAGGGTGACCATCTTGCGCCACATGCTTGCTTGCGCCATGAGGTATTGATATCGCTGGCGAGAAGGGATCAGATCGCTGCCAGTACAATGGCGGATCGGACGATAACAGTAGAATACCGCATGCGATGAATTGCTCCGAAAGTAATGGGGCGCGCGGGTCGAGTGGCCCCGACGCCAGAATGGCTGCCGTTGGGCGATTCTCCTCTGGCGCCTGGGAACGGCTGCTGTGGGGCGACGCCGCCCTCCTGCCCGCCTGGCAACGGCACCTTCAACTGCCGCTGCGGTTGCTGCACGCGCTCGGTCGCGACCTCGTCTCCGGCATGCTCACGTTGCAGGCCACGAGCCTGGTCTACACGACGCTGCTGAGCCTGGTGCCGCTGCTGGCGGTGAGCTTCTCGGTGCTCAAGGGCTTGGGCGTGCACAACCAGCTGGAGCCCGTGCTGATGCAGGTGCTCCACCCCTTGGGTGACGGCGCCCAGGAGATTGCGCAGCAGCTCATCGGCTACGTGGACAACACCAACGTGCGCGTCCTAGGCGCCGTGGGCGTCGCGGTGTTGCTCTATTCAGTGGTATCGCTGATCTCCAAGATCGAGCAGGTGTTCAACCTGACCTGGCGCATCGACCGCCAGCGGCCCATCGTAGAGCGCTTCAGCCGCTATCTCAGCGTACTGTTGGTGGGGCCGGTGCTGTTGTTCTCGGCGCTGGCGGCATCGGCATCGCTGCGCAGCAACAGCATTGTCGAGCGCCTGGTGGACATCGAGCCGCTGGGCTTCCTGGTGCACACCGGCGAGCAAGTGGTTCCCTTACTGCTGATCACGCTCGCCTTCACCTTCGTCTACACCTTCGTGCCCAACACCCGCGTGCGCTATGGCCCGGCCGTCACGGGGGCACTGGTGGCGGGGCTGCTCTGGATCAGCGCCGGCTCCCTGTTCGCCGACTTCATGGCCGGCTCGACCCGCTACGCGGCCATCTATTCGAGCCTGGCGATCCCGATCCTGTTCATGATGTGGGTCTACTTTGCGTGGCTCATCGTGCTCATCGGCGCCAACATCGCCTTCTACCTGCAATACCCCGAGTACCTCAACAGCCGGGAGCGCGATCTGCGACCCAGCAACCGGCTGCGCGAGCGCCTGGCCCTGAAGCTGATGCAGCGCGTGGTGCGGCGCCATTTTGCCGGCCCCGAGGGCGCCACGGAGGACGAGCTGGCACAGGCACTGCGCATGCCGCTGGTGAACGTCCGCACCTCCATCCGCATCCTGCACGCGGGCGGCTTTCTGATGACCACGGCCACGAGTCCGCCGCGCCTGCTGCCGGCGCAGGCGCCGGAGCGCATGCTGGTGCGCGACCTGCTGCATCATGTACGCCGCTTCGGCGAAGACCCCGTCGTGACGCCGGACAGCGATCCGGACGTTACCATTACAATGGTGGAGCAGCGCCTGCAGGCGGCGTTGGACGAGTCCCTCGGGGCCATGAGCCTGAAGGAGTTGGCGCTGCGCAAGGAGGGCTAGCCCGAGGGTCGGTGTGATCGCCGCTCGGCACGGGACCCGTATCGCCAGGCATTACCTGGCCTTCTCGCTCCTACCGGCTCATGCGCCCGACCTCGTCGTGCTCGACCTCGGCCTACCGGATGCCGATGGCAAGACCCTGCTCGCCGAGTTGCGATCCCAGTCATCGTGCCGGTAATCGTCCTCTCGGTCCGCGACAGCGAGACTGAGAAGGTGCTCACCCTGGACAGCGGCGCCAATCACTATGTCACCAAACCCTTTGGCATCCGGGAGTTTCTGGCGCCAGTGCGAAACCTGCTGCGCGCGCGGCCCGACCCGACGGTCGGCAAGGTTGCAAGCCGCGTGGCTTCCGCCGTAATGTATAAACATTGAAGATACATCGGAAATCAGCTATGCGTGTAACTGTGAAGAAGTGGGGCAACAGTGCGTCGGTGCGTATACCTGCCGCCGTCATGGAGGCGGCCCACCTGACACTGGATGAAGTCGTGGATATCCGCGAAGAAGGCGGGACCATCGTGATCGAGCCGGTACGACCCAGGGGATACGGCCTTGCCGAATTGCTGGCTGGCATCACACCGGAGAACCTGCACGCAGAAGTTGACTTTGGTGGACCCGTGGGTAAGGAAGCGCTCTGATGGTTCGGCGTTACACTCCCGAGGCCGGCGACATCGTGTGGCTGCACTTCGATCCGCAGGTTGGACATGGGCAGGCTGGCCACAGGCCGGCGCTGGTTGTCAGCCCTTCGGCCTACAACGGCAAGACCGGGCTAATGCTCTGCTGTCCCATGACGACGCAAGTCAAGGGCTACCCCTTCGAAGTACCGATACCGGGGGATCGCCCGGGCGCCGTTCTAGCCGACCAGGTCAAGAGCCTCGATTGGGTGGCCCGCAAGGCCCTGCGCAAAGGGAGGGTGTCCACCGCCGAACTGAACGACGTTCGGGCCAAGATAGTCGCGTTGGTAGGCCCGGAACCTCGGCAGTGAAAAGGACAACGCGAGGACTGGACTCGACCTGAGTCCGCGAGCGGGACCCCTATATGCCCCGACCACGAATCTCCGTAAGTGATCCATCAACCCCTGCCCAGCAGGGTTTTGGGTTAACGGATCACTTACCTTGCAGTTACCGCTTTGGGCCGGTCAGGAGACGGTCGCCGCGGTTGGATGGGTAACGCGACCCATACCGGCCATGAGGCTACCAATCTGGGCCGGTGAGAGCGCACCCGGCTGAGGCCAACTATCAGCAACACCAAACCGGCGGGGATCGCCGGTCGATCCAGCGAGAGAGAACGAGCACCAAGGATAGCCATTTGGCTAATTGTCTGACCACCGCTAAGCGGGCATGCTAACTGGGCCAGGGCGCCGCTTCTGGACGGCATGCTTGCCTCCAGGGCGGGCAATTCCGTGACGGCACGTTACTCAACTCACGAATGTCTAACGGAGAACACGATGAACGACCAATCCAACCAATACCAACAGCTCATTGCCAAGTGCTGGGCGGATGAGGCCTTCAAGCAGCGACTCCTGGACAACCCGGCCGAGACGCTCAAGGCGGAGGGCATGTAGTTGCCGGAGGACATGCGCGTGCAGGTGGTGGAGAACACCGCACAGGACCTGACCCTGGTGATTCTTAGCAGCGCCGGCGCACTCGTTCCCTCATCTATAGAAGGCTCATGCACCCGCTCGGCCGTTGCCGTTACGGCATGCCGAGCATGAAATACAAGGTCTGTGCGCTCTCATCCCCAAAGGCTTGGCCCCAAGCCAGGAAGGCCGGGCCGAGGAAGGTGTCGGCACCCAGAAACACGCTGGCCGAGGGGCGGATGCCGCCGTTGTCGTTCAGGTCACTGCCTAGGCTTGCACGGGTTGCCTCGAGCGAACCGCCAAGATAGACCCCGCGCCCGAGCACTGCCGGCAGTGCTGCGAGCTGGTAGCTGTAGACGGCGCGCGCCAAGCCAACGCGGGAGCCGACGAGCTGATCGATCTGATAGCCCGAGCCGCGCAAGAAACCACCGAGCAGGAACGGATCATAGGGCGGCAGCTTGCCATAGAGGGTGTCGCCAAAGTAGCCGGCGAGTTGCAGCGCATGCTTGCCGAGGCTCTTCGCGGCCATGACCGACAGCTCGGTCTTGTTGTAGTCGTCATCCGAGCCCAGGTCGCCGAGCGTGCCGCACTGGGTG
>CAZTYV010000268.1:0-3730 GCA_964617675.1 uncultured Halochromatium sp. | reverse complement strand
AGGGAGGCTGCGAATGATGAGCCCCAGCATGAGTGGGCCAAGCGCCGAGGAGCGGTCTCCGACCTGTTCTCTTGCGATGACTGCTCGCCAGCGATGGCAAGGAGGTGACTCATGACCTCGGTCGAGAACAACGCGGCGCTCTCCGTCGTCATCATCGGGCGCAACGAAGGCGAGCGGCTGCTGCGCTGCATTCGCTCGGTGCAGACGATGCTCGAGGCGCCGCAGCCGGTGGAGATCATCTACGTCGATTCCGACTCCACCGATGGCAGCGCCGAGCGCGCCGAGGCCCTCGGCGCCCGGGTGATCGTGGTGCATCCTGAGCGTCCGTCCGCGGCACTCGGGCGCAATGCCGGCTGGCGAGCAGCACGAGCGCCGCTGATCCTGTTCCTGGATGGGGATACCATCCTCGATCCGCTGTTCGTCGCCCGCGCGCTGCCGGCGCTCTCGGACCCGCACGTCGCCGTGGTCTGGGGACATCGGCGCGAGCTCGACCCACAGGGCTCGATCTACAATCGGGTCTTGGACCTGGACTGGGTCTATCCCCCGGGTGAGAGTGAGTTTTGCGGCGGTGATGCCTTAATGCGTCGCGATGCCTTGGCGCAGGTCGACGGCTTCGATGCGAGCCTGATCGCTGGCGAAGAGCCGGAGCTCTGTCAGCGCCTGCGTGCTGCCGGCTATCGGATCTTGCACATCGATGCCGCCATGACCCAGCACGACCTCGCGATCACCCGCTGGGGCCAATACTGGCGCCGTGCCGTGCGCGCCGGGCATGCCTACGCCGAGGTGGCCGAGCGTTTGCGCGGGACGGCAACGCCGTTGTGGTCGCGCGAGGTGCGTCGCAATCGGTTGCATGCGTCGATCCTGCTCGCGATTGCCATCGGCGGGATCGGCCTCTCGCTGCTGCTCTGGCGCCTCTGGCCGCTGCTGCTCGCGCTAGGCCTCTTCACTCTGCTGGCGGTGCGCACCGCCAAGCGCGTGGGCTGGAAGGACCCGAGTGCGGTGACGCGGCTGCTCTATGGGGTCCATTCGCACCTGCAGCAGATCCCGATCCTGGTCGGCCAGCTGGGGTTTTACCGCGACCGTCGCGCCGGGCGGCAGCGGGGTTTGATCGAGTACAAGTGAGGTCCGAGCCGCAGCAGCTCGGTTTGCGAGCGGCGGCTGCTGGACCATCGATTCCTGATCAGCGCCGAGGTATGCGCCTTGACTGTCAAGCTGAAGTCGACTGCGGTCATGTTGCTCGTGCCGCTGGCGCGTTTGCGTCAGCGCGTACTGGAGCCGCTTGGCCGCCTCTGGAGCCATACGCGGCTGCGGGCGAGGCTGTGCGAGCCGCTCGACCCTTCGGTGGTGGTGCTCGGTCCGATCGAGGTCCATGGCACGGGCCGGGTCCGTACCGGTCGCGCCCTCTATCTCTATCCCGGGCTTTATTGGGAGACGCGTGAGCAGGCACGGATCGAGATCGGCGATGAGGTTGTGATGTCCCGCGGCGTTCATCTGGTTGCCTTCAGCGGCATCACGATCGGTGCGGGCAGCATGATTGGTGAATACACCAGCATCCGCGATGCCAATCATCGCGTCGGTGGTGAGGCCGCCTTGCGCTGGGCTGGACACGAGGGCAGGCCGATTCGCATCGGCCGCCAGGTCTGGATCGGCCGGGGGGTCACCGTGCTGCCCGGCGTCAGCATCGGCGACGGTGCGGTGATCGGCGCCAATGCTGTAGTCACCAAGGATATCCCCGCGCACGCCGTTGCCGCCGGCGTGCCTGCACGGGTCATTCGGACCGCGGAAGCGGCGGCTGCGGACTGAGCCTCAACGGTCAGTCCAGGCCCGACGGATGATGCGCTTTCACATCAAGTTGCACCTGCTGACTGGCGCCGTCGATTCGCTCCTATGCTAGCGATCATCGCATTGATCCCCGGGGCACTGGCCGTCTTCATCGGTCTCACCCGCGGCCCGCATGCAGCGTTCCTATGGGTGTACTTGCCCTCGATGCTGCTGCTGCCGGAGTACTACCGCTGGAATGCGCCGGGTCTGCCGGACCCGACCTTCGGGCAGGCGGCTGCGGTCGGTACCGCCGCGGTCTTCGTCATGCGTGGAATGCCAGGCCTGCGTTTCCACGGAATGGATATTCTGGTCTATGCCTTCACGCTGGCGGCGAGCATCTCGGAGTTACGCGCCTCGGGCTATAGCGATGCGCAGAATCTCATGTTCAACATGCTCACCTGGGTCGTGCTGCCCTATCTCTTTGCTAAGAGCCTGGTTGAGCCGGCCGGTCTTCGGGTGCAGTTCGCGAAGACCATCGTCATCTGCCTATTCATCATCGCAGCGGTCTCGGTCTACGAGTTCAGGATGGGCACAACGCCTTGGCGGATGATCCTGGACCCCTTCTTTCCGGGACAAGCGCGTTGGGTGACGACCTTTCGCTGGGGCTTCGCGCGGGTTGCCGGACCCTTTGGCCACGCGATCCTGGCCGGCGTCATCATGGTGATCGGTTTTCGGCTGGCGCGCTGGCTGCAATGGAGCAACGCCTGGGACGCAAAACCGAAGTTCGCGCCTTGGCTGCCGATCAGCACAGGGCAGCTGGTGAGCCTTGGGCTGCTCGCGGGCGTGCTCATGACCATGGTGCGGGGCCCTTGGATCGGGGCGATCCTGGCGGCGATTGTGGTCGCCGTCGGTCGCTCGCGTCAGCGCGTGGCGGCCGTTGGGGTGGCCATCGCTGTGATGATCTTCGTCGGCGTGCCGGGGGTCATCTGGTTCCTCGACTATGTCTCGGTCGGGCGTGAGGGGGCACAGACCGTTGCGCAGGAATCGGCGGCGTATCGATGGGAACTGCTGATCAAGTACGCGGACATCGCAGCGGAAAAGCTTTGGCTCGGCTGGGGATTGACGGACTGGCCCACGGTGCCGGGCATGCCGTCGATCGACAACTATTATCTGCTGTTGCTGATCATGCACGGCTTGGTCGCGGTGGTGAGTCTGGTTGCGATCCTGCTCGGCATGACGCTGCGTTTGTTCATTCATGGCATGCGCCAGCCACTCGCAGACCCGCGCGGCAGCTCGCTCGCGTTTACCCTAGCTGGGGTCTATGCCTCGGTCATCTTTTCCATTGCGACCGTCTATCTCGGTTTGCAGGCGATCCCGGTGCTCTTTCTCATTACCGGCTGGGCAGTCGCCTATCTGGACTCTGGCATCGAGGGCATTGGTAAGGAGGTCGCCGCGCCGGCAGCACCGGCGCCGGCTTATCGTTTCCGCCGGATCATGGGTGCACCGCCGCCGCTGCCCGCGCCCGCGTTGAGTGTCAGCAAAACGGCTTCCGAGGGCACGCGCATGACAGGCGAGGGTTCCGTCAAGAAGACGCCCGAGGCGCGACCCAAGCCGCGGCAGCTGGTCGGCGCGGCCTCTGCGTCAGCAGCCCGCGACCGCCCGCGCGTGATGGTCTCTTGAGGTGCGGTGCGAGCAAGCCGATGCCGCTTGCCGCGTGTCGGGGCGACCTCAGGGCAGTCGCGCGCTGATGATGTATGCTCCGAGCCACGCGAGCCTCGGGTCGACGACCTGATGTGCGGCCAGGTTGCCGGTCGCGTACACGCCTTCTTCAACCAGCATTATCTCATCATCATGGCTGATCCTCGCCGTCTTTCCCGCCCTTTCCGCGCGGTACTGGGTATCGGAGGCCTTTCCCGATGAATCATGGAAAGACGCGACCATCGGCGTCGACCGAGCCATCGGCATCGGT
>CAZTYV010000267.1:2646-3778 GCA_964617675.1 uncultured Halochromatium sp. | reverse complement strand
ACTCAGTGCTGCGGCTGTCCCGACGCGCTTGGCGGTTGTGTGTTGCCATCGGCGAAGACCTCGTCGAGGCTGCGGGCGTCGTTGAGGCGTTTGCCCCAGCGCAGGAGCTGCTCCGCGTCGGCCTGTTCGAGTTGCTCGATGCGTGCGGCTGGAAGCGGGGCGAAGCGTTGCTCGAGCTGAGCCCGCAAGAGGAGGCTCAGACCGCGGCGCTCGCCGCGGCGCTCGCCACGTTGCTCGCCACGTTGCTCGCCACGTTGCTCGACGTAGCTGAGGTAGGGCATTTGTAACTGCTCCTCGATCCGGAAGATGGCATCAGTATAGTGCAGCTCCAGATCCTCGGGCAGGCGCATCAGCCAGTCGAGGAACCGGTAGAGATCGATGATGGTCTGCCGCGGCAGGCCGCGTTCATACAGGCGGCGGGTGAGCTGCAGCTTCTGCGCAAAGCGCGCCTGCGCATCGCGGCGAGTGGCTTGATTGGCCAGATGGGCGAGCACGACGGTGGCGAAGACGTTGTCACTGGCCGCAAGCTCGGCCTCGCGTCCGGCGTAATCGAGCAACTTGACGCTCGGAAAGCGGATGCCGATGCGGCTGCCCCAGCGCCCGACCTGGAAGCGCCGCGGACGCCAATGCGGGGACTCGTCGGCGAGCACGGCGAGGCTAACGACGGTGCGCCGGTAACGGTCGTAGATGCGGTAGCCGTAGACGAACATGCGCTCGGCGAAGCCACTTTCGGACTGCCCCTGGACTTCGATGTGCACCAAGAGCCACTGCTCGCTGCCATCGAGGAGCCAAATCTTCAGCAATTTGTCGGCCAGGCGACGCCCCAGCTCGGCATCCTGCACCACCTGCGCGAGCTCCTTGTCAAGCGCCTCTACGCTGCGGCTGAAGTCGATCTCAGCCGCGGACGCGGGGAAGAAGAAGGCCATGAAGTCCGGGAAATGGGCTTCCAAGATGTCCTTCCATGGGCTGTCATAGTCATCAGGCATGCAGTGTCCTCTCGATGACACCGGCTTGGGCAAACCCGTGCTCGAAGTGGCTCATGGGCTTCTGGACGATCTCGCCGTTGATCAGCTCGACCGGGTCAACATCTTTTCTGCCTCTTTGACTTCGGACTGTAGGTGGCGGTTCTCGG
>CAZTYV010000267.1:0-2636 GCA_964617675.1 uncultured Halochromatium sp. | reverse complement strand
TGCGGAAATCGGGCCTCGAGGGCGTCGAAGGCCTCGGCAATCAGGCGCGCGCTCTTTCTCGTCGGTGGTCTCCGTCAGTTTGGCGTAGAGGTCAAGGGCGGCGCTCATGGCCATGTACTCCGGTTCTTGGCTTTGCTGGTCGAGTCTATCTCTAACCGCAGTCGCTCGCTCGCCAGGTCGCGTTGGTGCTGCTGGGATTCACAGGGTGAGGCGTGCTCGTTCTCAGCACGGGCGTCCAGGGTGCTCAACGGTTCTGAGTACGCTTGACGCTTCGCATTGGGCGCCATACTGGCGCGTAAGAACGCCTTGATTCCTTTCTCGCAAGTTCGCTCCTGCTCGCTGCTTATGCTCTCTAAGGGGGTATGGGAGGTGACGCCATAGACGATCTCGGCGGAGCGCTTGGCGGCCTTTTTCTCGATGCTGTGCCACTCAATGGCGAAGACTTGGCCGACATGGGGGACATCGAGAGAGTCGGTGAGCGCGGTGGAGGTCCAGATGGCGCGGCTTTCGATGCGGCCGTGGTGCAACTCGGGTTGCTCGCGGAAGTCAGGCTCGCCGCGCTCGGCGAAGTGCACTCGGATGTCGGCGGCGAGGGCGGGCTGATTGTCCTTGACGATGAACACGGAGTGCGCGCCGCGTTCGATCAGATGGTGGGCTAGCTTGCGCTGGGTGAGCAGGACATCGCTGCCGTCGACGGGCAGAACGGTTTCGCCCTGGCTGTGAGCGGTCCTACGGACTGGCTGCGCTCAGCTCCTCGCGGAGCACGCGGCGCAGCGTGCTCTCCAGATCCGCGCCGCTCTGGCGATCGATGTGCTCGCGCAGGGCCTCGTTGATCAGGGTCTGGTAGTTCCCCCCGCCTTTCACGCGATCGCGGAACCACTCGATGATGTCGGGATCGAGTCGGATAGTGATCCGCTCTTTGGCCGTCTTTGCGATGGCGCCGCGCTCGCTTTCGGTGAAATCGTACTCGTCGCGCATGGTTCAACCTTGCTCGTAGTGTCGGCGCTCGGCCGCCGTGGCCTGCCGCGCTGAGATGATGCGGATGGTGAGCTCGTTGGGCTGGGTGTAAACGACTACCAGAACGCGCCCGAAGGCGTCGAGCCCGACCGTGACGAAGCGCTGCTCGGCATGGTGGTCGGGATCGGCCAGGGTGTAGGCCAGGTCGTCGTAGAAAACCTCCACGGCGTCGGCGAAATCGATGCCGTGCTTGCGCCGGTTCGCCTGGCGCTTGGTCTCGTCCCACGTGAACTCAATGTCCATGGAGGCCAGTGTATGCACAAAAGTCCGACGTTTCCAGCCTTGGCCTTATGCAGGTTGAGCTCGACTTGTT
Source organism: uncultured Halochromatium sp. (assembly GCA_964617675.1). Lineage (GTDB taxonomy): Bacteria > Pseudomonadota > Gammaproteobacteria > Chromatiales > Chromatiaceae > Lamprobacter. The sequence continues at coordinate 1,306 of CAZTYV010000267.1, read as the reverse complement.
CGATCTGGAGCTCGACGCCCTTGTTCTCTTTCTGCAGGCGCAGTTCAGACTCGCGCAGGTGCCCTTGGGTGGCGAGGTCCGTGATCTGCGGAAAGCGGGCCTCGAGGACGTCGAAGGCCTCGGCAATCAGGCGCGCACGCTCATATTCATCGGCCGTTTCGGTCAGCTTGGCGCAGAGGGCGAGGGCGGCGCTCATGGCCGGGTGCCCCGGTTCTTGGCTTGGCTCGCCGAGCGTATCGTCAACCGCGGTCGCTCCTCGCCACGTCGCCTTCGTGCTGCTGGGATCAACAGCGTAAGACGCGCAGCTGGTTCTCGGAGCGGGCGTTCAGGGTGCTCAGCGGTCCTGAGGACGCTTGACGCCGCGCATTGGGCACCATAGTCTCGTGAAAGAAATCCTTGATTCCTTGCCAGCGACGATGCTGCTGCTTGCCGACCATGCTTGCGAAGAAGACATCCAAGAATCAGCTAACCCTCCCCAAGGCGGTGGTGGCCAACTACCCTGGCGTGGACTACTTTGACGTGCGAGACGAGGATGGTCGTATTGTGCTCGTGCCCTTGCGCACGAGCCGTGCGGACGAGGTGCGCTCTAAGCTGGAGGCGTTGGGCCTGACTGAGCAGGATGTCGAGGACGCCGTCGCCTGGGCTCGCAACGGACGGTAGAGGGCCAATGCTGACGGTCTGGTGACTGGTGATCGCGATCTGCTTGCGCTGGCCGGTCAAACCCGTCTACGGATACAGACCCCGGCGCAGTGGCACGAGTCTTTGAGCAGGGCGTCGGACTAGGCGACTGGAGTCGGTTGTCGCTCGGGGGTGTCGGTCTTGGTCATTCCCCAGTCGTGCCCGACTGACGCGTCAGGGGCCGATGAGCAGGTCAGCGAGCTTGAAGCATCGGCCTTAGGCCAGCTCGCCAAACAGGGCGCGAAGGTCGATCGCGATCTCGTTGAACGGCGGGATACGCGCTCTTCCGGAGGTTTCTTCCGGTCCCTCGGCTGAGAACACGGCGTGGTAGCCGCCAGCCTCCAAGGCATAGGCGATCAAGGTGCGCTCTTCGGGCGCGATAATCCAGTAGAACGGGACACCGGCCCGTTGCAGGCGCATGAAATGTGTGAGGGTGTCTTTGCGCTCGTGACCGGGGGAGAGGACCTCGCAGACCCAGTCGGGGAGGAGTGTCATGACGCCCGAGGGGCGCTCGGGCAGCCGCTCCTTGCGCCAGCCGGCCAGGTCGTGGATTGGACAATGGTGCTCGCTGTAGCGGACGCTGATCTCGGGGACGATCCCCCAGCCGCCGGGTCCCGATTGACGCTTC
>CAZTYV010000266.1:0-3788 GCA_964617675.1 uncultured Halochromatium sp. | reverse complement strand
CGTTCGGGTCCTCGGCTAGCCCTGCGGCCTCGATGTACTCCTGGAGCCACTCCTTGAAGAACTCCAAGAAGCGCTTCTTGGCGGCTGCGCCCGCGCGCACGATCAGCGACGGCATCCCGGGGCGCCGGGAGCCGTCTTCACGACCGTGGATGTCTGCGTGATCAGCTCGCCCATCGCCGTCTCCATTATTACACCGGGTGTTGCTCGTTCCTTGTGTGCTGCTGCGCCGTTGCGTCTTCGGGCCGGTCATTGCTGAACAGCCCCGAGAGGGACACGTCCGGGCGGTCGGGAAAGCGGGCGACCAGGTCGAGGGAGCCGCCCATGGCCTGCACATAGCTGCGCAGCGTCGAGAGCAGCATATCGGCGCGTCCCTCAAGCCGTGAGATGTTTTCCTGTCCGACACCGAGGAGCTCGGCCATCCGAACCTGTGTGAGATCGCGCGCCTTGCGCAGATCGCGCAGCGTCATCTCCTCGGCGATGAGTCGGTCCGCGCGGGCTTGCACCCGTGCGCGCCGCTCCTCGGGGAGTGTGTTCATCATGTCCGTCAACGTCTTCATCGTTTGCCTCCGTTCTCTGCCGTCAGGCGCTTCAGATGCGCGTCGAAGCGCTCGTCGGCCTTGCGAACCAACTGCTTGTAGAAGCGCTTCTGCGCCGTTCCTGCCTTGTCACCGGCGACCAGCAGGATCGCCTGGCGTCTGGGGTCAAACGCGAACGCGACTCGCCAGACGCCGCCAGCTGCATCGAAACGCAGCTCCTTCATGTTCGCGTGGCGCGATCCCTTCAGAGTATCCGCCCGTGGACGGCCGAGATGCGGTCCGAACGCTTCCAACAGTTTCGCGTGTGCGAGCAGCTCATCCTGAACCGCTTCGGCCAGTTCCCGAAATTCCTCCGCGAAGGCGGCTTCAAGCAGAACCGACCAAGTCATCCAACCAAGATGCCTCGAAAGACATATGTCGTCAAGAGCATATCACGCCAACCTGCTCGCTCGCATCAGAGGACCTCGCGCAGGCGCGCCGTGTCCGAGCGCGGGATGCCCCGATGCTCGTCGGCCAGTTCTCGTACGGCCGCGGACACCTTCTCTTTGTCGACCACTGCTTTCGCTTGCATTGCGCGGCCAGTCTGCTCCTCGATGCTGTGGTCCATGGTCGGTCCCGTCAGTCGCCCAGATCGAAACGGGGAGATCGGCTGAGATGCCGAGTGCTGGTCTGAGCCGGTGTTGTCTCGACAAACGCCGGCGCGCCGGCCTCGGTCCATGTGTAGGAGCACAACTCGACCCGATACCCGTCCCCATCCCTCTCTTCGTGACACTGTTCGTGGAGCGTTGGCGCCTCGTAGGTCGTGTAGCCGTGCTCGAAGAACGGCGCGCACACGCGCCACTCGTTTCCGGTCGGGCGGCAGTCGTCCGAGTCGTCCGAGTTGTGGATCTCGCAGGAGCGGGTCTGTGCGTTGAGCCAGTTGACCAGGGTGCCCGGCTGGCAGGTCGCGCCGTAGCGGGCGATCAGCGGACGCACGTCGCCTGGCAGATCACTTGCGGGGACAGGTTCAGGAAGTCGAGCCGGCGGTCGAACAGCTCCGTCGGGTTCGGCGCCGTAATCGCGAAGTAGCGGGCGAGGTAGGGCGCGCACTCGGCGACGCCGGAGCCGCCGACCAGGCACATGATCGCGCCGCAGGCGGATTCCTGGTCGCCGGACAGTGCTTGTGCTGGACTGGATGCGTCCCGCACGGTGCCGAGCAGGCTCGCGGACAGGGCAAGGGCGATGTGGGTTCGATAGACCGCTCGGAGCGCAGCAGCCGGTGCAGCTTGTCCCACTCAGGGGCCGATGCTGACCGGCGAGCTCCTCGAGGCTGAAGATCACGTGGCTAGTCCGCCGGATCATGACCGACCGCACATCGACAGCCGGCACTGGCATAGCGGCAGATCGCCGACTCCTCGGACGGTGCCTCTTTACGCGCGATGGTTACCTTTAGGGCTGGCACCCCTTGAGGTCGGCCCCATTTTGACTGAAACGCGTGGGTCGTCGGTGCTCGTCGAGCGGCTGCCGATGAGGAGGACTGGAGCATGAACATCGGGGTGCCCAAAGAGACCAAGAACAACGAGTATCGGGTCGGCCTGACGCCCGCCTCGGTCCGGGAGTTGACCACGCGAGGCCACGCGGTCCTGGTCGAGACCTGCGCCGGGGCGGCGATCGGGTTCTGGGACGAGGACTACTCGGCCGCGGGCGCAGAGGTCCTGCCCTCCGCGCAGGCCGTGCTCGAGCGCACCGAGCTCATCGTCAAGGTCAAGGAGATGCAGCCGGACGAGCGTGCCCTGCTCGAGCCGCGCCACACACTCTTCGCGTACCTGCACCTGGCGCCGGATCGCCAGCAGACGGACGACCTCTTGGCGAGCGGCGCCATCTGCATCGCCTACGAGACCGTGACCGACGTGTCGGGGCATCTGCCGCTGCTTGCGCCCATGTCCGCGGTTGCCGGCAGGATGGCGATCCAGGCCGGTGCCCATTGCCTCGAGAACGCTCAGGGCGGGCGGGGGCTGTTGCTCGGCGGCGTGCCCGGCGTAGAGCCAGCGCGGGTGACCATCATCGGCGCGGGTGTCGTGGGGAGCAACGCGGTCGCCATGGCAGTGGGACTGGGCGCCGACGTCACCGTCCTCGACAAGGACCTCGGCGCCCTGCGCCATCTCGACGAGCGCTTCGGCAACCGGGTGCGCACCCTGTTCGCGACGGCCCATGATCTCGAGCTCTCGGTCCTCGAGGCGGACCTAGTGGTCGGCGCGGTGCTGATGCCGGGCGCGGCCGCGCCGAAGCTGGTGACACGCGAACAGGTCCAGCGGATGAAGCAGGGGGCCGTGCTAGTGGACGTCTCCATCGACCAGGGCGGGTGCTTCGAGACCTCGCGTCCGACCACCCACGAGGCGCCGACCTTCGAGGTCGAGGGCGTCATCCACTATTGCGTCGCCAACATGCCGGGCGCGGTCGCACGCACCGCCACCCGAGCTCTGAACAACGCCACGCTGCCGTTCGTCCTCGCACTCGCCGACAAGGGCGTCGCCAGGGCGCTACGCGATGATCCGCATCTGCTCAACGGGCTGAACCTCGCCCGTGGACGGCTGTGCCAGCCCGAGGTGGCCAAGGCCCAGGGACGAGCGTGGGTGCCGCCCTTGGAGGCACTCGCTGGGGCGGTCGCCGGCTGAAGCCGAACCGACACCGCCCAACAGCATCGGGGTCAGGACGATCCGCTAGCGCACCCGCGGCTTGACGAGCGTTACAACAGCCGCGCGCTGACGATTCCTGCCCAGCAGGCGCCAAGACAGATCAGCACGCTGCCCGCCACATTGAGCAAGGCGCGCAGCGCCTCGCCCTGCTCGACCAGCACGAGGGTTTCGAGCGAAAAGGTCGAGAAGGTGGTGAAGGACCCAAGAAAGCCGACCAATACAGCCGCGCGCAGCTCAGGCGCAACCAATCCGCGCTCCAGAAAAAGGACGAACAGCAGACCCATTGCATAGGAGCCGAGGCCGTTCACGGCGAGGGTTCCCCAGGGGAAATCGCGACCGAAGAGCCGATAGACGCCGGTTGAGACGCCAAACCGCGCCACGGCGCCAAGGGCCCCGCCGCCGGCGATCGCCAGGATCTGCAACATCATCCGTCTTATCGTGCTCAGTCTACGTCTACCGTTGGACGGGCATCTTACCTGATGCCTGAGCATCCGCCAGCCAGGGCTATTGCCTCCAAGCAAAAGTGCTCAGCTGTCGTGTACCGAGTTCGTCGAACCTGGCCTGGAATGAAGGTGCG
>CAZTYV010000265.1:0-3823 GCA_964617675.1 uncultured Halochromatium sp. | reverse complement strand
CCAGTGGCGTGAGCGTCAGCGCCGTGGTGCCGTCACGTTGTGGTTTGGGCAACCGATAGACGACGTGCTCGTCGTCAAGCCGCTCCAGCCGCTCGAGCGCGAACGGTGGGCGAGCACAATAGCGCAGCAGCCGCTCCAGGCCGGCGCGATCCTGTATGGCTTGGTGCGCATCGGCGCCGATTCGGATCGTCCAGGGGCTGTCTTTGATCTCGATTCGCTCGGAGGGCTGAACCACGATTCGCTGCCATTGGACTTGGACGCCTTATCGTAAGCCGGCGGGTGGTCGGTGGCGAAGAGGCCGTCGGAGAGGATCTCCGCGAGCGGCCGAGGGTGCTGCTTGTGCTTGCCGAGCTAGGGCGCCGGGACCTCCTGGATGCGGAAGTGGCGCGCGCACAGGGTGGCGTCGAGCGGGTCGGTGGCCGGTCGTCCGGGTGCGCATTCTGCTCCGGGTTGAAGGCCGGGATAACGACCAGCTCGGGCAGCTGGGCAGCGGCCTGTGCGGCGCCCTGCCCCTTTCCAACCGCGGCCCAGCTCGGCAGCGGTTGGCCGGCGCTCCACTCCTGCTCGCTCGGTTCAACGCGGTAGCCGAGCGCCGCCAGCAGGCCGCGGTGTAGCGTGCGATGCCAGCGCGGTCGGGCATCGAAGTCGGGCTCGGCCGGATACTCAGCGTGCTGTCGGAAGATCGGCTTCGCCAGGCTGGCGAGGCGCTTCGCGGGCGGGTCCGGTGGCGCATCGGGCGGCGGCTGATCGCTGGCGGCCTCCTCGGCCGGCCCATCGGCGGCTTGATCGCGGCTAGGGGCCCGCTGCTGCAGCCAGTCCTTGATACGGGACTGGAAGACGTGGGCGAAGAAGTGGTGGCTGTAGAACTCGTTCTCGTTGACGATGCCCGGGAAGACATCAAATCGTTCGCCGTTGTCCATTGTTCTTTCAGCTCCAGATGCGTCGCGCCCAGGCGGCTCTCGCTCAGGTCAAGCCGTAGATCGTCACGCCCGCCGTACGGGCTGCGGCAAGGAGTTTGCCATCGAAGGAGGCCAGCGTGGACCCGGTACGTAAGGCCAACTCCAGATAGGTCGCGTCGTAGGCGGAGAGCCGATGCTCGCGGCCGAGCGCCATGACAAGCTCCTGCCGGGCAGACACCGAGACATCATCGGTCACGATGGGCAAGCGCGACAGACGATGGAGATAGTCGATCACCCGTGCCTCGCCGACCACGCCTCGGCGCTCAGCCACCAGCAGCGCGTTGGCGACCTCCGCGTGCCATAGCGCCGGCACCAGGACATCGTCGGTGAGCAGCATCTCCAGCAGATGGTCGGCCAGCACCCGTTCCTCGGGATCGGTGCGCTCGAAGATCCACGCCAGGGCCGAGGATGCATCGAGCACCAGGCTCACCGACGACGCGGTCGATGAGCCACTGGCAGATCGGGTGCTGCGGCCACAGGTACTGGATGTCCGGCCAGGCAGCGCCCTGGCGGTCGTCCTCGCGCACCCGCTGGATCGATTCCTCGACGATGCCCACGTGCGCCGAGAGCAGGTACTCGTGGGTCTCGCGCAGCACCTCGGCGGGCAGTTGCCGGCGCAGGCGGCGGCGCAGGTCGGCCGACGGGGTCAGGCGCAGCATGCGCGCCTGGTCGTCGACGCGGTAGCCTTCGGCGTCCGGAACGCGGGCGATGGCCTGCTTGGCGAAGGCGTGGACGTCACTGAATCGGCGCTCTTCATCACCGCTTGGTGGGCGCGGTGGATGTGGCCATCATTGGCGACGGTCCTAGGGTTGCTATCATCTCTTGATCGACGACAGCCTGGGCTTCGCGGATTGACCGAAGGGCAGGTTCAAGCCGATGGGCGCCTGCGCTGCCGAAGGCAGCTGCGAGCCGCGGTCGATGATACGCTTGAGCGGTCCATTCATCGCGAGCAGCGGGCGCAGCTGGAGTGAGCCATCAGATGCCGAAGATCACTTGGGACCGTCGCCAGCAGCTGCTCCTCGCGATCCTGATCCTGGTCTCGCTCTGCAGTGCGGCAATCGCGATTGCGACCCTGTACCGAGCCGCGATGGAGCAGCAACGGAACCTGCTGCGTGAGATTGCTGTCAGCCAGGCCTCGCTGATCGGGGCGGTTGCCCTCTTCGACGCCCGCTGGTCCGATGAGGTGCCGGGCGGCGCCAGCGGCGCCACGCTCAGTCAGATTCGCATGGCCCATGCCGCCTATCAAGGCTTTGGGGACACCGGTGAATTCACGCTCGCCCGCCGCGAGGGCGCGCAGATCGAGTTCCTGCTGAGCCACCGCTTCGGGCAGACCACCACTGAAGAGACGGTCAAGATCCCGTGGGACACCAAACTGGCCGAGCCGATGCGGCGCGCCTTATCCGGCGAGGCCGGCACCCTCGTCGGGCTCGATTACCGCGGCAAGCGGGTGCTCGCGGCGGTCCAGCCAATCAAGGACCTGGGCTGGGGCCTGGTCGCAAAGGTCGATCTCATCGAGGTGCAGCGGCCCTTCCTGATCGCGGCGACGGTCGCGCTCGTGATCGCGCTGCTCCTGGCCAGCGCCGGCGCCTGGCTCTTCGTCCGCATCACCAATCCCCTGCTCCGCCAGCTCGCGGAAAGCGAGGCGAAGTTCCGGGCCATCTTTCAGAACGCCCCGACCGGCATCGCGCTGGTCGACGAACAGGGCCGCCCACGCATCAGTAACCCGGCGCTTCAGAGGCTCCTGGAGCGCAGTGACCGAGCGCTCGCGCAGACGCCCTTTGTCGAATTCACGCACCCCGATGATGCCGAGACCGACCTCGCACTCTACCGGCAGCTCTGGAACGGCGACATCCCGGCCTATCGCATCGAGAAGCGCTACCTGACCGCGAGTGGCTCAGTGGTCTGGGGTCTGCTGACCGTCTCGCTGATCCGAGATGAGACCGGCAAGACGCTTGGCGCGGTCGGCATGGTTGCCGACATCTCCGAGGAGCGCCGCATGCAACAGGAGCTGACCGATGCCTATGAACGCTCGGCTGAGATCGAAAAGCTCTCGGCGCTCGGCAGCTTCGTCGGTGGTGTTGCCCACGAGGTCAAGAATCCGCTGATGGGGCTGATGAACTACCTTGACCACCTCAAGCTCCATGTCACCGAGCCGAGCCTTCTCGATCTGCTTGAGCGCAGCCTCCATCAAGTCAAGCGCATCGACAAGATCGTCGACGGCATCCTGCACTATGCGCGCGGCGGGACCGGCCGGCTGACAGCCACCTCGGTCCCCGCGGTGATCAGCGCGGTGTCGGGGCTGCTGGAGAGCGATCTCGCCAAGCTCGGGGTAACGCTCTCGCGTCGGATCGCGCCCGACCTGCCGGAGCTGGTCACGGACCCCGCGATCCTCGAGCAGGCGGTACTGAATCTGCTCCTCAACGCCATCGATGCCCTCAAGGGCCAAGAGCAGCGGCAGATTGCCATCGATGCCGAGCGCATCGACGACCGCATCAGAATCAGCGTCGACGATTCGGGACCCGGCGTCCCCGATGCCATCCGCACGCGGATCTTCGACCCCTTCTTCACCACCAAACCGCCGGGAGTCGGCACCGGGCTCGGGCTCAGCGTCACGCTGCGGAACCTCAACAGCATCGGCGGAACCCTGAAGGTGACCCGTGGCGCGCTCGGCGGCGCCCGCTTCCTGATCAGCCTTCCGCTCGAGCCTCCTGCGCAGCCCCCGCGGCACGGCGACGATCTCAGCTCCGCTTAAGGGGTCAGCGATGGTGAGCGCGAGCCCGCCCTCATCGATCGCAAGCGCAGGAAAACCGATCCTCAGCCGCGGCCGAACCGCCCGAGCAAGTCGGTGGCGCCGTTCATCACCT
>CAZTYV010000264.1:0-3831 GCA_964617675.1 uncultured Halochromatium sp. | reverse complement strand
CCCCTTCAAGGGCGAGCCGGGGACTGGGCATTGGTAGCGGCATCAGCCGCAATAAGAGCATCACCGACGCGCAGCAGCCCGCCCTGGATCACGCGCGCGCAGAGTCCGCCATGGCCGCGCATGGCGTTGTAGCCGCCGGGCCCCAAGACCTCCTCCATGCGTGAACAGGGATGCGCGAAGCTCGCACCCTCCAGCACGACCTCGCCGATCTGAAAGCGCTGCCCCTTGAGCGCCACCAGGTTGATGCCGGACACGAGCAGGTTGCGACGCAGCCTGTCCGGCGCTACCTCTTCGACTCCAGTCAACGCGGCGATCACCGGCAGATGCTCGGCCTGCAGCAGGGTGATGCCGCGGTTTCCCGTCCGGCTACCGTAGTGATCGCCCTCGAGACCCGCGCCGGTGATGGCCTGCGCGGCCTCGACACGGATCAATGCCGCGCGCTTCGCCGGTCGCAGGCCGATCCAGTCCAGACGTCCTGGGCGGGGAAAGGTCTGCATCAGCGACGCCAGTGGGCTGTTCTTGGAGAGGATCATGGTTTCCATCACGCGGACACTGTTGGGACTCAGGTTGAATCGAGCCCTGATGCTTGGGCTCGGCATGGCGAGCACGGTGATCATGGCCGAACCCGCCGATCAGTTTCGGGCGATCGCGCCCCCATCCAACCAACTCCGTTTGAGCAGCCCCACCGCTTAATCATGCGCCAGCCAACCCCTTCACCCCTGCACCCGCTCATCGATCAACAGCGCCCAAGCGTGCTCGGACTGGGACTCGCCGCCTTGGGGCGTCCCGGTTACATCAACCTCGGCCATGGCGAGGATACCCGCAGCGGCCGCAGCATCGAGGCGATGCGCGAGCGCGCCTTCGCGGTGCTCGATGCCGCCTGGCGGGCTGGGATCGGCTATTTCGACACCGCACGCTCCTATGGTCGCGGCGAGTTATTCCTGGGCGACTGGCTGCGCTCGCGCGAGGTGCCGGCCGAGGCCGTGACCATCGCCTCGAAGTGGGGCTATACCTACACCGCCGAATGGCGGATCGACGCCGAACAGCACGAGGTCAAGGAGCATTCGCTCGCGGTGCTGCAGCGACAGTGGCAGGAGACCCAGACCAACCTGGACGGCTACCTGGATCTGTATCAGATCCATTCCGCGACCCTGGACAGCGGGGTGCTCAATGATCGCACCGTGCATGGCGAACTGGCGCGACTGAAGGCCGCGGGTACAAGGATCGGGCTGACCTTGAGCGGTCCGCGGCAGGGCGTCACGCTGGAGAAGGCGCTGACCCTGCAGGTCGATGGCGTGCGCCTGTTCGATGCCGTGCAGGCGACCTGGAACCTGCTCGAGCCCTCATCCGGGGCAGCGTTGGACGCGGCCCATCACGAAGGGCTGGCCGTGATCATCAAAGAAGCGCTGGCCAATGGGCGCCTGACCGCGCGCAATCAGGCGGCAAGCTTTCAGGCCCGACGGCAGCGGCTCGAGACCCTCGCCGGGCGGTTCAATGCCTCACTCGATGCCGTGGCGCTGGCGGCAGCCCTTGCCCGGCCTTGGGCCTCGGTCGTGCTCAGCGGCGCGGCGACTGAGACGCAGCTCCAGTCGAATCTGAACGCGTTGACCATCGCTTGGGATTCTGAGGCAGAGGCGCTGATCGAGATGCTCGCCGAGGACCCAACGCTGTACTGGCAAACGCGCGCTGAGCTGGCGTGGAATTGACGCGCGGCGTGACGCGTCATGGGCGCAACCTCGTTCGGCCTTGCTCAACGCTGTCGTGTTTCAACCACTGCCAGGTCGGTCAGCCACCTGCCTGAGGCGGTTCACGCGTCAGATGCGCTTCTGCGTTTGCGTGATGAGCATCACCGTGGCGCGACGACCGCCTCGGGCTGAAGGCGACCAAACCCGGGCGGCGGACGACGATGTTGAGTCGCTTGCTCATAGGCGTAGGCATATTGGAACAGCTTGTGCTCGTCGAACGGCCGCGCCAGCAGTTGCAGGCCCAGCGGCAAGCCGCTGTCGGTGAAGCCCATCGGCACCGTGATGGCCGGTTGCCCGGTATGGGGCGCGATCACCGGGCTGTTGTTGCCGTGGGGGCTGTCGCTGTCACCGATGAGGCGCGGCGGATGGCTCCAACTGGGGTAAATGATCGCATCGATCTGCTGTTCGTCCATCGCGGCGAGGACGGCCTCGAGCAAGGCCTTGCGTCGCGGATCACCCTGGACGTCAACGCAGGGCGGCTGTTGTGAACCGGGATCAGCGTCGACCGCCATGGCCCACTGCATCGCCCCGGCGCTCTGGGGCAAGAACTGGTTGCTCGCCACCACCTCGTCCAGGGAGCGAATGGGCGCGTTTGGTCCCAAGGTTTGCAAATAACGGTTCAGGTCATAGCGGAAGCGGCTGCAGAAACCGGTCGCCTTGGTCAGGCGCTCGAAGTCTGGAATCTGGAACGGATCGATGATGACGGCACCGGCTTGGCGCAGATCCTCAATCGCCTGGTTGAAGCGCGCCACGACTTCGGGGTCGGCGATGTTCGCATCCATGCCCCTGTCCGTATCCATGTCCGCGTCTGTCTCTGTTCTGACCAGAGCGCGCAGCACGCCCAGTCGAGCGCCCTGCAGCCCATTGCGCTTCAGGTAACGCCGATAATCCGGTTTGACCCGGCCAACGGCAGCCCGGGTCAGCGGGTCTGCCGGATCATGGCCGGCCAGCACCGAGTAGACGATCGCGGTATCGGTCACCGTCCGCATCAGCGGTCCACCGACATCGCGGTTCGCCAGCAGGGGCACAATGCCGTCACGGCTGGTGGCACCGAGGGTGGGGCGAAGACCGACCAGGGCCAGATGCGAGGCCGGTCCACGGATGGAGTTGCCGGTGTCGGTGCCCATACCGATGAGGCCGAGATTGGCAGCGATGGCGGAGGCGGTGCCACCGCTGGAGCCCGCTGGCACCCGATCGAGGGCGTAGGCGTTGCGGGTCTCGCCATGGGTGGAGCTGATGGTCTGGTAGGGGCTGAAGGCCCACTCGCCCATGTTGGACTTGGCCAGGATGATGGCGTCCTCGGCGCGCAGGCGCTGCACCAGGAAGGCGTCGTCGGGCGGCATCGAGCCTTTGAGCGCGATCGAGCCGGCCTCGGTCGGCAGGTCCGCGGTGTCAAAGTTGTCCTTGAGGATGACCGGGATGCAGTGCAGGCGGCGCATGCGGCCGGTCTCGGCATAGCGGCGGTCGAGCTGCTGGGCTCGCGCTAAGGCGTTGGGGTTGATGGCGACGATGGCATTGAGTCGGTCGGGCGGCATCGGCGAGCGGCTTGCGCTCTGACCCGGGGCTGCGTCGGCTTTCGTGGGTGGGTCGTAGGTCTCGATGCGTTGGAGGTAGTGCTGGGTGAGTTGTTCACAGCTGATCCGCCCGCTGCGCAAGGCCTGGTGCGCCTGGCCGATGCTGAGCTCGATGACATCGATGTCGGGTGTCGGCCCGGTCGCTGCGCGATTGACCGGACCGCAGGCGGTGCAGAGGCCGATCAGCAAGATGATGATCAGGCGCCAGGACAGGCGATGCGTGAGCGGCTCGAGCCGGGGATGGCGGGCGAATTCGATGATCGAGAACAGGGTCGTCATGGGAGTCAAAGGCGTACGCTGGACCAACCGCTGGATGGGACGCAGCCTATCAGGCCTGACCGCCATCGATGTCGTCTAGGCTATCGGCAAGCAGGGGTCCCGATCAACGCCGCTCTGCGACTGACATCAGGCCGCATCTGACAGCACTTCGCCAGAGGCCTCGCCATGGGACATCTGCTGAACGACAAATCGGCCCTGGTGCCGCTGATCGACCGCCTCAACCGCTACCCGGT
>CAZTYV010000263.1:0-3889 GCA_964617675.1 uncultured Halochromatium sp. | reverse complement strand
CATAGAAGTCCCGCAACTGTTGGTGATGCTGGGTGCGCAAGGCGCCCTCGGGCTGGGGTGGGCCTTCACGGGCTTGGTAGACACTGTCCATCAGGGCGTTGAAGTGCGCCAGCACCTGTTGTCCGAAGCGTTGGGAGCGCCGTTCGGTGCTCTCGGCCAGCCCGCGCGCTTTGCGCAGGATATGCGCCCAACAGCGCAGGCGCTGGTCATGGACGCGATAGACCAGATAGCCGTCGCTCATCAGCCAACCCTGATACTCTCCAATCAGGCGGGCGAACATCTCAGACGTGCGCCGCCCGATGCGGTAGAAAACCACGTCGCTGGTGATTAGCACCCAAAGTGTTAGCGCCGGCGTGAATATGTCGCCAAACAGCCGGTTTGAAATTGCCGCCGGCGCAAAGCTGCGCCACGCCGCCCATGGCGGGCGGCGAGCCCTGCTTCAGACCTCCACGCGATCCTTCATGCGATAGCTCTGGCCCTCGATCAGCACCGTCTCGGCATGGTGGAGCAACCGATCAAGCAGTGCCGAGGTCAGGGTGGCATCGTTGTTGAAGATCTCCGCCCAGTCCTTGTAGGCGCGGTTGGAAGTGATCACCGTGGCGCCCTGCTCATAGCGTTGGCTAAGGATCTGAAACAACAGATCCGCGCCGACTTTATCGATGGGCAAATACCCCAGCTCATCAAGGACCAGGACCGCGGGCTTGCGATAGCCCTCTAGCGCCTGTTTCAGCCGCCCGGCACGCTCGGCCGCCACCAGGGTATTGACCACCTCGATGGCGGTGGCAAAGCGCACGTTGTAGCCCTTCAGGCAGGCCTGATACCCGAGCGCCGTGGCCAGATGCGTCTTGCCCACCCCCACGGTGCCGAGGAAGACAACATTGCTCTTCTCCCCGACCCAATCGAGGCGGAACAGATGCTGCACCTGCTGGCGATTGATCACCTTCGGCCAGCTCCACTGAAACTGCTCCAGCGTCTTGATCACCGGAAACCGTGCCAGCTTGATGCGCCGCTGCACACTGCGCTCGCGCCGCAATGTCGCCTCCCCCTCGGCCAGCGCCGCTAGATACGTCACATGATCCCACTGCGCCCGGGCCGCCTCCCCGGCCAGGGCGGTGAACTGCTCCAACATGAACGACAGCTTCAGAAACGCCAGCTGCGCGGCCACTTGATCGGTGTTTGGGGTCTTGGTCTTGGTGGTCATTGGACGGACTCCGGCGATGCCTCAGGGGTGCGATACAAACTCAAATCCGGCGCCGGCATCTCCAACTCCAGCAAATCCTGGCGCCGGGTCAAGCTCAGTGCCGCCGGTTCGGGTTGCAGCCGCGCCCGGCTCTCCAGCACATTGGCCACGTACTCACTACTGAAGGCCTGATAGGTGAAGGCATCGTCCATCGCCCGCGCCGTGGCCTCCACGCCATGGATCTCGCTCAAGGCCACGATCTTCTGCACATGATGGTCGGGATTGAGCCGCCGTTCGGCGAGCGCCCTGTAGTAGGCCTCGGACCGCGGGGAGAGCGCCAGGAAGCGTCCCAGGAGCTTCTGCCCGCGCGCCTTCTGGCGCTGCTCCAGCAGCGCCTTGGGGTGATCAGGGTGCTCAAAATCCAAGTGGCGATCCCAACAACGCGGATGACGCGCGATCAGGGTCTCCCCGTCATAGACGCACAAGCGATCGGGATAGACCTTCAGGGTGAGCAAACACCCGGCATACTCCGCCGGGACCGAATAGCGATTGGTCTCCCAGCGCACCCGAAAGCTTGAGGAGGCGCGTACCTGCACGATGTTGGCCACGTCATAGGCCTGCTGCGGCCCCGTCTGCAGTGCCGAGCGCTCCTCGGCGAACCGATCAACCGGGCGCTGATGGGTCTCGCCATGCTCACGGACATTGGCGATACCATCCATCCACAGCCGTGCTGCTGGGTTGAGAGTCTTGAAGTCCGAGACCTCCAGTCCATTGAGGAAATTTTTCTTCACATACCCCACCCCCGACTCCACCCGGCCTTTTTCATTGCCCTTGCCCTTGTTGCAGGCAATGATGCGAAAGCCATGGTGCTGGGCAAAATCCAGATAGCGTGGGTTGAACACCGGCGCCTCGCCGGTGATGCGGCGCAACACGGCGGACTTGAGGTTATCGACCATGATCTTGTGCGGAACGCGGTTGCCAAAGAAGGCAAAGGCGTTCTGGTGGCAGGCCAAGAACTGCTCCATGGTCTGACTCAAGGTGAACTCGACATAGAGCATGCGGCTGTAGCACAGCACCATCACGAACAGCGACAGGCGCCGGCGGGTTTGGCCGACGGGGACGGCTTCCCACACGCCCCAATCAACCTGGGCGCATTCCCCGGGGGCGAACGCCAGGGTCAAGAACGCCGGGGTGCGCGGCGGGCGGACCTGGCGCACGTAGTCTTTGACGATACTGATCCCGCCGGTATAGCCCTCCTCCTCGCGCAGGCGCTGAAACACCTGTTGAGCGCTGTAGCGGTGTCTTTCCAGCCAGCGGCAGATGGTGGCCTTGTGCGGGTCGAGCTTGCTCGCGCGTAGCTGCGCACGGCGCGGGCGAAAGCGCTCCTCGTCGAGCCATTTGCTCACGGTGCGCACATCCAGTTGCAAGGCCTCGGCGATCTGGGTGGCGTTCAGGCCGCGTTGGTCATGATGCTCGCGGATGGCACAGAAGGTCTGGTAGTCGATCATCACACCACCTCCCGGAGGATGGCACGCAGGGCGCGCAACTCGCCGCTGGCGCGCGCGGACGGTGAAGGTGCCGAGGGTAAGGAACGGCGTTGTTCCGCAGCGGCCGGCGCCACGGGCATCGGCCCAGTGGCCGCGACGCCATCAAGGGAAAGCACCTGATAGAGCGGGGCGGCAAAGGCGATCAAATCGGCGGCGGTCAGTTCGGCGCGCGCCGCGCGCACCTGCCCCTCGTTCCAGCCAAGACGGGTCGCGATGGCGCCATCGCCGTAGTAGCTCAGCCCCTCGGCATCGGCCACCGTGACCAGGAACAAATACAGCGCCAGGGCATGCGGCCCACAGCGCCCGAGATGGCGCTCACGCACCAGACGCTGGTCGATCCAGCTGAACTGGCGTGGCACCCGGCGGCGCCGGGCAGGAATCAACAGGGTTTTGTGCATCGCTCGGTTCTCCAATAGAGGACAGTCCGCCATTGAGAATGTCCTGCCCTAATTGTTGGAACCGCCGGGCGCTGCGCGCGATGTCTTCTTGTAACGAGGAGCCGGTTAAGTTGGCGATAAGCCCAATGAGAACAACCTCTTGCGCGAAACAGAGATCTTGTAACGCGGTGCTGTTCAAGTCCTCTGATTCAACTGCCTTTTCAACAACTTGCGCCCCGCAGTGCTCTTGTAACGGCGCCGCCCCTTGTGCCGGGCGGTCCCGGGCGTAGCCGGGGTGCTTCGCCCGCCAATCACGCACCCGCTCCACATTGGACGGCCCGCGGAAGTAGTCGCGATTGCCTGCCTTGCTCAACCAGCGACGCTGACTGGCCGCCTTGCTGGCACGCCGACACTCGGCTTTGCCGCAGTATCGCTGGTGGTGCGCGTTGCGCGCGTCGGGATGGAACAATTCTCTGCAGTGCAAGCACTTGCGCCGTCTTCTGCGTTTCACTTGGGGCACCCTCCGAGTTACCCCAAGCATGGGCAATATCAGCGGGTTCCACCGCCGCAAGACGACGCCGAAGAAGATTCAGAACAAGCAGCCAATGCGGAAGAAGAGGAAGAAGAGAATGAAAAAAGGAGGGAAAAGAACACGGAGAAGAAAATCTTCTCTACATGTTCAAGCCGGCTACTGGGTTACATTTTCAGCTCGGCGCTGACACTGTTTGCCCTCTCCCTGGGCTTGAATCTGGCCTTTATCGCCGTCTGGCTGATCCAATGGCTAC
>CAZTYV010000262.1:456-3890 GCA_964617675.1 uncultured Halochromatium sp. | reverse complement strand
CGAGGACCAGCCGATGATCTGGCGCGGCCCGATGGTCACGCAGGCCCTGCAGCAGCTGCTCGGCGACACGGACTGGGGCGACATCGACTACCTCATGGTGGACATGCCGCCTGGCACCGGCGACATCCAGCTGACCCTGTCGCAGCGCGTGCCGGTGAGCGGCGCGGTCATCGTCACCACGCCGCAGGACATCGCCCTGCTCGATGCGCGCAAGGGCTTGAAGATGTTCCAGAAGGTCGAGGTGCCGGTGCTCGGCATCGTCGAGAACATGAGCATCCACATCTGCTCCAAGTGTGGGCACGAGGAGCACATCTTCGGCCAAGGCGGTGGTGAGAGCATGTCGAAGCAATACGGCGTCGACATGCTCGGCGCCCTGCCGCTCGACATCCGAATCCGAGAAGAGACCGACGGCGGCAAGCCGAGCGTCGTCGCCGACCCCGACTCCCGCATCGCCGAGCTCTACCGCGAGATCGCCCGCAAGACGGCTGCCAAGCTCTCGCTGCAGGCGAAGGACTACGCGGCCAAGTTCCCGCGGATCGTGATCCAGAACAACTGAGCCGAGCTGACAGCGACCCGTGCGTGCGCTTGCCGTTGAGCTAAGCTCTTCCTAGAGCCGCACCTTCGGTGCAAGCCATGCTCTTCGAGTGGGACTCAGCGAAGGCAGCGAGCAATGTTCGTAAGCACGGCGTCGGCTTCAGCGACGCCGTGGAGGTTTTCAAGGACCCGTTGGCGAAGGTCTTCGCCGATGACTGGCATTCCCGAGGCGAACGCCGCGAGATTATCATCGGGCACACTTAGGATCGCCGGCTCTGCCTCGTCGTGTTTACCGAGGCGAAGGATGGCAATGTTCGTATCATCAGCGCGAGATTCGCGACGCCAAAAGAGCATCGAGACTATGAACGGCACGCCTGACGACATGCTTCCCGAGTACGATTTCGACTACTCTCGCGCGCAAACGAATCGTTTCGCCAGTCGAGCGCGCGTGTCTGTGACGCTGCGCGATGACGTGCTTGCCTACCTCGAGGCTCGGTCGAAGGCAAACGGCCAACCGATCGGTGAGATGGTGAACGATATCCTTCAAAAGGACATCGAGCTCTCTGAGATCCTGCGGTAGTTGGCTTACTTGACCGGGAAGTCAAAGTAGGTGTTTGGGTAGGGCTCATCACGCAACGTGAAGTGCCACCACTCCTCGTCGAGGTTCTTGAAGCCGGCCTCTTCCATCAGCCCTTTCAGTAACAGCCGGTAGTCGCGGGCCTCGCCGGTGATCGCCGGGCTCAGCGTGTGCGAGAGCGGGCTGAAGCAATCGAATCCGGTGCCCATGTCGACACTGTTGTCGGCGAAGCGCTGCCCAGCAGGCGCTTCACAGGAGACCTGTGCCTCGATGTCGAACGCGGGCTGAGACGGCGCGGGTCGCGGCACGATGGTGAGATCGACGGTGCTGCCCCGGCTGTGGCTGGATCGGGCGGCGATGTAGCCGTCACGAAACAGGTGCTGCTTGTCGACATTCGGGTAGAATTCCGTCTTCATCCGCTGATCATCCAGGTCCTCGGCCCAGGCGACGAACGCATCCACCGCCTGCTGCGGGCGGTAGCAGTCGTAGACCTTGAGCTGATAGTCGCGCTCCAGTAAGTGCGCTTGGACCTGTTCCAGCGCCTCGGCGGCCTGGCGGGTGAGGAGGCACTTGGGCGCCTGGTAGCCGGGGATCGGACGGCCGACGAAGTTGTGCGCGCCGAGGTACCGGATATCCAGTGCAATCCCGGGGACGACCTCGGTGACGTCGACAAAGTCGGCAGGCCGCGATGGGCCGCTATTGCCTTCAGCACTTCGCTCATTAGGGGCCCCCAAGGCGGCGCTGCTGCCTTGGGCAAGAAGCGCGAGTGCGCCGGTCTGGAGCAAGGTTCTAAACAGTCGATGCATGGGCGTTCTCCTCGATCGCGTGACGGCCGGACGCCGTGCGATCGCGACTGCCGGGGGACACTGGCCCTGGTCCCGGGCCGGCATACTGGGGCCAGCGGGCGACGAGTTGCGACAGTGTTGCACGGCATCGCCACGCCTGTCAGCGCCCAAGCCGCCAGCCGCGGCGCGATCCCGGTGCGGTCCGCGTGTCGCGGCCGAGTGTGCAATCATCGCCACGCCCAAGGCGCTTGGCGCGACTAGACGCTGCGCGCCGCGCGCGTCGGCACCCCCAGGCTTCGTCGATAAGCTGATGATTATTGTCGAGATGGCGCGAGCCTGCGTGCTTGCTCGCCTGAGCCGAATCCGGTGCTGTTGCGATGTCGCAACGAAATCGCAAGTTGTCTCTTTTTTCTAAAAAACTGTTGCGGACTGGCCCGTCCTAGTCTAGTATTTCCGTTGCAAGGCACGATTGCGGAAGGTTAGTGCAATCTTTCGTCGTTTTCACAACACAGCGGAGATCAAGATGCAGAAAAAGCTTCTCACCCTGGCGGTCGCCGCCGCGATGGCCGCGCCGGCCGTCGCGATGGCCGAGGCGACCCTGTACGGCAAGTTGAACATGTCGGTCGACTATGCTGACATCACCGATGCCGACGTCAGCGGTACCGACCTGGACGGTAATCCTTACGCGCGCTACTACGCAGATCCTGACGGTAACCCAGCTGCCCCGGGTACGATCTATCTGGACGCCAACGGCAACCCAATCGTCCGCGGCGGCCAAGATTTCAAGGGCTGGGGCGTCAGCGGCAACTCTTGGGGTGACTTCCAAGGCGGAAATCCTGCCGTCAACCCGCGGGCGCAGGGCCGTGCCAACCGCATCGGTGTCAAGGGCTCCGAGGACCTCGGTAACGGGCTGAAGGCCATCTACCAGGTCGAGTTCGGGCTCAACCTGAGTTCTGCCGACAACAACATCCCGAGTGGCAACAACGGCATCAGCTACCGGAACAGCTTCGTCGGTCTCGCCGGCAACTGGGGTACCGCGCTGGTCGGTCGTCACGACACCCCGCTGAAGATCTCCACCGGTAAGCTGGACCTGTTCAGCGACACCATGGCTGACTACAACGGCACCGTCGGCTTCGACGATCTTCGTGTCGACAACGCGATCGCCTACATCTCGCCGAGCTTCTCGGGCTTCTCGTTCATGGGTGCGATCGTTGCCGGTGGTGGTGCGACCGCGGGCTCGGGCCTGAACGTCAACGAGGACTCGCTGGCAGGCGCCTTCTCGCTGGCCGGTATCTACAACAACGGTCCGTTCTATGCGTCTCTCGCGTATGAGTCGCTGGACGCCGACATGTTCATGAACTCGCAGACCAGCCTGCGTGGCAGTGCTGCCTGCATCGAGGCGGATGGCACGCCGACCCCGAGCTGCAACTACATCAACGACTCCTACGATAAGTGGCGTGTTGGTCTGGGCCTCCTCGATTGGAACGGTTTCACCCTGACCGGTATCTACGAGCAGCAGGACAACCTGCCGAGTGGCC
>CAZTYV010000262.1:0-446 GCA_964617675.1 uncultured Halochromatium sp. | reverse complement strand
GCGTCAGGCCATCACCTACATCGATGCCAACGGTGTTCAGTTCGATGGCACCGCCGACACGGTTGAGAAGCAGAGCCTCTGGCAGATCCAGGCCGCCTATGCCTTCGGTAACAACACCGTCAAGGCGATGTACGGCTCGGTCGACCGCAGCAACGCTGGCTCGTTCGCGACCAACCTGAACGAGACCATCTCGATCAACAACCTGAAGAAGGATCTCGAGGGTGATCGCTACTCCTGGGCGATCGGCTTCGACCACAACTTCAGCAAGCGTACCAAGGCCTACGTGCTCTATACCCAGGTCGACGACGACCTGAGCGGCAACCCGATGTATCCGGGAATCGAGTGGAGCGGCTTCTCCGCTGGCATGATGCACAGCTTCTGATCTCGATCAGTCTCTGTGACGAAAACGGGGCCTTCGGGCCCCGTTTTTCGTTGGGTATGATCTG
>CAZTYV010000261.1:0-3903 GCA_964617675.1 uncultured Halochromatium sp. | reverse complement strand
TGCGTTTGCGGCGCTTCTGTGCCTGTCGCTGGTCGTCTGGTCCGTCATGCCCGCAGCGACCCATGCGCCGACCGTCTTCGAGACGATCCAGGATCATCTGGAGATGATCGCGGATCACGGGCATTCCCACGGGTTCGAGGAAGACCTCTACTGGGCGATGCACGGTCACAGCCATGACGTGGCCGACCACGACCACAGTCAGGCTTTCCTGGCGCTCGGGGACCGGAGCCATCCGACCTCCGCCTACCGGGATGCGTGGCGGCTCAAGGCCTCGCCGGGCGGCGGGCACCACACATTCAGGATCGAACGACCTCCGCGTGCCTGATCGGCGCCGCGCGCTGCGCGCTGCTTCACCGATCATTCAATCGCACGAACGGAGACCATTTCATGAGTTCCAACTCGACGGGCCTGTGCACGCTCGCGTCGCGACGCGTCACGGCCATCCTTCTGACAGCCCTTGCGCTCTACGCCTCCAGCGTGGCGCAGGTGCTCGCCCATGACGTCACCCCCGGTGACGCGGGCTACATCCAGGAAATCTGGGGGGTGCACATCATCTCCTTCATCTATCTCGGCGCCAAGCACATGGTGACGGGCTACGACCACATCCTGTTCCTTCTCGGCGTCGTCTTCTTCCTCTACCGGATGAAGGACGTCGCCATCTATGTCAGCATCTTCGCGGTCGGGCACTCGGTGACGATGCTCGCCGGCGTCTGGTGGGGATGGGGCATCAACGCCTACATCATCGACGCGATCATCGGCCTGTCGGTCGTCTACAAGGCGCTCGACAACCTCGGGGCCTACCGCGCGTGGTTCGGGGTCCAGCCGAACACCAAGGCCGCGACGCTGATCTTCGGCCTGTTCCACGGCACCGGCCTCGCGTCGAAGATCATCGAATACGACATCTCGGACGACGGCCTGCTGTGGAACCTTCTGGCGTTCAACGTCGGCGTCGAGGTCGGCCAGATCCTCGCCCTCTTCGTGATCCTGATCGTGATGGGCTACTGGCGCCGGTCCGAGCGGTTCATGAGCCAGGCCGTGGTCGCGAACGTCATCATGGTGGGCCTCGGCCTCTGGCTCACCGTCTACCAGATCAACGGCTTTCTTGCGGCCGCTTAAGGAGAAAACGAAATGCAAATCATCGAGAAAATGCGCGCCACCATGCAACTGAACGCGGAGAAGCCCGATCCGGCCCTCCTGCCGACGCCCCGGCAACTCCGGCGCTCCACGGTCGCCGCCGTGATCGGGGCGGCCTTCATCGGGGTCGGCGTCTACCTGCCCGCCGAATACGGGATCGACCCGACCGGGATGGGCAATGTCCTCGGCCTCACCGAAATGGGCGAGATCAAGCAGCAGCTCGCCCGTGAGGCGGCCGAGGACGAGTTGATCCACGGCGGCGGCGATCAATCCTCGAGCGTCATCGACGGCATCTTCGGCCTCTTCGTCGGCGCGGCCCATGCGCAGGAAGCCTGGACCGACACGGTCACCTTCACTCTGGCGCCGGACGCGGCGACCGAGGTCAAGCTCGTCATGGCCGCGGGCGATGTCGCCGAATACGCGTGGGTCGCAGAGGGCGGCCGGATCAACTTCGACCTGCACGCCCATGGCGACGGGCAGTCGGTGGACTACGACCGGGGCCGCGGCGCATCCGAGGGCCAAGGCAGCATCGAGGCGCCGTTCCCGGGCGAGCACGGCTGGTTCTGGCGCAACCGCGACGACGCCGACGTGACCGTCACGCTGCAACTGCACGGCGCCTACAGCGAGGTGGTTCGGAGCGAGTAAGTCTTGTGCGCCTGCGCAACCATCGCAGGCGCGCGCATCCCGGCGCGCCTGACGTTCATCGTCACGGAGTTACGATCTGCATTGTACGTCCGCACTCAGTTCCCGCAGTTGTTGTGGCGGCGCCACATCGTCGGATCGTGACCTTCGGGCACGGTCGCGCAGGGGTCCGCCGTGCCGTAGCCGCGCAAGTCGTTGTAGCGCGCGATCTGGTCGGCGGTCAGCAGGGGCGGCGTTTCCAGGTGGCGCGAGAGATGGATGAAGCGCAGCTCCGCGCGCGCGGCGGCGGCGGTGTCGATCAGGTCACGCAGCGCCTCCGGCGTGAGGCCGCCCGCGCGAAACCCCGCCTCGATGGCCGCCTCCGCCGCGATGAGGCGTTCTCCCGCCGCCTGCGCCTCGGCCTGCATGGCGGCAAAGATCGCCTCGATGGCGCTCACCTGCTCGGGCGACAAGCCGATCTCATCCCGCAATTCCAGAAGATGCGCCGGCCCCGGCACGCCGTTGAGTTCCGCCGCAAGCGCAAGGCCCCAGCCGCGGCCTGCGCGCAGATCCTCGATGTCCTCGGCGGACAGGCTCTTGATCTCGCGGCCTTCCATCCCGGCATAGGGGGAATGGCCCTGATGCTGGGCAACCGCACCGAGGGGCATGGCCATTGCGAGACACGCGAGCGCGAGACGGATCATCGGGAACCTCCTGTGGTTTTCTTTCCTCTCTCGCATCTGGTCGCAGCTTTGCATATGATTGCGATCATGTCCGACCTGTTCGAGCCTCTTTTTACCGATGCGGTCGCGCGCGAATTCGCCGCCGGAGACCTGCTGTTCCGCGCCGGCGACCCGGTGGTGTCGATGATCCTGCTCCGGGCCGGACGGGCCGATCTGGTCCGCCATACGGGCCATGGGCTGAAGATGATCCTGCAGCGCGCCGGGCCCGGGCAGATCCTCGCCGAGGCATCCGCTTGGTCGGACGCCTATCATTGCGATGCGGTGGCGGCGGAGCCCTGCGTGGCGGCGCTCCTGCCGCGCCAGGTGTTCGTGGCGCGACTGAGGTCCGACCCCGACCTTGCGGAAGTCTGGGCGAGAAACCTGGCGTACGCGGTCCAGGCGGCGCGGCTTCGGGCCGAGATCCGGTCCCTGCCGCGGGTCGCGGATCGTCTCGATGCCTGGCTTGCCGAAGGGCGCAGCCTGCCGGACAAGGGCCGCTGGCAGGAGGTCGCCGCGGAACTGGGCGTCACCCGCGAGGCCCTATATCGGGAATTGGCGCGTCGGCGTTCGGAGAAACGTGCATGACCTTCATCTGGTATCTGATCGCGGCGTTTGCGGAGATCGCAGGGTGCTTCGCCTTCTGGGCCTGGGCGCGGCTGGACAAGTCGGCGCTCTGGCTGATTCCGGGGCTCGCCAGCCTCGCGCTGTTCGCCTGGGTCCTAACGCGCGCCGACAGCGCGCTGGCGGGACGCGCCTATGCCGCCTATGGCGGTGTCTACATCGCGAGCTCTATGCTCTGGATGTGGGTCGTGGAGGGGCACCGGCCCGACCGATGGGACGCCGCCGGCCTCGCGCTCTGCCTGATCGGCAGTGCGGTGATCCTGCTGCCGCAGCGCGGCTGAGGGCCAGCCGAGGCTGGCGGCGATCCGCGAAACCACAGCGAGGGCATCGCACGTTCCGTTCGCCTCGCCCTTTTCGAAGTCGCCCTCGATTGTGCCCATCTGGTTTGTCACATAGGTGGCGTGGGTCCTCGACCGGCACTCATGACTGCTCCGTGCCGGTTCGCGTGGCTATGGGCCTGGTCGCGCCGAGAACCAGAAAGGCCGCAGCCCGCGTTGTCCAGCGCCCGAGCCAAGGATCGATCGGCGCCATGACCCTCGCGGCCCACCCGAACGGCGGGTAGAAGACGGCGCCGGTGACCATGGCGTCGGCAAGCCCCGCCCCGGTGGCCAGCGCAAGCAGATCGGCGCGGCTCCGGAAATGCGCCGCGCGCCAGAGTTTCGAGCCGAGCCAGCCCTTCACGCGCCGTTGCGCGGCCCATAGGGTCCAGCGCCCGAGTTCGCCCAGGATCAGCCGGCCGCCGGGCTTCAGGACGCGGACCATTTCCCGGATCGTCGGGCGCGGATCGTCGACAAAGCAGAGCGTG
>CAZTYV010000260.1:0-3966 GCA_964617675.1 uncultured Halochromatium sp. | reverse complement strand
CCCCTTCAAGGGCGAGCCGGGGACTGGGCATTGGTAGCGGCATCAGCCGCAATAACGGCATCACCGACGCGCAGCAGCGCGCCCTGGATCACGCGCGCGCAGAGTCCGCCATGACCGCGCATGGCGTTGGCCGCAGGTCCCGGATTCGGTTGCGCGCCTGCAGGCTGACCAGCCTGCAATCGATGAGCGTGACATCCTCTGGTTCGTGCTCGATCAGGGGCGGATGTGGACCAACTACCCGGGCCCGGTCGACACGGCATTGACCGATGCGCTTGCGCAGTCTGTCAGCCAAGCCGATGCCCCCGTGTTGCTGATCGGCAAGGATGGCGGGCTCAAAGCCCGCGCCGAGCAGCTGGACCTACCGGCGCTGTTCGCACGCATCGATACGATGCCTATGCGCCGCCGGGAGATGGAGGCCGCAGAGTGATCGAACGACCCTTTTTGACATCGCCACGCACCGACTCGAACGATGTCGGTCCGATGTGTACGTCATGCTGACCGAGCGCTGATGATGTCCCCGTCCACCCAGCCACCCTTGAAGCCGGATGCCACTCAGGCCTTTAGAAGACCGGACGGTGTCAGGAGCGGTGATTGTCAAGGTACTTGACGCCTGTACCGTGGTTTCACGCGGCGTGTTTAACCGGCGTGATCTCGGGCGTGCGCTCCGGGTTGAGCGAGACGACCTCGATGGGGTCCCAGTTGCGGGTCTTGCCGCTCCAGCGCGCGGGGTTCTGATCGCGCGCGGTCTTGTTGAGGGCATGGCGCTGAGCCAGGATGGCGCGATCCTCGCCGCGATGGCGTTCGTCCGGGGTGACGAAGCGGATCGCGCTGTGGCGGTGTTCAGCGTTGTACCAGCGCACGAAGCCATCGACCCAACGCCTGGCAGCGTTCAGGCTGTCGAAGCCGTTGACGGGGTAATCCGGGACGTACTTGCAGGTGCGAAACAGCGCTTCGGAGAAGGCATTGTCGTTGCTCACCCGCGGGCGGCTATAGGACGGGGTGATCTTCAGCGCCCGCAGCGTCTCCAGCAATGTGGCGCCCTTGAACGGGCTGCCGTTATCGGCGTGCAGCACCAAGGGTTGATCGACCAACCGCTCGGCCAGCACCGCGCGTTGGATCACCAGGCTCGCGTTGTGCGCCGACTCGGCCTCGAAGACCTCCCAGCCGACCACCTTGCGGCTATAGACATCCAGGATCATCACCAGGTAGAAGAACAGGCCCTTGACCGGTCCCGCCAGCCAGGTGCAGTCCCAGGACCAGACCTGATTGGGGGCCGTGGCGTGAAAGGTCGTCGGCTGAGGACGGGAGACCGGTGCCTTGGCGCGGCCGCGATGAGCCAATTCCCCATGACGGCGCAGCACGCGATAGAAGCTCGAGACCGACGCGATGTAGCGTTGCTCCTCATCGAGGAGTCGAGCCACGATCTGCTCCGGCGCCAGGCTGGCGAACTTGGGGCGATGACAGACCGCGAGCATGGCCTGTTCTTCTTCGGGTGTCAGCGCATTCGCTGGCGTCGGCCGCTCGGCGAGCGGGCGCTGGTCCTCGCCCACACCGCCCTCGCGCGTCCAGCGCTGATAGGTGCGCGCGCTCAAGCCGAGGACCTTGCAGGCTGGGCTCAGGCGTACCCCGTGAGCGCGCGCCTGATCGATCAGCGTAACGGCGTGACGGCGATCTGCGGCGCTGATCATCACGCCTCGTCTTCCCCCCAGATCGCCGCTGCTTTTTTTGACAGCGTCAGTAATGCGGCCGTCTCCGCCAAGGCAGCATTCTTACGCTGCAGCTCGCGCTCGAGCGCACGGATACGGGTGCGCTGCGCCTTGGCCTCTTCGGCCTCGCGCCGGTGTTCCTGCCTCGAGCGGCTGCCCGCCTGCTCGCAGTCACGCCGCCAGGCGGCCAGCTGCTCGGGATACAGTCCGCGACGTCGGCAATACTCCGCGCTCTGCTCGGCGTTCATCGCCGCGGTCTCGAGCACCGCTGTAAAGCGGGCCTTGGATGACCACTCCTGCCCGTGCTGGGGGCCGTGATCCGAGCGCTCGCGCCCGTCAGCACGCGCCTTGGCACGCCAGCAGTACAGCGTGTCCTTGGGAACGCCTGTCTCCTGCGCCAGCTTTGGCACCGAGACGTTATTCGGCGGCAGCATCTTGGCCAGAACGTCGGCCTTGAACTCGGGGGAATAGGTCGTTGCCATCGCGATTGGATTCTCCAGCTCAGGAACCCGGCAGCGCCGATTGCGCCGGCGCGCGCTCAGCGTCCAGTCGCCCCTCGGGGCTCCTTCCCGCTGAGCGCGCGCCAAGGTCGTCGCCTTCGGTTCCAAGAACGCCCCATGCTCACACAAAACTCCCCAAAGGGAGGCGACATCTATGCTGGCAGTGGGGGATCTTGTGGGGCGCGGGCGGTGTGCTGGTCGCAACGCCGTTCGCTGCCCTCGCCCGTATCGTCTGTGACCTGAAGCGGCTGGTGGCAGCGGTGGAGAGGGGCGAAGACGTTTGAAGGGAGGCGTCGGGGGTGCGTATCCGCCGTCAGTATCTGCTGCTCGCGGCGCAACCGCGGCTGAAGCGACCGCGCTGCTAGACTTTGTGATCGCGCTAGAATGTGTGATCGCGCACCGCGAGCTGCCCTATCGAGACACCACCATGGCCCTGGCCCAGGAAGACCTCCAACAGATCGGCGAGTACGTCAAACGCCACATCGGCGACTGGATGGCCGAGCAGAGCCTTGGCAAGCCGCCGGTGGTCTACGAGATCGAGCTGCGCGAGCGCATGGTGCGCGTTGAGGAGGAGCTCAAGCACCAACGTGAGCTGATGCGTCAAGGCTTCGAGCAGGTCGACAAGCGCTTCGAGCAGGTCGACAAGCGCTTCGAGCAGGTCGACAAGCGTTTCGACGAGATGCTCAAGCGCCACGACAAACATTTCCTGTGGCTCATCGGCTTGATCGCCACCAGCGCTGGCCTGGTGATCACCGCAATCCGTTATCTCTGAGGCCGCAACACGCCCATGAGCTCCTTCACTGACGCGCTCATCCTCAAGTTCCACAGCTGATGGTATCGGAGACGGTCATGAAGTCAGCGAATGACCTCGACAACGACCGGCAACTCGAGCTTTCCCCATGCCCGGTCGGCCGTGAGTACCGGCGCTTCCTGCTCAGTGGCGAGCGCCAGGCATGCGCGATCGGCCAGCGATAGCCCGCAGGCTCGGGTGGTTTGCCAGAGGTCAGCCGCGATCAAGGCATGCTGCGTGCTGAATGGCTCAATTCGGATGCCAAGCTCAATCAGATCCTCATCCAGGCCCGATGTATCGGCGCCGAACTGCTTGGCCTTCTGAAGAACCTCGCAGAGATTGACGCTGGACATCAGCGCGCCGTCCAGACGATCGCCCACTCGCGAGCCGCCCGGTTCATCGTGCAGATAGGCCAACAAGGCGGATGCATCGATCACGTACACTGGTGCGGTCACCCCGCTCCCCCTTCCGGGATCTCCTCTCGAGCGGCCTCAGCGCGGCGCTCCGATATCAAGGCATCCACCAGGCTGACGTGTGGATCGACTTTGCGAAAGCGCTCCCGCAGACGCCGCTCGACCACTTGGCGTGGCTCCAGAATCAGTGCGCCGTCTTTCACCCGGATCAGGAGCCGTTCGCCGGGATGGAGCCCGAGCTTGCGACGCAAGGCAGCCGGTACCACCAGGCGCCCCTGTGGCCCTATTTGGATCTCATTACTGGGAGTGGCCATAAAAGCCTCCTTTGCCATAAGACCGTCAAGTTGCCACAGTATAAGTTAAATGCCAGATCTGGTGCCAGAGGACATCCTCGGGAAGATGACTGCAGCCTCACCGCCGCACAAACTGCGGCAGCTTAGAGAGATTCTTCCACGCCAAGGCCCCGAGCCCACCCACGCCATTCGCCCGCAAGGCCCGGTCATCCTCCCAGGACTTGCGCGCCACCAAGCTCAACGAGGGCGCAGCGAGCGGTTGCT
>CAZTYV010000259.1:0-3986 GCA_964617675.1 uncultured Halochromatium sp. | reverse complement strand
AGTGGCTCGCGCCCGTCGCGGTCGAGCTTGTTGATGAAACTGATGATCGGGGTGGTGCGCAGGCGGCACACCTCCATCAGCTTGATGGTGCGCTCCTCGACGCCCTTGGCGACGTCGATCACCATCAGCGCCGAGTCGACCGCGGTCAGAGTGCGATAGGTATCCTCCGAGAAGTCGCCGTGGCCCGGGGTATCGAGCAGGTTGACGATCGACTCATGGTAAGGAAACTGCATCACCGAGGAGGTCACAGAGATGCCGCGCTGCTTCTCCAGCTCCATCCAGTCGGAGGTGGCATGGCGCGCCGCCTTGCGCCCCTTGACGGTGCCGGCGAGCTGAATCGCGCCGCCGAACAGCAGCAGTTTCTCGGTCAGGGTGGTCTTACCGGCGTCGGGATGCGAGATGATCGCGAAGGTGCGGCGGCGGTGGAGCTGTTCTTCCAGCTGGGACATGGTCTCGGGCTGCCTGAGTGGGCGCGTCGCAAAACCCGTTAGTGTAACCGAGGCCAGGTCAGGACAGCATCAGAACCTGGCGACGGCTAAGCCCAAGGAGGCCGCCGCGTCCGCCATCACCGAATCAGCCGTCGCAACCTCATCAGCCTGAGCCTGGAGCGCGATGGCGAGATGCAGCGCATCTAAGGTGCGCAGAGGATGCTCTGGATAGCGTGCGATCAGGTTAGCCGCCTCATCGAAGCGCGCATCCTCAACCGGATAGAGCTGCAGCCAGCCTCGGGCGATGTCACCGAGAAACGCTGCATAAACAACAGACTCAAGCTCGTCACTCAACTCATCCATGCGTCGACGACGGGCCAGCATCGAGCGCACTTCAGTGCGCGTCAGGCTGCTGATCACCGCGACATCGAGGCCTTGGAGATAGCGGACGAAGGCGTCCGAGCCCGTCTCGTTGAGATACCACTTCGCTAAGGCGCTGGTATCGAGATAGGCGCGCCCGTTAACGCTCATCGCGCTCCGCGCGAATCAGCGCTGCCGAAGACGTCGACAGTTGCGGCATGCGCGCTCGCAAGTCGGCATGATCCGGTCGTTGTCGCGCCCCAGCGACCGGCAAAATCCGGGCAATCGGTCGACCTCGTCGACTGACCACCAGCTCACCCGCGGCATCAACCAGCTCATCAAGTCGGCCAAGCGCGGCCCTCATCTCTCTGACGTTCAGCTCTTTCATCACCTTGTCTCATTGTGTCACAAGTCGTCCAAGTGCAGCACAACCGCGCAGAACCAGCAACGTCCGTGACGCATTAGGACGCCTTCGGCCAGGTTGCGAGCAGGATGCCGCCGCCGATCAGCGCGGCGCCGAGCAGATGAAACCCATGCAGTTGCTCACCAAGCAGCAGCACCGCGAGCAAGGCACCGAAAGCGGGCATCAGATGCAGGTACTGTCCGGTCCTGTTCGGTCCCATCTCGGCGATGGCACGATTCCAGAATAGGTAAGCGAGCACCGACGGGAACAGCGCGACATAGCCGATCGCGGCCAGGTTCACGGCATCGAGCGCAAACCCCTGCCCGCTCGACAGCTCCCAGACATAGAGACCAGCCAAGGGCGGCAGACCCATCAGCACGATTGCCGCGAGAAAGGTCGCCGGCGCCAACCCCTGCGGGCGCCAGCGCACGCAGACCGAGTACAGCGCCCAATCGAGGCCGGCGGCCAGCACCCACAGATCGCCCCGATTCAGCCTCAGCGCGAGCAGCTCCTGCGGCCGGCCCTCGGTGGCGATGGTAATGACGCCGAGCATCGAGACGAGGATGCCGCCGAGCTGGGCGCCGCGCACCGCAAGGCGTAACAAGACGAACGAGAGCCCGACGATCATCACCGGCACCGCCGAGTTCAGCAGCACGGCATTGGTCGCGGCGGTGTGCTGCAGGCCCAGGTAGACCATGCTGTTGTAGTTGGTGATGCCAAGCAACGCGAGGAAGGCGAGCAAAGGCCATTGCCGCACCAGCAGCGCGCGCGCCCGCCACAGCCCGCGCCAGGTGAACGGCAGCAGGATCAGCAGTGCGCCGACCCAGCGCCAGAATGACAGCGCCAGCGGCGGGATCTCCGCGTGCAGCGCCCGCGCCAGCACGAAGTTGCCGGCCCAAAACAGCGGCGGCAGCGCCGCCAGCAGCCAGATGGGGATCAGAAGCCGCCCGCGGTCCTGCTCATCCATCACTGCAAGTCCTCACGCAAACCATCGCCTCCTCAACTCAAGCGAACGCCGTGCCGCGTGGCAGCGGCAGGGTTAGCATACCCAGGATGAACTGGAACAACGAGGCCACCACCGCCCTGCACGAAGAGCGCCTTGAGGCGGTCGTCGACGCCGTGCGGGCGAGCGATGCCCGCACCCTGCTCGATCTTGGCTGCGGCGACGGGGATCTGCTGGTGCGCCTCGCCCAACAGCCCCGAATCGAGCGCATCCTGGGGCTCGACATCGATCGCCAGTGCCTTCAGCAGGTGCGGCTGCGGCTGGATGCGGAAGGCTTCTCTCGCACCGCAGCCGCGATCGAGCTCCAGCACGGCTCGCTGACCGACCCCGACCCGAGCCTGACCGGTTTCCACTGTGCCCTCTTGGTCGAGACCATCGAGCACATCGACCCGCGTGATCTGGCCCAGGTCGAGCGGGCGATCTTCGCTCACATGCACCCACGGACGGTCATCATCACCACCCCCAACGCCGAATACAATCCGCTGCTCGAGGTGCCGCCGAACCGGCTTCGTCATCCCGACCATCGCTTCGAATGGGACCGTGCGCGCTTCCAGCGCTGGGCGCGGGGCGTGGCCCAACGACACCTCTACCGGGTCCGTCACCGCGACGTCGGCGGCGTGCATCCGATCTACGGTGGCGCAACCCAGATCGCCCTGTTTCAGCTGACCGAGCCCTGAAGGTCGCGGTCTCGAGCGCCGCGGAGAGTGGCTCGCTGAACCCCGACCTGCTCGGCATCCAAGGGGTTGGCTTCAGCGCGCCCCCCGTTCTCGGTATACTCTGCGGCGAATTCCCCCTTGAGCCCGCTCCCCATCCCTGGAGAGACCCTGCCGATGTAGGTACCAAGCGACTCGCCGAGTCCAATCGACTCAGGCTCAACCCCCACGCGATGCCGCGCGCTTGCTCCCTGCGTTCTCGTTGTCGACTGGCTTGCACCGCTCCCCTCACCCCGGGAGCCGCTCCGCTCTCGCGATGGCCTCCACCGCCGGCCTCAGGGGCCGCATCAGCTCCGGAAACCATCACCGATGAAATCACTGCGCCAGGATTGGCTGTCCAATATCCCCAATGATCTGCTCGCCGGCCTCGTCGTCGCCCTCGCGCTGATCCCCGAAGCCATCGCCTTCTCGATCATCGCCGGCGTCGACCCCAAGGTCGGCCTCTATGCCTCCTTCTGTATCGCCGTGGTGACCGCCTTCGTCGGCGGGCGCCCGGGCATGATCTCGGCGGCGACCGCAGCCATGGCGGTGCTCATGGTCGACCTGGTCGCGGACCATGGCCTGCAGTACCTGCTCGCCGCCACGGTGCTGACCGGCGTGCTGCAGGTGCTGGCCGGCTGGCTCAAGCTCGGTAACCTGATGCGCTTCGTCTCGCGCTCGGTGATCACCGGCTTCGTCAATGCGTTGGCGATCCTGATCTTCATGGCGCAACTGCCCGAGATCACCGGTGCTCAGCTGACCTGGGAGGTCTATGGTGTGCTGGCCGCGGGGCTCGCCATCATCTATCTCTTCCCCTACATCACCAAGGCCATCCCCTCGCCGCTGGTCGCCATCGTCGGGCTCACCGCGGCGGCGATCTACATGGGCCTGGATATCCGCACCGTTGGCGACATGGGCCAGATGCCCGATACCCTGCCGGTGTTCCTGATCCCCGACATCCCGCTCAACCTAGAGACGCTGCAGATCATCTTTCCGGTCTCGGCCACATTGGCGGTGGTCGGCCTGCTCGAGTCGATGATGACCGCGACCATCGTCGATGATCTGACCGACTCCAAGAGCAACAAGAACCGCGAATGCGT
>CAZTYV010000258.1:0-3992 GCA_964617675.1 uncultured Halochromatium sp. | reverse complement strand
GCGCCAGATTCTCGACGCGGGCGGCATTGGCCAGCAGGCCGTAGTGGCGGATACGGTGGAACCCGCGTGGAAGGACATGCAGCAGGAAGCGGCGCATGAACTCCTCGACGGCCAAGGTCATCGGCTTGTAGCGGCAGCGGCCCTTGGCGCGGTAGTCCTTGAACTGGAAGGTGACCCCGCGCTCATCGAGGGCGATCAGGCGGCTGTTGGCGATGGCCACGCGGTGGGTGTAGCGGGACAGATAGGCGAGCACCGCTTCGGGGCCGGCGAAGGGGCGCTTGGCATAGACCACCCAGTCCGTGCGGCGCAGCGGCGCGAGCCAGGCGCCGAAGGCCTGCGCGTCGCTGAGTCCGACGTGCTCGCCGAAGAAGGTGAGCTCCCCGGCGCGATGGGCGGTGATGAGCTTCTCGCAGAACAGCCGCCGGAACAGCCGCGAGAGCACCCGCACGGGCAGGAAGAAGCCGGGTCGGCAGGCCACCCAGCGTTCTCCGTCCAGGGAGATCCCGCCCGCGGGCACGATGCCGTGCACATGGGGGTGATGGGTCAAGGCCGAGCCCCAGGTGTGCAGCACCAGGGTGAGCCCGATGCGTGCGCCCAGGTGCTTGGGATCGGCGGCGATGGTCAACAGGGTCTCGGCGGCGGCCTGGAACAAGAGGCCATAGATGACCGCCTTGTTGGTGTAGGCGATCTGCCCGATCGGCGCTGGCAGGGTGAAGACCACGTGGTAGTACTCCACCGGCAGCAGGTCGGCCTCGCGGGCGGCCAGCCACCGCTTCGCCACCGCCCCCTGGCACTTGGGGCAGTGGCGGTTGCGGCAGGAGTTGTAGGCGATCCGGGCGTGGCCGCAGTCCGGGCACTGTTCGACGTGGCCCCCGAGCGCTGCCGTGCGGCAATGCTCGATGGCCGACATCACCTTGAGCTGGCCGAGGCTGAGGTGCCCGGCCTGCGCCCGGCGCCAAGCAGGGCCGTGGTCGCGGAAGATGTCCGCGACCTCCAGGGCGGGGCGAGGCATGCCCGAGTTCTTAGGCGGGCGGTCTCAACGACTCCAGTGGACTGACGACCTCGCGCAGGACATCGGTGGCCACCTGGGCATAGAGCGCCGTGGTCTCCAGCTTCTTGTGCCCGAGCAGCACCTGGATGACGCGGATGTCCTCCTTGTGCTCCAACAGGTGGGTGGCGAAAGCGTGGCGCAAGCTATGGGGCGAGACCCGCTTGGCGATCCCGGCCGCCTCGGCGGCGGCGTGACAGGCGCGGTTGAGCTGGCGGGCGGAGAGCGGATTGAGGGGATCCTGGCCCGGGAACAACCAGCCGTGGGGCAGCATCTTGCCCCGGGCGTTGGCCTCGCGCCACCAGGAGCGCAGCAATGCCAGCAAGGTCGGGGAGAGCATCACATAGCGGTCCTTGCGTCCCTTGCCCTGATCGACGCGGATCACCATCCGCTGGCTGTCGATGTCGTCGACCTTGAGCGCCACCACCTCCGAGACACGCAACCCAGCCCCATAGGCGACCGACAGCGCCGCCTTGTACTTCAGTCCCGGTGCCGCATCGAGCAGGCGCTCGACCTCCTCGGGGCTCAACACCACCGGTAGCTTGCGCGGCACGCGCACATGGCTCATTTTGGCCATCAGTTCGCCGCGCCCGAGGGTGACCTCGCAGAAGAAGCGCAGCGCCGTGATCGCCGCGTTCAGGCTGATCCGCGATGTGCCGTTCTCGCTCAGTGACAGCTGATAGCGGCGCAGGTCCTCGGCGGTGGCCGTATCCGGTGAGCGTCCAAGGAACCGGGTGAAGTCCTTGACCCAGCGGAGATACCCGCTCTGGGTCTTCTCCGAAAGCTTGCGCAGGCACATGTCCTCGATCATGCGCTGACGCAACGGGCTGATCGGTCTATGCTCGATACTCATGGGTCGGCTCCTGTCTTGAGGTTGAGGGGTACTGCACCTCAAACCTCTAGACGGGAGCGGCCCATCCTGCTGACTGAGCACCTCCGCCGGCGACTACCGCCCCCTACCGCGTGAGCGGTTTAGTCGTGCGCCCACGAGGGTGCCTTATCAGCACGGTGAGAGTCCGTGTCGGAGCAAGCCACAACTCCGTAACCAAAGGTAATTGCGTCGTCGTGAGACGGGGTGAGAAGCAACTGGAGGTGAATGATCGGTCCGCAGGAAACGAACTCGATTCGGCGGCAGGGTACGGCGAGCCTTCGACTAAGTGGCGAAGCCTGAAACCCACCGCTCACGCTGGCGTGGCGGTCAAAGCGATGAGTGGGTCCCTGCTGTGGTTGGAGGTGGAACGATCGGAAGGTCAGGCACAGTAAGTGGGGAGACCTGGGCGCGAGGTGACGCGGCCCAGGAGTCAGAGCCCTCATAGTACCGCACGGCTTGTGAAGCCCAAGCTATGGAACCGATAGGGTGGCACCGCCGGGAAACCAGGCGGCCAACAGAGAACACAAACGGGTTCCTAAGGTTCGGTGACAGAGCGGGTCGGATAAGCGCGGAGAGCAAAGCCGCGCCGAGGGAAGGGGGGTAGGAAGGTCGAGACGAGAGGTTCATCACGATGCAGAGAACGGAAATCGCAAGCTCCACAGTGCGGGCAACCGCTAGACCGGAGGCACCCCCGGAGGATCCACGCCAGTGGACCTGGGTCGAGGCGTCGGTATGGACGGATCGTATGTTGGCGGCCCTGGGTAACGGGGTCAGAGGAGGCAAATGGCATAGTCTGATCGACAAAGTCTATGCGCCATCGACGCTCAGGGCGGCCTGGGAACGGGTCGCTGCCAACGATGGTGCAGCGGGCGTCGATCGGATCAGCATTGAGCGTTTCGAGGCCAAGGCCGCGTCCTATCTGGCGGAGCTAACTGGGGCGCTACAGGATGGTAGCTATCGTCCGGAGCCGCTCAGACGCGTGCAGATTCCTAAAGGGAAGGGTCAAACCCGACCGCTGGGGATCGCCACCGTCAAGGATCGCGTGGTGCAAACGGCCTTGAAATTGGTGCTTGAACCCATCTTCGAGAAGGAATTTCTGCCTGCCAGCTTCGGCTTTCGGCCGGGGCGCGGCTGCAAGGATGCGCTGCGGATTGTCGATCGGGCGCTGAAGGACGGTTACACCTGGGTGGTGGACGCCGATCTGCAAAGCTACTTTGACACGATCCCGAGGCAGCCTTTGGTCGCCCTGGTCAAGGACAAGGTCAGTGATGGCCGGGTCCTGGAACTGGTCGAGCGTTTCCTCGAGCAAGACGTCATGGAGGGCCTAAAGCGCTGGACGCCGGTGGCGGGAACGCCGCAGGGCTCGGTGATTAGTCCCTTGATGTCGAATGTGTACCTGCACGACTTGGATCGGCTCATGAGTGAGGCTGGCTACCCATACGTGCGGTTTGCTGATGACTTTGTGGCCTTGTGTCGCACGCAACAGGAAGCCGAAACGGTGCTGGCCATGATCCAAGCCTGGGTGGCGCAGAGGGGGTTACGCCTGCATCCGGACAAGACCCGGGTAGGCCACTGCATGGAGAAAGGACAGGGGTTTGAGTTTCTGGGCTATCGCTTCGAAGCCGGTCGGCGCTGGGTGCGTTCGAAGAGCCTCAAGGCGCTTCGAGATAAGATCCGCGATAAGACCGGACGGACACGCAGCGGTCGCCTGGAGACCATCATTGGAGAGCTCAATCCGATCCTAAAGGGCTGGTTTGGATACTTCAAGCAAGCCCATCGCACAAGCTTCCGGGATGTGGACGGCTTCGTGCGTCGACGACTGCGCGCCATTCTGCGCAAGCGCGAGAAGCGTCCGGGGTTTGCTCGGACCGACAGGGATCATCGTCGCTGGCCAAATGCCTTCTTCGCCGAGCACGGGCTTTTCACCCTACACGAAGCCTATGTTCTGGCGAGCCAATCCCGATGAGGTAACGACCGACTGGAGAGCTGTGTGCGGGAGAACCGCATGCACGGTTCGGAGGGCGGGGAGGACGTTAGTCCTTCCCGACCCCTATCTACGCCGCATTGCGGACC
>CAZTYV010000257.1:2275-4026 GCA_964617675.1 uncultured Halochromatium sp. | reverse complement strand
GCGTTGGGGTCGTGGGGCACAGCTAAAACGGAAACACGAAAAGGGTACTGTTAGGGCAGCGGTAAATCTTCGCACAGTCCTCGCGGTGGCGCAGCCGATCTGCCGCGGCATTGGTGGCACCGATCAGCTTGCGCACCCGGTTGCGAATGGCTCCGGATCTCGCAGAACGACGACGACCCCGCCTGGTTCTTGCAGCGTCGGGCCGCAACCGGCCTAGACCTGCCCTCTTGTCGGATCTGCCATACTGGATCGGACCGGCGAAAGCGCTCAATCCCGAGGCGACACCCGTGCGACCGCAGAGTGGATACAACAACCGATTTGGCCTCGTTTGCGCGTTTCGGCTTGATGGCCAGGGTGGCGGTGACGCGTTGCGCTGGTCTGATCTCGAATCGGTGGCGGGCGCCGAGCAACGCTCGGCGCGGGGGCCGCTGTGGATACATCTCGACCTCAAGCACGTGACTGCGCAGCGCTGGCTCAGCTCGCGAAGCGGGATCGACCCCTTGGCTCTGGATGCCTTGACGGCAACACGTGTCACCCCGCGGTTCGAGCAGCGGGGGCGATCGATCCTGCTGATCCTCAAAGGGATCAATTTCACGCCCGGCGCGCTGCCAATGGAGATGGTGACCCTGCGTCTTTGGAGCGATGGTACGCGGGTCATCAGCTGCCGGCGCGAGCCGGTCCGCGCCGCGGCCGAACTGCAGCGCAGTCTCCGCCACGGACGTGGGCCAACCGCGGCGGGCGATCTGATCAGCCAGCTCGCCGATCTCATGACCCAGCATATGGAGGAGCTGATCAATGAACAGTTCGACCAGACGCACCGGATTGGCCATCTCAGCGACGCCAAACCAACGGAAGACTTGGTTTCGGAGCTCGCTCACCTGCGGCGTGTCATGATCCGGATGCGGCACGTCCTAGGTCCTCAGCGCCGCGCACTAGAGCGGCTCGCGGCAAGCCGTCAACCCTGGCTGTCTTTAGACAATCGAGAGCACGCCGGGGAGGTGGTGCACCAGTGCACCCAATACATTGAGGGACTCGACGCGGCGCAAAAGATCAGCGAGATCACCCAAGAGGAGATCTTGCAGCGATCCACGGAGAAGACCGAACGGCGACTGTTCTCGCTCACGGTGATCACAGCCATCTTCCTCCCGCTGACCTTCATCACCGGCCTGCTCGGAGTGAATCTGGCCGGAATACCGGACGCGAATGACCGCTGGTCGTTCCTGTTGCTCTGCCTCTTTCTCGGTCTCCTTGTCGCCGCCCAGCTCTGGTACCTACGCCGCAAGGGTTGGCTCTGAAGCCTGCAAGCAACGCTCGTCTCCTTGCAGCACCGTCCGCCAATAGGCCTCGCGCGGCAAGATCAGCAAGCGGGTGTCGCGTGCCGCGAAGGCCTCGGTGGCTCGGCGCAGTCCGGTGACGAAGCTCATGCGGCCGAAGGCATCATGCTGGGTCAGCCGCTCGAACACCCGCCCGCCGCGCTGTGGATCGGTGAGATCGACGAGGCCCGTCTCGATGATGTAGAGATTCGTCGCTGGATCATCGGCGCGGTAAAGGCAGCTCCCGGCCCGAAAATCACGCACCAAGACGATGCCGAGCAGCGCCTCCTCGGCCTCCCGAGAGAGTACCCCAAACGGCGCAGCCCGCCGCACGCTGTGCAGGATGGAATGCAGACGCGCCCGTGCTTCGCCCCGCTAATGTGTCAGTGCCGAGCCAACGTCCGAATCGAGCCCGCTCACAGGTAGAGCGGGGCCATG
>CAZTYV010000257.1:0-2175 GCA_964617675.1 uncultured Halochromatium sp. | reverse complement strand
TCAGTGCCGAGCCAACGTCCGAATCGAGCCCGCTCACAGGTAGA
The DNA here is from genome assembly GCA_964617675.1 of uncultured Halochromatium sp. GTDB lineage: Bacteria > Pseudomonadota > Gammaproteobacteria > Chromatiales > Chromatiaceae > Lamprobacter. The sequence goes on along the minus strand of CAZTYV010000257.1, from coordinate 2,131 downwards.
GCGGGGCCATGCGTCGCCAATAATAGCCGCTATGGGCACGGTCATCCCATTCGTGCAGCGCATGCCACACGCCCTTCTCCCAGAGGATACGGCTGAGATAGCGATTGTTGTCCAGGAACGGATCCTCGCGGCCGATGACTAGGACGATATCCATCCGTCGCAGGGCCTCCAGGCGCCAGCCATCGAGCCCTGGCAAGTATTGGGCTGGCGAGTGATAGTAGACCAGCTCACTGCGATAGCCGTCGAGCAGATCGCGGAAGCTCTCAACATTGAGCGTGGGGTCATACCGCCCGGAGAAGGCGCTGAGCTTCTGGAACAGATGCGGGTGGCGAAAGGCGATATTGGCTGCATGGAAGGCGCCAAAGCTGCAGCCATGGGCGATGGTGCACGGATGCCCGTTCTTACTCGCCATCAGCGGGAGCACCTCGTTGAGGATGTACTCCTCGAAGGCCTGATGACGCTGGACGCGGCCCTCTGGATGCGCCCAGCGGCAGTAGAAGCTCTCCCAATCGAGGCTGTCGACGCAATAGAGCTGCAACTGCCCGGCCTCGAGCTTGTGCCTGAGTGCCTCGGTCACGCGCAGGTCTTCGTACTCATGAAAGCGTCCGTCGCGGGTCGGGAAGACCAACACCTTGGCTCCGGCGTGGCCGAACACCAAGAGCTCCATGTCACGACCAAGACGCGGGCTATGCCAACGGTGATACTCGCGATTCATCGCCGCAAAAGAACCTCGTTAAGGCGTCGAGCAGGTTGTGCTCCTGAGCGATTCGCGCCGGATTCTCGGCATGACCGGTCGCCAACACGAACAGCTGCTTGGGACCTGCGAGCGCGTTGTAGATGGCGAACTGGGTTGGCGGTGCCACGGACGGATCAAACAGCGCTGCCGCAACATGCATTGGCTGCCGGATGAAGCGTGCGGCCGAGCCCGCATCGTAGTACGCCAAGGTTTCCAGTAGGTGACCATGCGTTTGGGCGAAGCGCTGCTGCGAGGCGGCCGAGCCGGCTGTTGGCAGCTGCAGGCGCAGGGGTTGATGACCAAAGGTCGGCACATTTAGGTGCCCGCGAGCGATGCGTTGGTCCCAAGGCAGCGCGAGTGCGCCAATACCGCCGCCGAAGCTGATGCCCATGTAGGCGATGCGACCGGTGAGCTCGGGGAAGCGTGTCAGCAGGGCCGTCACCGCGATCCAGAGGTCCTGAGCACAGCCGCCTATGATGTAGCGATCCGGTTTGTCGATATCGTGCAGCACATGCCAGATCGGGTTGTCAGAGATCGGGGCGCTGCGGCTGCGGCCGAGGCCTCGGAAACAGGGCACGAGGTAAGCCGCATCGGCGCAAGGCAGTGGAAAGTCCGGCTGCTCGATACCGCCGTAGCCATGACCGAGAACAAACCCCAGCCGAGGGGCCCCATGCTCAGGCTCGAGTAGCCAGCCGCCGATCGTGATCCCGTCCGTCGAGTGAAAATGGACATCCCATACGCGCATCCCCCGGCGGTGATAGGCCGATGGCTTGAGCTTGAGGGCAGGGCGGACCTCGAGTGCACGCCGGTAGAGCCGTTGCCAGAAGTCGGCGAAGTCTTCGGGCGCTTGCGGGGGCAGGACACCTAAGAGCCCCTCAAGGTCGTAGCCGTAGGTTGGATTGAAGGCGTCGGGCTGCGGCATCGTGTCGTGATCGTTGGGTTATCTCAATCCCAGGCAATCCTCGCCGAGTTTGGGCCCGCTCTGCTAGTCGTCGTTCGGGCCACGCAAAAGAGGGCCTGCCGATCCCATCGTTTACGATCGTCCCCGTTAGCCTACCCCTCGAGCTCCTCCAGATTCTTGCCCGCGGTCTCGATGCGAAATAGCCAGGTGATCAGGGCACCAGCGAGTGAGGTCCCCACCAGGATCGCAAGCAGCGTCTCGGTGCCGATCTGCGTGAGCAGCACCGGAAACAGGAAGGCGGTGGCCACGGCGCCGATCTTCGCGAACGAAGCGGCGAAGCCCGCGCCCTTGCCGCGGATGCGGGTCGGGAAGACCTCTCCGGCGATCAGATAGGTCTGCGCATTCGGCCCCATGTTGGTCATGAAGTTGAACAGCATGAAGCCGATGATCAATAGGGTCATCTGCGCCGGTCCGCTGAGCGCTTGTGAGAACGC
>CAZTYV010000256.1:0-4051 GCA_964617675.1 uncultured Halochromatium sp. | reverse complement strand
GGTGAGATCTTCTACTCACTCCGGGAGGCGCAGATCCTCATCGAGCGCTGGCGCGCTCATTACAATACTGTCCGCCCACACAGCGCCCTGGGATACAGGCCGCCGGCCCCTGAAAGCGTCATGCCGATGGATCGAGGCCCGTCATGCACTAACACTCAAACTGGACCACTCAGTGGGGGCAGGCCAGACTGACTGACGACTTCACGAATGCGTCCTGCCGGGACGCGTGGCCAGGATCAGGCCGACCCACTGAAACGCGGCGCCTCCACAAGACGCAGGGAAGATGACCGCGAGGACCACTTCGGCCGATCCACCATCCGACGCCCACATGCAGCGACCCTGAGAGCGGTCGACTGCGGAGAAAACCCTGAACCCGGCGAAGGCGCAGACGTGAAAGAGAAGTCTTGACCAGTGCGATTAGAGAACTTCAGAGGGGGAAACTCAACATAATCAGCGAACTCGCTGCGGCAACTCAGAAGATCCATCACTTGCAACCCCGGAAACCTGTTGTTAAAATTTTAGGCACTCGTGCGAGCACGCCGAGGATGATGACGTACATTTAGTAGAGAGATTGCAATGCTGACTTTCAAAAAACTGGCGGCTGCGAGCGTTGTTGCGTTCGCGATGAGCGGGGGTGCTGCAGCCGCAAGTGTTGTGTACGCCACCAGCGTTGACTGGAACGGAGACTCCGTTGGGGTCATCACCTCCGGAACAGCAGATAGCACACGCACGAACCCGGTGAATGCACTCGGCGCCCCGGACGGCAGGTTCCTGCAGCTGCGAGAGCCGGGCGACACCGCAATTTTTGGGTTTGATACCCTGTTCGACCTGTCTGCCAGCGTTTTTGAAGTCACCTTCAACTGCAAGCAGACCACTGACGGCTTCTGTTCCGGCTTCGAGGAAACGCTGGACGTCTATACGACAACGGTGGACACTTTCACCGGCGACCAGTTTGACCTGGCGTCCAACGGTTGGACCAAGCAAGGCACGATCACAAACGGAAACGCACAGGGTGGCGGTTTCGTGTCTTTGTCCGTTGGTGGGCCATTCACCTTCCTTGCCCTCACAGACGTGAGCGCCAATCCGGGCAGCAACAAGGACATTGGCTTTGATGTCGATGCTGTTGGCGTCAGCGCGGTACCGCTTCCAGCCGCAGCCTGGATGCTCCTGGGTGCCATAGGCTTCCTGACAGCAGTAGCACGCGGCCGATCATCGGACGCTTGAAGTCTATGATGTCAAAAGTTTGTTGGGGGCGCCTCATGGCGCCCTTTTCATTTTCCTGAAAAGGTCCACCCATCTCTGCAGCGCACCTGTAGAGTGAGGCATCTCAGCCAATGGACAGCGATCTGTTGAGAGCCGTCCTGGCGTGGATGGCTCCATTACCGAGACGCGCTGCATGATGTTATGCTCATCCACTACCTCGCAGAGGAGGGCCACTTCAGCGTCACAGGGAGACACGACCCCGTGCCATTACGCTGGCTCTGTGATGGACGAACTTTCGGGAATGACAGAGCTGGCTTGCGGCGACATGTTCTGAGCTAGGTGGGCGAGCGGCACACTCAGCCGTAATATTCGGAGTAGCCGTCGGTGCGTTCCATGTACCGGCAGCGGTTCAGGACCACACCGAGCACTGTGGTCCGGCTGGCCACCTCGCGCTCGCACCGGTCAACGTCCTTGGTGGAGTTACGCTCGGCCGCGGCAACGATCAGCGCGCAATCCATATGTCCAAGAAAGGCCATCGCGTCATCGCTTGCCAGGAGCGGGGGCAGTTCGAACAGCATCACTGTAGGTGCATAGGTCGCCTGGATCGCGTCGAGGGCTGAGCCAGCGCGGCGACTCTGCAAGAGTTCGGCGGAATTGCGTACGGGGCTATGGGTGGTCGCAAAGGCGAGATTACCCCCTACACGCATGGCATTTTCCGACAGCGCTGAAGTCCCATCGAGAACTCGGTCGAAGCAATGTCTTTCCGGGATGCCCAGCACCTTGGCCATCTGCGGGCGGCGCAGATCAGCATCGGCGACAAGCGTGCGCTGATCGGACTGGCGGCCGAGGCTGAAGCCGAGATTCAGCGCCAGAGTCGTCTTGCCAGCGCCTGATGTGGGCGAGGTGATCGCGACCTTGCAGAAACCCTTGGCATCCAGATGTTGCAGGAGGCGGGTGCGGATGCCGTCGATCTCCACCGCGCCCGTTCCACCGGCGAGGGCCACGAGGTGATTGCGCTCGGCGCGCCGACGGTCGACCTGCAGCGGAGGCAGCGCCTGCCATGCCTCTGCCACGGCATCGAGGTTGGCCGGTGCAGACGCATCGTGCAGCGGCGTGGCCGCAGGGGCAGTGCCCAATCCCACGGTCTGTCCCGATGGTTGCGCCTCGCGCAGTGCACGGGCCTTTGCGAGGGCTTCCTGGAGGCGTTCCATCGGGCGTGATCTCCGGCGAGATAAGCGGTTTCAGAAGGGCAGGGGCAGATTGTCGAGCCCTGCCATAGCAGCACCTCGGCGGAGCGCGAGATCGAGCGGCATCACCTGCGTATGGATGCCATAGAGCGCCGCGGGTATGCCAGCGGCCACAACAAGGAAAGCCCCCAGAATGATCAGCCTCCGGCGCTGAAGCTGCGCGGGCGTGCGCATCAGCGGCACGGTGCCGAAGGCGCGAATACCAAGGGCGGTTTCGAGATCCTTCGGTCTGCGGATCGAGGAGTTCAGAAGCTCTAGAAGTGCCACAAGACCAAGGCCTACGGCACCGCCCATCGCCACGCCGCCCGCTGCAACCAGCTGGCGGTTCGGACTGGTGGGTTCGGAGGGGGCTATGGCGTTTTCGATCACAGAGATGCGCTGGCCCTTGCGGAGGGTTTCAATCACGTCGCCGGTTTCGGCTGTCGCGCGGTTTGCGACAGCGCGCTCATACCGTGATCGCAGAGCGTTAAGGTTGCGTTGCATCGCTTGAAGACGGATCGCGTTGGCGGGCGTTGCAGAGATCGTCTCCTGCAAGGCTTCAAGCTCCTCGGTCAGTCGAAGACGCTCCTCGGTGCTTGCCTCGATCTGCCCGTCAATATCGGCGAGCTGGATCTCGAAGGCCGAGAGCTGCGCGTCGCCCGCCGCCGCATTACCGGCTTGGGCTGCCTGCTCCTGGGCAACGATCTCCTCCAATGCATCGATGCGCGTCTGCAGGATGCGCAATCTCGGATTCTGATCGGACAGGGTTGCCTGCGCCAAGGCAAATTCGTCGCGCGCCTGCGCCAGTTGCGCTTCATTCCGGCTCCGTGGCGCGTCCTGCTGGGTAAAGACGGTGCCAGTGGTCTCGTACAGCGTGACGAGCCGCTCGCGCCGATCGAGCAGGGCCGCCTCGAACCGCTGCAATTGCTGGATGCGTTCTTGCAACGTTGCCTGCTGGGAGCGGCGGAAGTCGAGGCTGTCGGGCAGGGCGTCGAGGTTCTCCTCCTGGAAGGCGAGCAGTTCCGCCTCACGCTGTGCGAGTTCGCTATCGAGCCGCTGCACTTCGCTTTCAAAGAAAGCCAGTGTCTCGCTCGACACATCGATGCGCAGCTCGAAATTCTCCTGGAGGATCTGGCGTACGATCTCGTTGGCAACATCAGCAGACAGGCGCGCGGAATCCGAGGTGAAGCCGACGGTCACGAGTGTCGCTGCCGGTCCGCTCCGCCCGCCGCCGGCAGTGCGAAACTCGATGCGCTGGCGCAGGCTCGCAACCACCGCGTCTGGTGTCATGTTGCGGCGCTCCTCGCCGGAGGAAGGGCCAAAGATCTCGAAGTCGTGGGCAAGATCCAGAAGGCGTGCGCGTGTCAGGATGCGCTGGCGGATGATCTCCAGAGCCTCACGTGCTTCGGTCTGGACGGTCGAAGCGGCGAGTTCGCCCGGAATCTGCTCGCTTTCGACCACCAATGTCGCGGTGGAGGTATAAACCGGCGGCAGCATCAGCGCGAGAGACACCCCCGCCGCCGTACCGATTACCGTGAAGAACACCACGTAGTGGAGCCGGCGCAGCAGGAGCTTGAAATAAAATCCGAAATCCATGGTCGTCACTCCGTCCTGACGCGTGG
>CAZTYV010000255.1:0-4095 GCA_964617675.1 uncultured Halochromatium sp. | reverse complement strand
ACGCAGCAAGTCGCCGGCCCGCACCTCGAAGGCCAGCCCATTGGAGGTCGGGCGTGGGAAGAGGCCGACGATGAAATCTTCGTAGGTGCGGGCTGGATGAAACTGGACCTGCGTGACGCCGCCAATCTGCTTTGCCAAGCGGATGGCCCAGCGTGTCTTGCCGGTGCCGGGCGGACCTTCGAGGATCAGAAAGCGACGCTCTTTCAATAAGCTTCGGAGTGCGCGCAGGCGCCGACCGTGCCCCGGTCGGCGCCGGGCGGAACCAAGGTCCGCAACACGAGCGCTAGCTGGTGTTGCACAACGCCTCATGCGCAGGTGGCTCGGGATAGCAGAGCAGCTTGAACGAGCCGCTATTTCTCCGCGATCTGCTCGTCAGAATCCAAGTCCTCTGTCTGCTGGCGACGATTATGCGCCAACTGAACGGTGGGCAGAATCAACCTCGGCAGATGCATCCGGGCACACTGGTTACTCAACAACTCCCGCCAGTAAGGCCATATGTGATAACTGGCGTTCTTGAGGGAGAATTCATCGATACAAGACTGTTCCAGCGTAGCGGTCATCTGATATTCGGCAATAAACTCGGCCTCTATCACCGCTCTTACGGCAAGCCCTTCGCTTTTTTCCTCTGCATCGATCCAACGCGCCCCCAGTCGAACAAACACTCGCAGCAACTGGCTTTCGTCATCCAGGGCAGCCACGCTGGCTTGTTTAACCAGATGCATTTGCTGGATGGTCAGGCGCTCAATCTCCGCCGAATACTTGGGATCGAAATCTCCGATACAACTGGCAACCTGATCACGGACATAAACGTCCTGAATGTTCAGGTTGTCGATGGCCTTCTGTAAACCGGCGCTGATCATGCTGCGTCCCTATATCTCACCTGCTGATCAGTACTCGGTGTCGAGCTAGATAGCAAACGCAGTGTGGGTCGTCTGAGTTCGGTCGGGCGACGCGGCTTCGCCAGCCAGCTTTCAGCTTGCTGCCATTGCTCGTCAGCTAGTACACGCTCCATGCCGGCCCGACGGCACAATAGACCGAAGGCAGAAGGAAGCTCAGCCGCCAAACGTAGCAGCTTGTCCATGGCCTCGGACTGGGCTACGTCATCGCTTTCATACTTTGAGAAGGCCACCGGTCCACCACCGAAGACCTGTGCGGCCTCCGCCTGACTCAGCTCCAGCCTCTCCCTGAGCGCCCGCACTTCGGCACCGATCAGCAAGCCGTCCACCCGCTTTTTGAAGGCGATCATCAGGCGCTTGTTGATACGGGTCTGGGCGGCATCCGCCTGTTCGCTACCGCAGGCATCACAGAGGGAGAAATGAAGATCCAACTCGGTCGTCTGGCCTTTGTACTCCACGGGATTTTCGCTGACTTTGTGGTGCAGCTTTCCTTCACCACAGATCGGGCACAGGTTGTTTGAATCGCTCATCGTTGCTCTACCTTCTGTCTTCCGAGGGGTGGCAGGAAACCACCAACAGCAGCTTCCCCGTCTTGGCTATCGCGAACTTGAGGTAATACTCCATGTCCATCTCCTTGCGTGCATTGGCAATCCATTCGCGCCGCACCAGTGAGTAGGCATCGCAGGCCGCCCAGGGGCCGTTCGGGTGCTGAACGCACCACTCGGCGCCCCGAAAACGTCCTGATCGCAAGGCAATTTGTAGCAGTTCGCACAAATCATCCGTATCCAGCGACCACTTTTGCATGTCTCTCTGGCACTTATTGGTCCAAGCGCGAACTGCCTGAGCACCCAGACCCGTCAGCAACGCCTGCACCTCAGCGACCGGATAGAGCCGACCACCGGCAATTTTGCGACACGCGCCCTCGTCCAGAGGGAGATCGCCGGTGAAGCGGCTGACGATTGTCTTAGTTACCATTATGGTAAGTCAATCCTGATTTTTCGAGGACAAGATCGATAAAATCCTCTGATCGCTGCCAAAAACTTCTCCTGGGCGGTCCCATCGTGGACAGCCGGAGGCAAGACATCGAATGTGGGCTCCTCCTCGGCACGTGCACCAAAATGGTGGCTACGGCCCAGCAAGTCTTTGGATTTTGGTTGGTTACCGAAATTTGGAGGCGTGAAGCATCACGATCATCCTAAGGGGACCTTGTGACTGATGTCATGCTCGGCGACCAGCGCTGCCAGGGGACTTCCTTCCGCGACATAGGGGGTCACGGTTTCCGTTGAGAGCGCCAGAACCTGGCGGTTGCGCTCCAGCGCCGTAGCACGGGTGGTGCGGCGGATCTCGGGCGGGAAGGAGGTGAGGACGAGCATGCGGCCTCCGTCGAAGGCTGCGCGTTCGTCTGCTGGGACGCGGTAGTCGGTGAGCCCGCGGGCTAGGAACTTCACGACGTGGCCGTTGCGACGCAGCACGGAGCGCAGAACCTGTTGCTCCAGCGGGGCGTGGAAGCCGCTCAGGATTACCCGCCCCTCCTTTATCCATTCGGGAATACGCTCGAGAGTCTCCAGCAAGACGCTGCCGGGGCATTCACGCGAGGCGACGAGTCCGAGCAGGGGCTCGTCTAGCAATGCGGGGTTGCCCCTCGAATGGGAAGGCCTCGTCCTTCGTCTGCAGATTCGCGCGCAGTTGATAGGGCTCGCGGTGATGAGCCGCTGCGTGGTAACGCTCGGAATAGACTGCCGCCATTAGTTCGCGCGCCTGATTCGGGTCCCCCATGCCCGGCCAGTCTCGTCCAGCGACCATGGCATCGATGAGGTGGTAGAAGGCGGTCATGCGATTGGGCTCCAAGGGATGTCAATTCTTCGAACCGCAGTATCGGCTCTCCGACTGCAAGGCTCGGTGCGCTGGCGTAACATGCCGGTCTCCTCGCGCTGCCGGATAGGACCATGCCGAACGACTCGCTGCCACATGCCCCGTCTCTAGCGTCAATGCCGCCGTCTGACGCGGCCGATTCTAACGATTCTGGAGACCAGGCTGATCCCATCTCGTTGCACACAACTCAAGGGAGCTCCGGTAACATGCTGTAAAGCATGACAATCAGTGAGGGGCGACATGAGCTGGGCTGCCGAGGAATTTCGGGATCTGGACCTGGGAGACAAGCGCCGCGATGCACGTGCGGTGCGGTTGGCCGAGCGTCTGGCTGACCGGCCAACGGCGAGCCTGCCGGGTGCCTGCGCGGGCTGGGCCGAGACGCAAGGAGCCTATCGGCTGTTTCGCCAAGAGACCTTTGATTGGCTGGACCTCTTGGAGCCGCACCGCAGGTGCACGACGCAGCGCATGGCGCCGCACCCGCTCGTGCTGTGCCTTCAGGACACCACGGAACTGGACTTCAATGGTCAGCAGATCAAGGGCTTGGGGCCGTTGAGTTATGAAGCACAGCGTGGCCTGTATCTGCACCCGACGCTGGCCGTCAGCCCCGAGCGCGAACCGCTGGGCGTGCTTGATGCCTGGATGTGGGCGCGCGAGCCCAAGGGTGAAGACGGCATCCGCCCGGGCGAGAAGGAAAGTAGGCGTTGGGTCGAGGGTTACCAACGGGTCGCCGAGTTGGCCGAGCAGCTGCAGGAGACCCGCCTGGTCTACGTCGGCGATCGCGAGTCGGACATGCTCGAGCTGATGGTGCAGGCGCATGACAGCGGGTATCGGGCCGATTATCTGCTGCGCGCCCAGCACAATCGTGCGCTGCCGGGTGGGGGCAAGCTTTGGGCCGAGGTGGCCAGCAGCCCGGTACTCGGTGATCTGCGCTTCGTGCTGCCGCCGACGAAAACGCGCAAGGCGCGTGCGGTGCGCCAGCAGCTGCGCGCCAAGCGCGTGGCGCTCTCGGATCGGCGCGGTGGACAGGTGCAGGTCACCTGTCTCATCGCCCGCGAGATCAAGCCGCCCGAGGGCGAGACGCCGATCGAATGGCGTCTGCTGACCAACCGCGAGGTGAAAGACTTCGAGGCCGCCGCCGAGCTGGTGGATTGGTACCGCGCGCGCTGGGAGATCGAGCTGTTTTTCTTGGTCCTGAAGCAAGGCTGCCGGGTCGAGGCACTGCAGCTCTCCACCGTCGAGCGCCTGGAGAAGGCGCTGGTGCTGTTCATGATCGTCGCCTGGCGCGTCGCCCGACTGATGCGCCTGGGGCGAACCGCACCAGAGCTCG
>CAZTYV010000254.1:0-4128 GCA_964617675.1 uncultured Halochromatium sp. | reverse complement strand
GCCTCATCGCCAAGTCGCGCCCGCAAGGCGTTGGTGTAGAGTCTGACCGCTTCCTTATCCTTGCAGACCAGCATGGCCTTGAAGCCGTTGGGGCGGATATGCGCGTTGAAATGCTCCACCGCGTCCTCGGCGATCTGCGCGATCCGCTTGGGCAGCTTCAGCAGCACGTCCAGCGTGGATGAGCCGCTTACCAGCTTGTTTTACTCGGCCTCGTCCAGATGGCCGAACTCGCGCTTGAACGCAGCATCCAGCCTGGCCCCTTGGAGCTGCCAGTCGGTCTTGCGCGGCTGCCAGTGGATGGGCTTCACCACCTCGTCGCGCAGCGCGTCGGTGACGGTGTAGGGCCGCCCCATGTAGCGCTCGATCGTTCCGTCGTCCTTGATCTGGCCCCAGGTCTTCGGGGTGTTGTGATCGTCCTTCTCGATCGGCGTGCCGGTGAAGCCGAACAGCGCGGCACCTTCCACGGCGGCGCGCATGTAGGTGCCCAACTCCCGCTCTTGGGTGCGGTGTGCCTCGTCGGCCATGACGATGACGTTTTGACGCCCTTTGGTGATCCGTTTCGGCATCCCCTCGAACAGATGCACGGTGGTCAGGATCACGCCGCGATAGTCGCCCGCCAGCTTCGCCCCCAGATCCTTCTTGCTGGCGGCGACATGCACATTCTCGGTGCCGGTGGCCATCAGCTCACGGTCCATCTGACTGCCGAGCTGCTCGCGGTCCAACAGCAGGATCACGGTCGGCTGGCCGAGCGTCTTGTCTTCCCACAGGCAGCGGGCGGCGAAGATCATGGTCAGGGTCTTGCCGGACCCTTGGGTGTGCCAGACCAGGCCACGCCGTTTCTCCGGCGGCAGGTGCAAGGCGATGGCACGGTCGAGGATGTCCCGCGCCGCCAGATACTACTGATAGCGCGCCACGACCTTCTCGGTCTTACCGTCCTTGGTGACGAAGATGATGAAGTGGCGGATGAAATCGAGCAGGTTGGCGCGGTCGAACAGGCCGTAGAGCGAGACCTTCATCTCGTCGAACTCGTCGATCGCGTGCGGCCAGGGATCGCGCCATTGCAGCCAGAACTGTAGGCGTCGGCCTGGGATGCCGTTGATGAGAAGCACCAGATCCGGCCGGCGGGGTGAGTTGCCCTCGACCAGAAATTGGTTGGTCACCCACCAGTCGTTCGCGTCCAGATCGTCGAAGTCGATCAGCCGCACGTCCTGGGCCTTTTCGGACGGGTCGAATTGATGGTTGACGCCGCTCTTCAGCCAGGTGAGCCACTGCGCATTGTCGCGGCAGGCACGCAACTTGGTGATGATGGCGTCGATCCGCGCCTCGCCGGTCAGGATGGTTGGGTTGAGCTGTTTCAGCTTGTCCCGCAGCAGGGGCAGCAAGAGCACCTCGCGCTCGTCTGGGCGCAGCGGGGCGAGCAGGGCAATCGCATCATAGCGTTAGCATATTCTTCTAGAGAAGGGGCGAGGATGCGGGCATAATCAGCTGAAAAGACTGATGTGCTGAGGTTCTGATGCCACCGCTTGCCCTCGAGCGCTCGCTCGTTCGCCACTTTGCCGACCTTGAAGATCCACGCTGCGCGTTGAAGCGCCGGCACCGCTTGGTCGACATGATCGTGATTGCGATCGCGGCCATGTTGTGTGGCGCTGACGGCTGGGTTGCGATTGCTGCTTTCGGGCGCGCCAAACGCGATTGGCTTCGGCAGTTTCTGGAGCTGCCCAATGGTATTCCAGCCCATGACACCTTTGGGCGGGTGTTTGCGCTGATCGAGCCGAGTGCCTTCGAGGCCTGTTTTCGCACCTGGGTTGAGGCGATCCGCGAGGTGATCCCTGGGGAGATCATCGCGGTGGATGGCAAGACCTTGCGCCGTTCCCATGACCGCGGGGCGGGACTGGGGGCGCTGCATCTGGTCAGTGCCTGGGCGAGCAGCAACCGGGTCGTGCTCGGGCAGGTGGCCACTGAGGCGAAGTCCAATGAGATCACCGCCATCCCGCGCCTGCTCGAGCTGTTGCAGCTTCAGGGCTGTATCGTCACCCTGGACGCGATGGGCTGTCAGGTAAAGATTGCCGCTTTGATCCAGGCCCAAGGCGCCCAGTACGTGTTGGCCCTCAAGGGCAACCAAGAGACGCTTGCCGAGGAGGTCGAGGAGGCGTTCATCGATGCCGATGCCCGAGACTATGCTGGTGCGATCTCCGAGGTGGTTGAGACCACCGAAACCGGCCATGGTCGAGGCGAAACGCGCCGCTACCGCACCTTGGCCAGCCTCGAGGGGGTCAAGCGACGCGACCTGTGGAAGGGCTTGAACATGATCGGTCTGGTCGAATCCACCCGGGAGCTCAACGGCACCCTCACCCAGGAGACGCGCTTCTACATCGGCAGTCTTGGCGCCGATGCCGAGACCTTTGCGCGCGCCGTGCGCAGTCACTGGACGGTGGAGAATCAGCTGCATTGGAGCCTCGATGTCGCCTTCCGCGAGGATGACTCGCGCGTGCGCGAGCCGGTCGCTCGTGAAAATCTGGCCGTGCTGCGCCACATCGCCCTGAACCGACTCAAGAATGACCCGACCAAGCTCGGCATCCAGAACAAGCGCCTGAAGGCGGGTTGGGATGAACGCTATCTCGCGAAACTGTTGTTCGAGGATCCCAAACCGCCAAGCAAACGCAAAACATCAGATTCCCCGAATATTAGCCCCGGTTGATGCGATTGCCCTGGCGGGGCGAGCGTCTCGCGCGAGATGTATGTCCATACTAGTGCAGGGGCGCGAAGGTTCTCGATGATCTCGCGCTCGACACTGGTGTCTTCGTTGAAGAGGCGCGTCACATCATAGGTAGAATGTGGAGCTTCCTGAAGATTTGGATTCCAAGCATCTGGATCATTGGTGGGCATGGCGTTTTCCCTGGCAGATCAATTCTGAGTGCGTATGCCTGCAATCTGAGCGAATTGCTGGATGCTGCAAATCCTTGTGGCGGTCAATCTGGGCGCATCGCTGAAATCGCCATCGCCTGTGATCAAAAAATCGGCCCGGCTGGATTCGGCGCATATCAGAAAAGGGGCATCCTTGCGATCACGCGGAAAATCGATCTTCACGATCGGCTTTATCATGCGTGTATTTGCCGCCAATAGCTCTAGCCACCAAGCGAGCGTTACCGGCGGTAATTTGAACTTGGGGCGCTGGATAACCGCGATATATTCGGCCATGACGGCGGGTGTTACCAGCCATTCCACGTCCGGATGCTCCAAACACCACAGCAATATCCGCTCAGGCAGGCGATCGCGAATAACCGCCGAGACCAGGATATTGGTGTCGATCACCACCTTCATCCGCCGCTCCGCACGGCCTCGACCTCGGCGGCAATCTCTTCATCGGTCAAGGTCAGGGATTGCGGAAGACTCTGCACATGGCGCATCAGTGCCTTCCAGGCGGCGGCGCCTTCATCAGGTCGTAGACTCTGATCCATCACGACCACCTCGACCAGTGCGCCTTCCGAGAAAGGCAGATTCTCCAATACCAGGCGGCCGCTGGCGTCGAGCTGGGTATAGGTCTTATAAGCGTTCATCGGTGGTTTCTCATGGTGAACAATGCTCGTATGCCTGGTCATCCGTACAGGCTAAGTTTGGTTCGACGAACTCAGCGCCGGACATGGAGTTCGTCTCTTGATGGGATCTCGATTTTGTCCACCTTGACGCGCTCATAGTCGGTCAAGCTCTCGTCCGTTTCGGTCGGCATCGGATCGAGCGGCCACAGAATGAACTCAACGCGACGGTGCCGCAGCGCTTCGGGCACCGAGATGAATTCAGGCGCGTCTTCGAGAATCTCGCGGATGGGCTGCATGGTCATGCTCCGGTGTCAATGGTTCGGGATCGAAGTATCTGGCGGAAGGCGGATGTTGCCGGTGAGCAGGTTTTGCAGGAGGGATTTTTTGACCCGTTGGAGCGCAAACAGTTTTTGTTCGCTGGCAGATACCGAACTCTCTCCTGTCTCTAATGCCTCAAGGATTTTCCGTTGCTCTGTAGTATCAGGGAACTGGATCAACAGATTCCGGGGATTTCTCCGGTTGATAGTATTCAATCCACTACTAGTGTTACATATCGCGTTCCAGTGCCGCTGTACTTGCTCAGAATTCAAAA
>CAZTYV010000253.1:0-4158 GCA_964617675.1 uncultured Halochromatium sp. | reverse complement strand
GTGATCGGCGCCCGGGATCTCGAGCAGTGCCATGTGCCTTGGATCGCCGGCGGCGGCAATCCGCCGCGCATCGCTCACCGGCACCCGGCGGTCGTTGGTGCCGTGCACCAAGAGCACCGGACAGCCGATTCGGCGGATCGTGTTGACCGGCGCGATGGTCGCGAAGCGGTAGCCGATGAGCCATTCCACGTAGCGCTGCACGAGCCAGACGATCGGATTAGGCAGGTGCGCGCGGGCGAGGTAGCGCTGGTTCACCTCGGTTGGATCTGCAAAGGCGCCGATGCCGATCGCGGCTGCGATTGCCGGGTTGCGGGTCGCCTCGAAGAGGGCGGCGCCAGCGCCCACCGAGTGTCCGAGCACCAGGATGCGTCGGGCCGCGGAGCTGCGGTGCTGCCTGATCCAGCTGATGGCTGAGCCTAGGTCCTCGGCGAACCGTGGCAGCGACGAGAAGCTGTCCGCATCGCTGGCGCCATGATTGCGGGCATCGAACAGCAGCACGTTGAGCCCAGCGCGATGTAGCGGCAGCGCGAGGGGTAGGAGCTGCTCGGCGTTGCTGCCCCAGCCATGCACCATCACCAAGGTCGTGTCCGACCCTGCTGCCGGGAGCAGCCAGCTAGCCAGGGTGCGGCCCCGGACGGTCGGGATGCGAACGGACTCGAAGGTCAGGCCCAGGTCGGCCGGCGAGCCCGTCGGCCGGACCCGTGGGGCGCGAAAGCCCAGGTGCACACCGAGTGGGAGCAGCAGGACCAGCGCTAAGGCCAGCACTAAGGCCAGCACTAGGGCCAGCGCTAGGGCCAGTAGCAATACGGAGACTAGGGAGGTCATTCGTTTACAAGTCCGGGCTCGATCGAGCCGGTAAGGTCACCCGCGGCAAGCGTGCCCGGGGCTATGTGGCGTGAGCGTCTCCGAAGCAGGTCACCACCAGCCGGCGCTGATGGCCGTGGGTGCGGTGCTCCCAGAGAAACAACCCCTGCCAGGTGCCGAGGGCGAGCCGTCCACGGCTCACCGGGATGCTGAGCCCCGGGCCGGTGAGCACGCTGCGGATATGCGCCGACATGTCGTCCGGGCCTTCTTGATCATGGGCGTAGTGCGGATCGCCGTCAGGGACCTCGCGCTCGAGGTGCCCTTCGAGGTCGCGCAGCACCGTTGGGTCGGCGTTCTCGGTGATCAGCAGCGAGGCGCTGGTGTGCTGACAGAAGACCTGACAGAGTCCGGTCTGGATGCCGGACTCGCGAACGATCTCGGCGACGCGGTCGCTGATCTCGATCGGACCGCGCGTGCGCGTTTGCACAGAGAGGTTGGCCTGGTGGATCTTCATCGGCGGCTAATCGGCTTGCGGATGCTCGTCTTGTTGGGCGCCTTCCAGATGCGCGAGTTTGGCCTGTCGCTCGGAGAGCAGGATCGCGAGGTAGGGCGCATAGGTCAGCACGGCGCCTTGCATGATGCCCAGCTCGTCGAGGGTCTCGAAGAGCTGTTGCAGCCGGGCCTCGTCTTCCGGCCGTTCGGCGAGTCGGCGCAACCGCTCGAGGAGTGGGGCGATCGCCTCGACATCGAGATACTGCTCGAGCATGGCGATGGCTTCCTCGATCCTCGCCGCCTTGATGGGGCCACTCGTGTCGAACATGTCTAGTGCCCTTTGCGCTGCAGGTCAGGAAAGACGCCGGCCATTCCTCGGTGTCTCATTGGTAATGTACGCCGTCGCGGCGGTCCATTGCATACGGCCTTTCGCCGGCGGCCGTCCGCAGCCGAGCCTCGATCCGAATCGAATCCATGATGGCGCTGTCGGCCACCTCGGGGTAGAGCGGGTAGAACCGGGCTACGTCGAGCGCATTGGCCTTCGCCGCGAGCTCCAGTCGGCGGCGTTGATCGTTGCTCAGGCCATGCAGCATCAGCAATCGCGGCGCCTGCCGGTGCAGGTAGCGCTGACAGAGGTCGTTGGCTTCCTCGCTGCCCCAGTCCTCTCGCAGCAAGAAGGGCGGAAACGGCTCGGATGGGTCCAGGCTCCTGTCGAACCACCGTGCCTTTGGTTTGTTGCCCGCACGTTCGGCGACGCAGCGCTCGAGGCGATAATTCACTGGACCGTAGGAGCGGCTGCGCTCTTCTTCACTCGTCTCGATCGGCATCACCGCGGCCGGCAGGGCCGCCCAGTCGGTGAGATCAGGGAACGAGGCCATCTGCGAGGCCTCGGTGCAGGAGAAGATCAGCGCGAGCGGCGAGTCGTCGGCGGCATCGAGCAGCCAATACTCATAGCGATCGGTCGCTGGAAACGGCAGAGAGGCCTCAAGAAGAAAGCGCGCGAGCTCAATGATGCGCTCATCGACCTCGCCGTCTGCAGCTGAGGGGTCCGCGATCATCGGCTCGAGATCGCACTGCCTGATGCTGGCCGCGCGGATGAAGCGCCCCCGACGCTGGCCGCCGGCGGCCGAGCCGCCCTGCGCGCTGGCGAAGATGAACTGGAACTCCCAGCTGTCGCCATCCATCGAGAGCGCGCGCGCCGTTTCGGACTCGGCGATCTGCACCTGTGCCGAGTACGGTTGGAGGACGCGTTGAGAGTGGGCGCGAATCATCTGCAAGAGGTCCAGGAAGCGAGTCAAAAGCACCAGTGTCTCGCCGCGAATAGCCGGTCTTGAATGGCTCGGCGCCTCCGAGGAGATACTCGCGCACGGGGGATAGCGGCGGACGGAGCTCGTATGGCCCCGCGACCCGGGGCAGCCCGATCCCTCGCGCTAGAAGTAACAGATCAGGGTCACGGCTTGCTGCGTCAACTGTTCGTACTCCTCCCCGAGCGACATCGCCCTGTCGAAGAGCTCTGCCTGAAATACCCGGATGGAGAGATCGCCCCAGCCGCTCGCAAACAGGCTGCCGACCACGGACTCGACCTGCAGCGCCTTCGCGCGCGGCCCACCGACGAGGCTCAGGAATCTGTCCGTCGAGGCATCCACGATCAGGAAGTCACCGTCGAACCGACCAGGGGTGTCGATGTGGCGTCTCATCATGGAGCGAAATCGCTCCAGCCGCAGGTATCGGGAACCGGTCGCTTCGCTCATCGGTAGGCACCATCGGGGTCTGTCACCTGTTGGCGCAGACCTTCGAAACATGAGTCCGAGCCAGATCGCCGATCGTGCAATGAATCCAGCTCGTCTGCCGCGGTCTTACTTGAAATGCCTCGGTTCGGTCATCCTGTTCTTCGACGGGCTCCAGCTCAATCCAAAGGGCATCGTCGGTCACCAGCCGGATCAGCTGACGGACGGTTCACCGAAGCTCGTAGCGGTTGCCGGGGCCTTGTCCGCGTCGCCGCCTGGGAGTGGCATCGAGTCAGATACACCTATCGAGCTGAACGCGATAAGCCCGCCGCGGCAGAAGGAGCCGAAGCGCGTTAGCGGTGATTGCCGATTCTGGACGTCTAGGCTGCATGGGGCTCGACCTCGGCCTCGATGGCTCGGCCGACCGTCCGCTTGGCGACCTCTAGCTCGTAATGCTTCTGCAAATTCAGCCAGGACTGAGGCGTGGTGTCGAAGTACCTCGCGAGCCTAAGCGCCGTGTCGGCGGTGATCGAACGAGTGCCATTTAGGATGGCGGTGATCCGGTTCGGCGGGACGTGCAGCGCCCTGGCCAGGGCGTTCGCTGAAAGACCGAGGGGCTCCATGAAGTCCTCACGTAGGATCTCGCCGGGGATAACCGGAGGCATCAGGTCGGTGCCTTCGGCCACGTCGGAGAAGTCGATCTGGTCCAGGTGCTCTCTTTGAATGATCATGGGTCTTTGGCTGCGCTCCACATTTAGGGGTACGCCGACCTCAGTGGTAGTCGGTCACCTCGACGTCGTACGCATCGCCGTCTTCCCAGCGGAAACAGATGCGCCATTGGTCATTGATGCGAATGCTCCACAGACCTTCACGGTCGCCGCGAAGCTGTTCTAGGCGGTTGGAAGGCGGGACGCGCAGGAAGTCGAGAGTGTCCGCAGCATCCAACGCTTGGAGCTTGGCGTAGGCTCGGCGATGGATGTTCGGCGGAAGACTCCGCACGCGGCGACCCGAGAAAACGGCCGCGCTGACCTTGTCGGCGAAACTCTTAACCACCTACCTAGGGTAGTACGTGTTACGTCTGGCGTAAAGACGCCCATGGCGCTGCTTGCGCCTGCGCCGACGGCGTTCTCTCTTA
>CAZTYV010000252.1:0-4186 GCA_964617675.1 uncultured Halochromatium sp. | reverse complement strand
CCCGGCACGTCAGATCGGATGGATGAGCGCCCACGGCGAGCGCCTGCAGCTCCCTCTGACCGGCAGCGGGCACGCCGTCTGCAGCGCCAGTGCGCAGGTTTACCGACTTGACAGCGGCCAGGTGGAGCTACAATGACCGAGACCCGCAAGAAGACTACGGCACACCTTGCCAAAAGATCGCTGCGCTGATTGGATTGCCTACGCGGCATCCTCGGTGCAAACGACCTAGACAACCTTTGGCATCCTTAAGTGATAAGCCTGCGTGAGGAATCCCATGCTAACTGAATACATTCAAGCGGCCTTGGCTCGCTCCGAATATAAAATGCTCGATGATCAGACGTGGTTTGCCGAGATCCCTGGATTTGACGGCGTGTGGGCCAACGCGTCGACCGTGGAGGCATGTCGTTCCGAGTTGCTAGAGGTCCTTGAAGAGTGGTTAATTCTCAAAATACGTGATCAAGATCCGATCCCTACTGTCGAAGGCCTGGACCTTGGTATCGTGGAATCCGAGGCCGCATGAATGCCCGGAGCAATCCCACGACAGGAGTTGATTCGAAAATTTCGGGCGTTGGGATATTCAGGTCCATTCTCGGGCAAGCGCCACCAATTCATGCAAAAGGGTAGGCAAAAGATCCGTATTCCGAACCCGCATAGCGGTCAAGAGATCGGCATGGGGCTACTGGCTGAGATACTTCGTCAAGCGGGCATCAAAAAATTGGATGCTTCACCAGGAGGGGATGGTGCCGCCGGCTCCGCAGTTACCTCGTCTCCTGCTCAATCTGATCTTCGACTACCCAGTGCGCTGGTCGCGTATCCCTCGTCATGCATGGGCCGAGCGCTTTGGCCACAGGATCGAGCAACAGCGGCTCACCCTGGTCTCCGAGGGCGTGGACTTCAGGTGCGACTGGCTGATCCCCATCGGCGCCTCGACCAAGCGCGACGCCAGCGTCTGAGATGGTAGAACGATGAAGATCGTTGTTTTGGCGGCTTTTGCGTAGCCTGTCAGATATCGCGCCAAGACAGGACATCGGCATCGCTGCGCGTCTGGCTTTCGTCGCCGCCGTAGACCAGCATGGGGCGACCGGCTTCGCTGCCGGCTAGGTCTTGCCATCGGGCAAGACCGCGCCAGGCATCTCGCTGCAGGGTGGCCCCGGACTTGATTTCCACGGGTCGCGCGCTGGCGCTTTCGGGCAGCAGCAGGTCGACTTCATGTCCGGAGCGATCGCGCCAGAAACTGAAGTGGGGCGGTCGCCCGGTATTCAGGCGTTTCTTGGCGAATTCGCTCACCACCCAGGTCTCGAACAGGGCGCCGCGCAGCGGATGCGTGCGTATCTGTCGAGCCTCTTCGATCCCCAGTAGCCAAGCGAGCAGTCCGGTATCGTAAAAGTACAGCTTGGGTGTCTTCACCAGACGCTTGTTGAAATTGCGATGGTAAGGCGGAAGGCGATGGATGATGAAACTGGCTTCCAGCACCGACAACCAGTCGCGCACCGTATTGTGGCTGACACCGGTTTCTTCGCCGAGGGCGCTTTGATTCAAGAGCTGACCGCTGCGCCCGGCACATAGCCGCAGGAAGCGCTGGAATTGCGTCAGGTCGCGAACGTTGATCAATTGCCGCACATCCCGTTCCAGATAGGTCTGGACATAGTTCGCATACCAACCGGACGGATCCAGGTCTCGGTCATAGATCGGCGGATAGGCGCCCTTGAACAGCGCGGTGTCGAGATCATCGGGCAAGCGCTCGACGCGCCTGAGCTCTGCGGCGGAGAATGGCAGCAGGTGATGCATGGCGACCCGACCCGCCAGGCTCTGGCTGATGCCGGTGAGCAGACCGAACTGCTGTGAGCCGGTGACGATGAACTGGCCGGGTTTGAGCGCGTCATCGACGATGCCTTGCAGCGTTTGAAACAAGGTCGGGCAGCGTTGCGCTTCGTCGATGACGGCGCCACCGGCGTATTGCTTGAAAAAGCCTTGCGGGTCCGTCTCGGCAAATTCACGCGCGGCGGGGTTCTCCAAGCTGACATACGGCTTGTCGGCAAACACGGCTCGTGCGAGCGTGGTCTTGCCTGACTGTCGCGGCCCGGTGATCGCAATGACCGGATAACCCTTGGCATGTTGGCGCAGTGTCGATTCAGCGTTACGGGGGATCACGGCTATTTGTAGGCTCGGGTTACAATTAGCCGAATTTTAGGCGGCGCCTGTCGGTTGTGGCAAGCCGTCTTGGTTGTCAGCGCTCGAACATCTCGGCGGTGAGCAACACGCTGACCGGTTTACCGCGTCGCGTCACCCACTGCGGCTCGCCACGCTGAGCGGCGTCAACGACCGCGCTGATCGGGGTCATCTCCAGATTGCGCAAGGCGCTGGCCATCCATGAGTCGAATTGGCATCATCAGCCAATCCCTTTAAGGGGTACACCCATTCCAGACCCCGTTCCATCCCGCGTTCCATCCCCTTGCGCATGCCGATTCGCTCAGCCGTGGTCACGTATCGCATCTGCTCCGCCTCTTCGATGGCTTGAATGGTCCGATGGTAGTCGTCCTCCAGCGGCTCGGGCAACGTCATCACCCAGTCGATGCCGGTTCCTCAAAAAGGGTCCGCCGTCGGTGTACCATGCGCCTGACTCGCACGAAGCGTACGCCCATGTCCACGTCCTCGGATCGACCGCCTTGTACCACCCAACTACATTGCCTAAGCTACAAAAGTAGCAAACTCTGGGAGATGCGAATATGAGCATGCCGGTGCGTATCGACGAATTCCTGTACGAAGACGCCAAGCGCCAGGCCAAGGCGGAGTCGCGGACAATTGCGGGTCAGATCGAGTTCTGGGCGAGGATAGGCAAGGCGGCCTTGGACAACCCGGATTTGCCCGTTGATTTCGTTCGCGACATCTTGATCGCGCGTGCCGAGGGGCGCGAGTGCGCAGTACCCTTCGTTCCTGAGGGGCACCGGTCAGACACCGGTCAGGCACCAAATGATTGACGTTTTGCAGTCGAGCGGTTTCCGCCGTGCCTACAAGCGTTTAAATTCAAATCAAAAAGCGGATGTAGACGAGGCCGTAGCCGCGATAGTCGACAATCCGGCACTGGGAGAGGCCAAGAAGGGGGATCTCGCCGGGGTGTTTGTCTACAAGTTCCAATGTATCGGTAGGCGCTTCCTGCTCGCGTACGAGTATGACCCGGAAACCCGGTGGCTGCTGTTGGTCGGCACGCATGAGAATTTTTATCGGGATCTGAAACGCTGAAAGGCGTCTACGCGGTCATCAAGCCGGTGCTTCCGTGCTTCCGACGGCGCGGATCATTCACGACCTCCAACCCCGCGCGAGAACGCCATCCGGTTCCTCAAACGGCGGCACCCGAGCGCGCCCGCGCTCCGTCGGGGTCAGTGTCGCAATCACCCGGTAGCCGTTCTCGTCCAGCCTATGCGCGATCAGCGCTTGCTCCTCTGGCCAGATCAGCCAAAACCGGGACACCCGATGGCGCTGCAACAAGAGCGCAATGCTCACCGTATCCTTCTTCTCGTGCCCCGATGAGAGGATCTCGCAGACCCAGTCCGGCGGCAGATCGATGACGCCATCCGGCGGATCGGGTAGACGCTCGCGCTGCCATCCCGCCAAGTCGTGCGACGGACACTCATGCGGCTCATAAGCAACGCTCACATCGGTGAGGATCCACCACCCGCAAGGTCCCTCGCGTTGGGTCATCCCATGCAGCGTGCCACGCTCAGCCGACGATATCGACACTAGCAAGCCGCTGCCGGGCCTCGTGGTTGAGCGGGTCGCCACCAACGATGCGCTGAGTAAGCTTCCCCCTTCATGGGAAGCCTGCGCGACCGACCTCGCATCGCAGAGGCCCGGACGATAAGGATGAGAAGTCGGTCATTGTTGCACCTCAGCTGACCTGCTATTTTCAAGGCATATCAGCTCCAATCCACCCCAGCAGCCGACAACCGCACCCCACTGATGGCCGCACCGCTTCCTTTTGCTCAGTTGGGTCTTCGGCGCGGTCGAGACCAGCACCGTGCACCTCAACCAGTCCGATTGCGCCGCCGGCATCCTCCAACTGCAGAACGCCCGCGTGCGCTGGTTCTTATCCATCAATGCCGAGCACCTGCCCGAGGCACAACAGGCCAAGGGCCAGCGAACCTACCGCTCCATCACAGTCAACGGCCAGGAGGTCGAATTCTCCGAG
>CAZTYV010000251.1:0-4236 GCA_964617675.1 uncultured Halochromatium sp. | reverse complement strand
GTCACCAAGATCGCCTCGAGGCCGGCCCCCAGCGCGGAGCGCACACCGTTCTCGGAGTCCTCGATCACCACACAGGCCGAGGCCGGCAGGTTGAGCTGCGCCAATGCCAGCTCGAAGATGTCCGGCGCGGGCTTCTTTTCGCGCACCACGTCGCCGGCGGCGATCACCTCGAACCAGTCCACCAGCCCGGGCTCGGGCGCGGAATGCAGCAGCGCCGTCACGTTCTCAGGCGTGGTGGTGGTCGCGATGGCGAGCCGCACGCCGGCCTCTCGTGCCTCGCGCAAGAGACGCAGCACGCCGGATCGCAGCGGGATACCGCCCTCGCCCAACAACGCGACGTAACGCTCGGTCTTGCGCTGATGCAGGTGCGCGATCAGCCGATCCAGGTCCGCATAGGCGTGCTTGTCGAGCTCGAAATCGGGCCGGTACTGGTTGACGTAGTGCCGCATGCGCTCCTTGCCACCGGTCACCGACAGCAGCTCGCCATAGAGCTCCACCGTCCAGTCCCAGTCGAGCCCCGCCTCGGCGAAGGCGGCGTTGAAGGCCAGCCGGTGTCCGTCGCGCTCGGTATCGGCCAAGGTGCCGTCGACATCGAAGATCAGTGCCTCGAGACCCTTATGCATCGGGCATTCCTAACGATCAGTGGTTAAATGAGGATGGCCGGGCAGGGTAGCACAACCGAAATCGGGCGCAGGGGTGCAGAATGCTTGTCGCCGGCGGAGCGATCTGCTAGAAGGAGCGGCTTCTGCGCGGAGCGGCCGGTGGCCGGCGCTCTCCGCGCCCATCAACGGACCGGACCAACGCCAGTGCCAATGGCCGGTTCGAACCATCGCAGGTCTCCGGGAGCACATCATGGCCGAGACAGAAAAGAAAGGTGCGCGGGCGCTCGGTTTCGAGCCCTATGCGGTCGCACAGGACGAGGAGTACATGAACGCGGACCAGGAGGAGCACTTCCGGGCGCTGCTGCTCGAATGGAAGCGCCAGCTCATGGAAGAGGTGGACCGCACCGTTCATCACATGCAGGACGAGGCCACCAACTTCCCCGACCCGAATGACCGGGCCACGCAGGAATCGGAGTTCTCCCTCGAGCTGCGCACCCGTGACCGCGAGCGCAAGCTGATCCGCAAGATCGATGAGGCGCTCGAGCGCATCGATGATCACGAATACGGCTACTGCGAGGCCTGTGGGGTCGAGATCGGTGTGCGTCGCCTCGAGGCGCGACCGACGGCAACGCTCTGTATCGACTGCAAGACGCTCGACGAGATCCGCGAGAAGCAGCGCGGCTGAGCGAGCAACGCATCCCTGGCCTCCGCCGGAAGCGCGCGAGGCCCGAACCGCAGCACGCGCCGGTTCCCAGTGCTGCTTAGCCCGAGGCCTGATTGGTCGCAGCCGCAGTCACCCCATACCGTGGTCGCTTCGCACCCTCGCCCACGGGCCCCCTCCATCTTGGCTCACTGATCGCCGCCGTTGGCAGCTTCGCCGATGCGCGGGCCCACGACGGCTCCTGGCTGGTGCGCATCGAGGATCTGGATGCAAACCGCACCGTTGCCGGGGCCGATACCGCCATCCTCTCCACCCTCGAGGCCTTCGGCCTGTTCTGGGATGGCACCGTCGTCTACCAGCGTCAGCGCGATGCGCACTACCAGCAGGCGCTCGATCGGCTGCACGCATTCGGGCTCAGTTTTCCTTGCGCCTGCAGCCGGCGCGAGATCGCCGCACTCGGCAGGCCCGGGCTTGAGGGGCCGCTGTACCCGGGGACCTGCCGTCGCGGTCTGCCAGTGGGCCGCTCCGCGAGGAGCCTAAGGCTGCGCGTCGACCATGGGGCACTCTGCATCGACGATGCCGTGCATGGACGCGTCAGTCAGGACCTGCGCGCGGAGATCGGCGATTTCGTGCTCCGACGCGCGGACGGCTTCGTCGCCTATCAGCTGGCCGTGGTGGTCGACGACGCTGACCAAGGCATCACCCACGTGGTGCGCGGCGCGGACCTGCTGGCCTCGACCCCGCGCCAGGTCTTTCTGCAGCGCTGCCTGAGCCTGCCTCAGCCTGCCTACGCGCACCTGCCCCTGGTGCTCGGCGACGACGGCCGCAAGCTCTCCAAGCGCTTGGCGTCGACGCCGGTCGATCCGCGCGACCCGCTGCCGGCACTGCAGCGGGCTTGGCAGCTGCTCGGGCAAGCCGCACCCGAGCAGCCGCCCGCCGATGTCACCGAGTTCTGGCGGTTCGCGATCCCGAACTGGACCCTTGCCCGCGTGCCGCGCGGCCCCTTGCACCTCGGCGAGCGCGCGATCGCTCAATAGCGCTCGGGCACATAGAGCTCGTCGGGCAGCACCGCGCGATCGTAATCGGGATTGAAGACTCGATCGGGGAGACTGATCGGCTCGTGCGGGGCATCCTGATAGGGGACCTGGTCGAGCAGGTGATGGATGCAGTTCAGCCGTGCGCGCTTCTTGTCGTTTGCGTTGACGATGAACCAGGGCGACTCAGGGATGTTGGTTCGAGCGAAGGTCTCTTCCTTGGCCTTGGTGTAGTCCTCCCAGCGCACCCGCGACTGCAGGTCCATCGGGCTGAGCTTCCACTGCTTGAGTGGGTCATGAATCCGCATTAAGAACCGCAGCTGCTGCTCCTCGTCGGTGATCGAGAACCAGTATTTCACCAGTCGAATCCCGGAGCGCACCAACATGCGCTCGAACTCCGGCACGTCTTGGAAGAACTGCTCGACCTGATCAGGCGTGGCGAAGCCCATCACGCGCTCAACACCGGAGCGGTTGTACCAGGAGCGATCGAACAACACGATCTCCCCTCCCGCGGGCAGATGCGGCACGTAGCGCTGGAAGTACCATTGCGTGCGCTCGCGCTCACTCGGCTTGGTCAGCGCCACCACCCGACAGACGCGCGGATTCAGGCGCTGGGTGATGCGCTTGATCACGCCACCTTTGCCAGCGGCATCCCGACCCTCGAAGATCACGGCGATCTTCTCGCCGGTATGCTGCACCCAGTCCTGTAACTTGATAAGTTCGGCTTGGAGGCTGAGCAGGGCCCTGAAGTAGGTCGCACGATCGAGCGTCTCTGGATGCCGCTTCTTGTAGATGCGTCTGAGCTCGAGCGATAGCGCCGGCTCCGAGAGCTCGAGCTCATAGTCCTCATCGAGCTCGGCATCGAGCTCAGCCTTGAGCCAATCCATCCCGTCGAAATTCGCACTTTTATCGTCCACCGTTCACTCCCAGGTTCAAAAAGAGATCAAGACCCGTTGTTGAGGCTCTGGTGCTGATCCTCGTCCAGGATCGCGGATCGGCTCAGCATCACCCTCGGGCGCTGATCGATCGGCGCCTCCCGCGCGGGCCAGGACGGCCAATAAACCGGTATCCCCCTAGAGCCTGACAGCGTTTGATGACGACAAGAAGACGAGCGGGTGTCAGTGCAGCGACAGGGATGGCCCGATGGTGCGCCGAAGGCAATCCAACGCTGAATCCTGACAGCCGACGCGTCCACCCTGCCTCGGGCGCCGGGCGTCATCAAGGGGTCATCGAACGCCTCTAACCTCGGCTCGAAACCGCCGCCTTCCGGAGAGTCCCATGCCAGCCACCGCAACTGCGACCACCACCGCCCTCGATCAGTCCCTGCTCGAGAAGCTCGACGCCTACTGGCGCGCCTGCTGTTACCTGGCGGTGGGCATGATCTACCTGCGCGACAATCCGCTGCTGCGCGAGCCGCTGCAGGAGGCGCACCTGAAGAAGCGCCTACTCGGTCACTGGGGCTCGAGCCCGGGCCTCGCCTTCATGTACGTACACCTGAATCGGCTCATCAACGCCCATCAGCAGGAGGCGATCTTCCTCGCCGGCCCTGGCCATGGCGCCCCGGGCGTGCTGGCCCCGGTCTATCTCGAAGGCACCTACTCCGAGATCTACCCGAACAAGAGCGAGGACGAGGCCGGGATGCGGGCCTTCTTCAAACAGTTCTCGTTCCCCGGCGGCATCGGCAGCCATTGCACCCCAGAGACCCCGGGCTCCATCCACGAGGGCGGCGAGCTCGGCTACTCGATCTCGCACGCCTTCGGCGCCGCCTTCGACAACCCGGATCTGCTGGTCGCGGTCGCAGTTGGCGACGGCGAGGCCGAGACCGGCCCGCTCGCAACCTCGTGGCATTCCGCCAAGTTCCTGAATCCGATCCGCGACGGTGCCGTGCTGCCGATCCTGCATCTCAACGGCTACAAGATCAACAATCCGACCCTGCTCG
>CAZTYV010000250.1:0-4236 GCA_964617675.1 uncultured Halochromatium sp. | reverse complement strand
GAGACGATGACGCGCTCGGTGCCGTTGATGATGAAGGTGCCGGTCTCGGTCATCAGCGGCAGGTCGCCCATGTAGACCTCCTGCTCGCGCACGTCCTTGACCACCTTGGCGCCGGCCGGGGCGTCCTTGTCGTAGATCACTAGGCGCAGCAGCACGCGCAGCGGCGCCGCGTAGGTGGCACCGCGCAGGTGACATTCGCGCACATCGAAGGCGGGCTCACCAAGCCGATAGCTCACATACTCGAGCACCGCATTGCCGGAGTAGCTCTCGATAGGCAGCACGGTCCGGAAGGCCGCGTGCAGACCGACCTCATCGCGCTCCTTGAGACCTTTATCGAGCTGCAGGAAATCGCGATAGGAATCGATCTGGGTCGCCAGCAGGAACGGGACCTCCATGATCGTCGGGCGCTTGCCGAAGTTCTTGCGGATACGCTTCTTTTCGGTAAACGAATAGGGCATGCTGCCTTCCCTCGTAAGTGGGTCTTTGAGTAGCTACGGGAGTCTCGCGCCGACTCATCCGAATCCGGGCACGGGAGACCGGAATCAGCGGCACCGGTCAGCCGTGCGGTGCCGGCCCACGGATGGCCGACCCCGCAATCGAGCGCTCGCATCCTGGCGAAGCACTCTCCCTGCACAATCAGCGAAAACGGCAAAAGGCCGGCGGCCTGAAGCCGCCAGCCTCGCTCGGTCCAGCCAAGTGGCAGGATGCAAGGATGGCGTTACTTGATCTCGACGCCAGCACCCGCCTCTTCCAGCGCCTTCTTTGCTGCCTCGGCATCGTCCTTGGAGACGGCTTCCTTCAGGGTTGCCGGGGCACCCTCGACGGCGTCCTTCGCCTCCTTCAGGCCCAAGCCCGTCAGGGCGCGCACGGCCTTGATCACGGCGACCTTGTTCGCGCCGAACGAGGTCAGCACCACGTCGAACTCGGTCTGCTCCTCGGCCGGGGCGGCATCCGCTGCGCCACCCGCTGCCGGTGCGGCCGCCACGGCCGCCGCCGCGGTCACACCAAACTTCTCTTCCATCGCACTGATGAGGTCGACGACCTCCATCACGGTCATGTTGGCGATGGCTTCCAGGATCTCGTCTTTCGAAACAGCCATGGGCTAATCTCCGATTGGAATCGATTCGTTGTAGATTGGACGGTCGCAACCGTCGAGCCGCGACGACGCGGCCGCCTAGGCGGCCTCTTTCGCAGCTCGAACGGCGCTGAGGGTACGCGCGAGCTTGCTCGGCACCTCGTTGAGCGTCGTCGCCAGCTTCTGCACCGGCGCCTTCATCACCGCCATGAGCTGGCTGATGGCCTCGTCGTAGGTCGGCATCTTCGCGAGCTTGCTGAGCTCGGAGCCATCCAAGAGCTGACCGCCGATGGCGATCATGCGCACCTGCAGCTCCTTATGGTCTTTCGCAAAGCTCTCGACGACGCGCCCGACCGAGCCCGGATCGTTCTGCCCGAACGCGAGCACCAACGGGCCGGTGAGGGCCTCGTCCATGCACGCGAAGTCGGTACCTGCAAGTGCACGCCGTGCCAGCGTGTTCTTGACGACCCGCACGTAGACGCCCGCCTTACGTGCCTCGACACGCAATTTGGTCATCTGCTCGACGGTCAGTCCGCGGTACTCGGCGCCAACGGCCGAATGCGCGGTCTGTGCCACCTCAGCGACCTCGGCGACGATGCGTTCTTTCTGGGCATAAGTCAGTGCCACAGACGTCACCTCCTGATCGAATTAGAGTTAGACTAGGTCTCACTCGGAAAACCAGCCCGCCATTCCTTGACGAGAGACTGGCCGGTTGACTGTGCCCCGGCCGACAGCTCGACTCGGGGCACCATCTGCGCAGGCCATCATTAAGTCGAGATCAGACGCAGCCTTGCGCCTCATCCGACACCTGCGGTCTTTGACGGATAGCAGCCAAGGCGGCCACGACCCCAAAGATCAGTCGCGACGGCCGCCGCTTGACGGCAGCCATCACGGTTTCGGCAATCAGAGCGCGAGCGCGCTGTGATCGATCGTCAGGCCCGGCCCCATGGTCGATGAGACCGTGACCTTCTTCATATAGATGCCCTTGGCCGCGCTCGGCTTGGCCTTATTCAGATTGACCAGCAGCGCCTCGAGGTTCTCGCGCAGCTTGGCCGCATCGAAATCGATCTTTCCGAGCGGGCAATGGATGATGCCGGCCTTATCGGTGCGATAGCGCACCTGACCAGCCTTTGCGTTCTGCACCGCCTCGGCGACGTTCGGCGTCACGGTGCCAACCTTCGGATTTGGCATCAGGCCGCGCGGGCCAAGCAGCTTACCGAGCTGACCGACCACGCGCATCGCATCCGGCGAGGCGATGACGACGTCATAATCGAGATTGCCCGCCTTCATCTCCTCGGCCAGGTCGTCCATGCCGACACGCTCGGCACCGGCTTCGGTCGCCGCATCGGCGTTCGCGCCCTGGGTGAAGACCGCAACGCGGACCTGCTTGCCGATGCCGTGCGGCAGGACGGTCGAGCCACGCACGACCTGGTCCGACTTGCGCGGATCGACGCCGAGATTGACGGCCACATCGATATTCTCGACGAACTTGACGCTCGAGAGGGTCTTCAGCAGCTCAAAGGCCTCTTCGGCCGCGTAGGTGCGCCCGTGCTCGACGCGCTCCCGGATGGCTGCATTGCGCTTGCTCAACTTTGCCATTATTCCATCCCCTCGACCTTCAGGCCCATGGCGCGCGCGCTGCCCGCAATGGTGCGCACCGCGCCCTCGAGATCAGCCGCATTCAGGTCCGGCATCTTGGTGTTCGCGATCTCTTCGAGCTGGGCGCGCGTCACGGTGCCAACACTGACCGTGTTTGGCGTGCTGCTGCCCTTCGGCACCCCAGCCGCCTTCTTCAGCAGGATCGCCGCCGGCGGCGTCTTGGTGATGAAGGTGAAGCTGCGATCGGAATAGACCGTGATCACGACCGGCGTCGGCAGGCCCTTCTCGAGATCCTGCGTCTTGGCGTTGAAGGCCTTGCAGAACTCCATGATATTGACGCCGTGCTGACCGAGCGCCGGACCGACCGGCGGGCTCGGATTGGCCTCGCCGGCCTTGACTTGTAGCTTGATGTAGGCGGTGACTTTCTTCGCCATCCTGTGACGCTCCTGTGGGTGCAAGCGCTGACCGAGCGGTCAGCTCCCCGTGCTTTGGACCGCAGCAATGCGGCCGTGGATAACATCGGCACGCTGCGTCAGCGTGCCGCGGAATGAGAGCCGAGCCTCAGCCCTTCTCGACCTGGCTGAACTCCAGGTCCACTGGGGTTGAGCGACCGAAGATCGAGACCGAGACCTTGAGACGGCTCTTGTCGTAGTCCACCTCTTCAACCACGCCGTTGAAGTCGGTGAACGGACCATCGGTGACACGAATCACCTCGCCCGGCTCATAGAGCACCTTCGGCCGCGGCTTCTCGACGCCATCCTGAACGCGTTGCCGGATCGCCTCGGCCTGCGCATCGGGGATCGGCGCCGGGCGATCGCCCTTGCCACCGATGAAACCCATCACGCGTGGCACATCCTTGACCAGGTGCCAACTCTCGTCGGACATCTCCATGTTCACGAAGACGTAGCCCGGGAAGAACTTGCGCTCACTCTTGCGCTGCTGACCGTTGCGGATCTCCACGACCTCCTCGGTCGGCACGAGGATCTCACCAAAGGCATCTTCCATCCCGGCCCGCGCGGCGCGCTCTCGCAACGCTTTGGCGACCTGGCTCTCGAACCCGGAGAAGGCGTGAATCACATACCAGCGCTTGGCCATTAGATCAGCCGCCGTGTCCGACGAGGAGATTGAAGATCGTGCGCAAGATCGTGTCGAACAACCAGAGGATAAGCCCGAGGATGAAGACCATGACGATCACGATGAGCGTTGTCTGGATCGTCTCTTGACGTGTGGGCCAGACGACCTTGCGCACCTCCATGCGCGAATCCAGCGCGAAGCGCCAGAGCTGGCGACCTTGGGCCGAGGTGAGCGCGAGCGCAGCCGCGCCACCCGCGACGACGAGCAGACCGACCGTGCGCAGCAGCACGGAATAGCCGGCAAAGAAATAGAAGGCCCAGATACCGGCGGCCAACAAGAGGACCGCGGCGGCGAGCTTGGCCGTATCCAGACCGGATGAGGCGGCCTCGGCGCGTGCATTCATGATTGTACTTGGCGCCTGGCGGCGCGTGTCTGGCAGGCCAGGAGGGACTCGAACCCCCAACCTGCGGTTTTGGAGACCGCTGCTC
>CAZTYV010000249.1:0-4247 GCA_964617675.1 uncultured Halochromatium sp. | reverse complement strand
GCCGCAATCAGATCCTGGCCGGTTTTCTGCGCGACTACGAAAGTCCGGCCACCGGGCGCCGTTACATGGAGACCCGCGGCGAAGGCTTCCTGACCTTGGTCAGCAGGAGCCTCGCGCTCTCTGGACGCCGACCCGAACTGGTCAATATGGGTGGGGCGGTGAAGCTGACGTTGTTTGCGGCGCGCCCGGATGCGACGGACGAGCTGCTCCGCTCACCGGCCAACGCTGAGCATCTCGCCCGATCCATTGCTCAATACCGGCAGGGGAAGACCTCTGAAGACTGACAGAACAGCGCCGCTCGTCTTGCGGGTTATTCACTCACTGCCCCAAGGATTGTGCAGGGCAACGCCGGTGCCGGTGAAGTCGCGGGTGTTGCGCGTGACGACCGTGAGGCCGCGGATCAAAGCGGTTGCGGCGATCAGGGTATCGCGATCGGGGCGCGGGTCGGGAACCTGAAGCGCGGCGCAGCAACGGGCGATCTCGGTATCGACGGGGATGATCCGACCGGCAAAGCCGTCGATGACTTGTCGCTCCAACCAGGTGCGCAGCAAGGCGCCTTGGGCAGGATCGCGACGCTCGCGAAGCCGCACGCCCAGTTCCAGCTCTAGCACTGTGATCACGCTGAGGAACTGCGCGTCGGCGGGCAGGCCCGCAGCCCAGGTCAGCACGCCGGGATCGGCCTTGCCGGTGCGTGCCTTGCGCAGCTCGGACACCAGGTTGGTATCGAGCAGGTACATCAGTCCAGCTCGGCTGCAACGGCTAAGGGTCTGTCGATCCGAGGTGGCTCGAAGTCGACGGCCTCGGCATCGGGCATGGCGAGCAGATCGACCAGGCTCTGGCCTGCGCCGCTCAAGCGCCGATAGTCCTCGATGCTGAGCAGGACATGCGAGGGCTGGCCGCGGTCGGTAATGATCACGGGACCGTTGCGAGCGGCTTTCTTCGCCTTACTGGTCTCCTGATTGAATTCGCGGCTGGTGAGGGTGGTGATGGTCATCTTGGCCCCCGGATCGTTAATGTAGTAACGTGGCTAGTATAGTCCTTCTGCATCTGCTGACCCGGCGCATCAACGAGATCGAGACCTCTCCGCATGATCCAGAGCTCACCTAAGCGCCCCAGCGAGACACCGATGCCTGACACCGTCCTCGACCACTTGCTGAGCTCGCTACGCAACGCCGCGAACATCAGCCGTGCCGAGCAGGTGCGCCCGGCGGCGGTGCTGTGGACCGATCATGAGGGCCAATGGCAAGGCGTTGCCGAGCGGCTGCGGCCGTTGCTGCCCGAGCTGCTGATCCTCGGCGACTATGCGCCAGCGGAACGCCGCGGCCCGGCGATCTGGATCAAGTGCATGCTGGCGCGCACGCTGGACGAGGCAGACTGGCCCGACCACGCGGTGCCGATTCTCTATCTGCCTGGCGTCTCGCGCACCGACCTGCGTGCCATCGAGAGCTGCCCGCGCGCGCTGCAGCCGCTCGCCGAGCTGCAGTATCGGGGGCTGTTCTGGAGTCAGCTCAACGGCCGCGATTGGACGGTGAACGCCTTTCTCTCCAGCAGCCGCGGCGGGTTGAAGCTGGATGTCTCGGGCGATCAGGCGACCCAAGCCGCGCTGCATCGGGCGCTCGACGTCCTGCTCGACACCCGCGTCGCCGACCTCAAGGGCCGGCGGCTGGAGGCATCGGACTTCGATGCCCTGCTGAGCGCCGATCCGATGCGCGATCTGCTCAGCTGGCTGAACGATCCCGAGGGCACCGTCGCCAAGTGGCAGGGCGCGCGCTGGGACGCCTTCCGCAGCCGCTGCAAGGCGGACTGGAAGCTCGACCCCGAGGCCGACGGCGTCTTGGTCGCGGCGGAGCGCATCGCCGAGGGCGGCGCCCACTGGGACGGCGTCTGGGAGCGATACCAGGTGAGTTGGCGCACCTTCCCAAAGGTCATCGAGCGGCTGCGGCTGGCGTCGCTCCCGATGACCCAAGATCTCTTCACCGATCTGCGCCGCTACCCACAAGCCAACGATGCGGCGGAGGACCAGCTGCGGTTGGCATTGAGCGGCTTGGCCGGCAGCGCGCGCGACAAGGCCGTCGCGGTACTGAAGTCACTGGAGCAGACCCATGGTCCGCGCCGACGCTGGCTGTGGGCCGAGATGGGCCAGGCCACGCTGGCGCAGGCGCTGGAAGCCCTCTCGCGGTTGGCCACCCTGGCCAGCAAGCCGTTCGGCGGACAGCAGCTGCAGGACATGACGGACGCCTACCGAGCGGCGTTCTGGCAGGTGGACGCGGCGGCGCGGGACGCCCTGGCCGCAGTCCGCACCAAGGCCGATACCGACGCCGTCAGCACTGCGCTCCAGGCCGTCTATGTGCCTTGGCTGGAGGAGAGCAACCGCCGCTTCCAGGCCCTGGTGCGCCAGGACGGCTATTCCGGTTCCAGCGTCGTGCGGGAGCCGAGCGGCGCCTATCAGGCCGCCTATCAGGCCACCTCTCAGATCAATGGCGAGTGCTGGCTGTTCGTCGACGGCCTGCGTTATGACGTGGCCCAGGACCTCGCCGCGCGTCTGACCGCAACGGGGCTCGAGGTTGCCATCGCTGCGGGCTGGGCGCCGGTGCCGTCGGTGACGGCCTCGGGCAAGGTCGCCTGCTCGCCGGTCGCCCATCTTGCTCAAGGGCGCCGCACGGACCAGGACTTCGTCCCCAGCCACAGCACAGCGGACAAACCCCTCAACACGGCCTTGTTGCGCAAGACGCTCAAGGAGACCGGTTGGCAGGTGCTCGGCGGCAGCGAAACGGGCGATCCGACGGGCCGTGCCTGGACGGAGTTCGGCGATCTGGATCATTACGGCCATGAGCACGGCCTGCGGCTGGCGCGCGAGGTGCCGGTGATGCTGGAGGCCATCGTCGAGCAGATCCGCTACCTGATGGACGCGGGCTGGAGGCAGGTCCGCGTGGTGACCGATCATGGCTGGCTGCTGGTGCCGGGCGGTATGCCCAAGACCGAGCTGGCCAAGTACCTCACCGCCACCCGTTGGGGCCGCTGCGCGGCGCTGACAGAGACGGCGAATCCCACCGAGCTGACGCTGACCTGGAGCTGGTGCCCAGAGGTGCGGATTGCGATGGCGCCAGGGATCTCCAGCTTCATCGCCGGCCAGACCTACGCCCACGGTGGCCTGAGTCTGCAGGAGAGCATCATCCCGGAGTTGACCGTGACGCGACCCCAAGGCGTGGCCGATGCCGTGACGGTGACAGTGCAGACGATCAAGTGGACCGGGCTGCGCTGTCGCGTGGCGGTCGAGGGTGCACCGGCCGGATGCCGGGTGGATCTGCGGCAGAAGGCCAATGATCCGCAGACCAGCAAGGCCGATGGCGGCAAGCCGGTCGAGGACGGAAAGGCGTCCTTAGTGGTTGCCGATGACGAGTTGGAGGGCGAGGCGATCTCGTTGGTCGTCCTCGATGAACAGGGGCAGGCGGTCGCCCGGGTGGCGACGGTGATCGGCGGGGACTGAAGCGATGCAGCTCGACGCACTGGACCAGAAGGCCGCCGAGCACTTCGAGGGCTATGTCGTGCGCAAGGATCTGGTGCGGCAATTCAGCCGCCAGTTCCCGGTGCCCACCTATGTGGTCGAGTTCCTGCTCGGGCGCTACTGCGCGACCACCGATGAAGAGGAGATCAACGAGGGGCTGGAGATCGTCCAGCGCCAGCTCGCCTCGCGCACGGTCAAGGCCGGCGAACAGGAGCTGTTCAAGGCCCGCGCGCGCGAAGAAGGCACGGTGAAGCTGATCGATCTGGTGAGCGCGCGCCTGGATGCGAAGACCGACGCTTACGTCGCCAGCCTGCCGAGCCTGCAGCTCAAGGACGTGCGCATCGCCCCGGAGCTGGTGCGCGAGCACGAGCAGCTGCTGACCGGCGGCTTCTACGCCGAGGTCACGCTGGGCTACGACTCCGCGATTGCCCAAGAGACCCACGGCCGGCCCTTCGGCATCGACACGCTGCGCGCAATCCAGCTCTCCAAGCGCGATGTGCTGGAGGTGCTGGCCAAGGCGCGGGCGGCCTTGACCACCGACGAATGGAAGGCGTTTTTGCTGCGCAGCATTGGGTTGGAGCCTGAGCAGCTCAGCGCGCGCGCCAAGGACGCCCTGCTGCTGCGGATGGTCCCGTTCGTCGAGCGCAACTACAACCTGGTGGAGCTAGGGCCGCGCGGCACCGGCAAGAGCCACCTGTTCCAACAGGTCTCGCCCTATGCGCACCTGATCTCCGGCGGTAAG
>CAZTYV010000248.1:1812-4247 GCA_964617675.1 uncultured Halochromatium sp. | reverse complement strand
TCGGCATGCTGCTGATGCAGGACCCGCACCTGCTGCTGGTCGACGAGCCGGTCGCTGGCATGACCCACCAGGAGATGGAGCGCACCGCCGAGCTGCTCACCTCGCTGGCGGGCAGGCACACGGTGGTCGTGGTCGAGCACGACATGGACTTCGTGCGCTCGATCGCCAAGCGGGTGACCGTGCTGCATCAGGGCTCGGTGCTGGCCGAGGGCAGCATGGACGAGGTGCAGAACGATCCGCGGGTGGTCGAGGTCTATCTCGGCGAGTGAGCGTGATCAGCGTCGGCGATCAAACGACCGTCGATCGCTAGCCACCCGTGACGGGCGGGAAGAAGGCCACCTCGTCGTTGTCGGCGACCGGGGTTTCGGCGCGCGCCATCTGTTGGTTGACCGCCGCGAGGACGCGCTGATCGTCGGCCAAGGCCTGACTCCAGGGCTCGCCGCGCGCGCGCAGGAAGGCGCGCAGTTCGGCGACGGTGCTGCCGGCGCTCGCGTCAAGGGTCTCGGCCTCGCGGCCAACCTGTTCGCGGAGACGGGCAAAATAGCGCAGCTGGATCATCGCTGATCGATTCCTCAGATGGCTGGATACCCAGGAACCAGCTCGGAAAAGGGCAGGAAGTCCACGAGATCACCGGCGGCAATGGTGATCTCGGGCGGGATCACGACTAAACCATTGGCCCAAGTCAGTGAGCTCAGCGCGGCCGAGGAGCTGCTGTGGAAGCGCTGGATGGCTGCCGTCCCCGCGGCATCGATCTCCAGTCGCGCGCGTTGGTAGTCGCGCCGCTTGACGGGCCGGCTCAGCTCGAAGCCGGCGGGCAGGCGCAGCGGGGAGGGCGGCCCAGCGTTGCCGACCCCTTGCATACGGGCGATAAAGGGGCGGGCGAAGAGGCAGAAGGTCACGAAGAGCGAGACCGGATTGCCAGGACTGCCGATGAAGGGTGTGTCGCCGATGCGCCCAAACGCAAGCGGCTTGCCTGGCTTCATCGCCACCCGCCAGAGGTCAAGGCTGCCGAGCTGCTCGACCGCCGGGCGCACATGATCCTCGTCGCCCACCGAGACGCCGCCGCTCGCCAGCACCAGATCAGCCAGCTCGGCGCCGGTTCCGAGCGCGGCCAGTGTTGCGTTGCGATCGTCCTCGATGATGCCGAGGTCGATGACCTCGCAGCCCAGCGCTTGCAGGAAGGCACGAAAGAGAAAGCGGTTGGAGTTGTAGATCTGGCCTGGCCCCAGCGGCTCACCAGGCATCGCCAGCTCATCGCCGCTGGCGAGCATGGCGACGCGCAGCCGGCGATAGACCCGCAGTTGTGCGGCGCCGACACCGGCGGCGAGACCGAGGTGCTGCGGTGCGAGCCGCGTCCCCGCCTCGAGCACACAGGTGCCGATGCGCAGCTCCTCGCCGCGTCGACGGATGTTCGCGCCGGCCGTCATCTCCGCCTTGACACGCACACCGTCGCCCTCGGGCTCGCAGACCTCCTGAACCACGACGGTGTCAGCGCCCTCGGGCAGCGGTGCCCCGGTGAAGATGCGAGCGGCCGTCCCAGGTGCGAGCGCATCGCCGCAGTGACCAGCCGCGATGCGCTGGCTGACCGGCAGCCAGCCGCCGCCGGCCTGTAGATCGGCGGCGCGCAGGGCGTAACCGTCCATCGCGCTGTTATCCCAGCCAGGAAGGTCGACCGGGCTGATCACGGGCTCGGCCAGCACCCGCCCAAGGCATTCCGTGGTCGGCAAGCACTCAGTGCCCTCGATTACTTGGGCCGCGGCCAGGAGCTGGGCCGAGGCCTCCTCGACGCTGAGTGGCTTCCCCGGGGCCTGGAGGGGCTCGCAGTCGTTGGCGCTACCGGAGGGCGTGCCGTGCGGGTGCTTGGTCATGATGATCAGCGCTCGGTGAAACGTGCGATGAGCTGGGCAAAGTTGCAGGGTCGGGTACGACTGTCGAGCTGTGGCTGCAGGATCTGCTCCCAGGCGGTTCGGCAGGCGCCGGTGGAGCCGGGCAGACAGAACAGCAGGGTGCCG
The DNA here is from genome assembly GCA_964617675.1 of uncultured Halochromatium sp. GTDB lineage: Bacteria > Pseudomonadota > Gammaproteobacteria > Chromatiales > Chromatiaceae > Lamprobacter. Next base: position 2,235 of record CAZTYV010000248.1, on the reverse strand, counting down.
TTGGCGATGCCAGCGACGGCGCGCGATTGCACGGTCGAGGCGCCGATCTCTTGATAGGAGATCTGCCGGAACAGCTCGCCAAAACCATCGATGGCCTTGTCCAACAGTGGGGTCACGGCCTCCGGTGTGCTGTCGCGGCCGGTGATGCCGGTGCCGCCGGTGCTGATGACGACCCGCACCTCAGGATCGGCGATCCAGCGCGAGAACAGCGCGCGGAGCTGATAGCGATCGTCCTTGCAGATGACCTGCTCCGCGAGCCGATGTCCGGCGGCGGTCAGCTGCTCGCGCAGATAGCTCCCCGAGGTATCGTTCTCCGTGGTGCGACTGTCAGAGACGGTCGCGATAGCGATCGGCAGCGGCAGAAAGGGGGCGTCGTTAGGGGTTCGGCTCATGGCGTCGGGTCCAGTTCGAATCGAATTGCGC
>CAZTYV010000248.1:0-1712 GCA_964617675.1 uncultured Halochromatium sp. | reverse complement strand
GGCGACTCGCCCATCCAGAGCGCCAGCGGGATCAGGAAGATGAGCACGAAGACCTCTTGGCGAAAGGCCTCCTCAAGCTCGTAACAGGCCTTGAAGCCCTTCATCGAGTAGCCGAACGCGTAGATGATCCGGCGCCATCCGCTCACGTTATGGTTGGCCATGGTTGCGGGTCCTCGCCCCTAGGCGTTGGTCGCCGCCGGCTTCCAGGCCACATCGAGCTGGCGGGCGGCGCGGACATCATCGAGACGTCTCACCGGCAGGCGGTGTGGTGCCTGCTTCACCATCTCCGGCTCGTTCTCGGCCTCGGCGCGGATCTTGGCCATGGCCTCAACGAAGCCGTCGAGCGCCTCCTTGGGCTCGGTCTCGGTCGGCTCGATCAGCAGGCATTCTGGCACCAGCAGCGGAAAATAGGTGGTCGGCGCATGGTAGCCATAGTCGAGCAGGCGCTTGGCGACATCCATGGCGTTGACGCCAAGCTCCTTGGCCTCTTTCTTTAAGGTGATGATGAACTCATGGCTGGCGCGCCGATCCGGGTAGGCGAGCTGGAAGCCGGCATCGCGTAGCCGCGCTTGGAGGTAGTTCGCGTTCAGGGTGGCGAATTCGGAGACCCGGCGCATCCCCTCGGCGCCAAGGAGGCGCGCATAGACATAGGCCCGCAGCAGGATGCCCATGTTGCCTCCGAAGGCCGTCAGTCGACCGATGCTCTCGGGGCGGTCGTCTTCGTCGAGCCAGTGATAGCGATCCTCGTCGTCCTTCTGCACCAGCGGGATCGGCAGATAGGGCTCGAGGCGCTTGGAGACGCCGACCGGGCCCGCACCTGGGCCGCCGCCGCCGTGTGGCGTCGAGAAGGTCTTGTGCAGATTCATGTGGATGACATCGAAGCCCATGTCGCCCGGTCGCACCTTACCGAGGATGGCGTTGAGGTTGGCGCCGTCGTAGTAAAGCAGGCCGCCGGCCTCGTGCACGGTCTCGGCGATGGCTTGGATGTTGCGGTCGAAGACGCCCACCGTGCTCGGATTGGTGAGCATGATGCCGGCGGTCTGGGGGCCAACCACCGCGCGCAGGGCATCGATGTCGACATCGCCGTTGCGGCCGGTTGGCACCTCGCGCACCGCAAAGCCGGCCATGATCGCCGAGGCGGGATTGGTGCCATGCGCGGCGTCCGGGACCAGCATCTCGCGGCGGTCGTGATCGCCACGGGCGTCGTGATAGGCGCGGATCATCATCACGCCGGCCAGCTCACCTTGGGCGCCGGCCGCTGGCGCCAGCGAGACGGCGTGCATGCCGGTGACGATCTTGAGCATATCCTGCAGCTCGTGCAGACAGGCCATGATGCCCTGGCTGTGGCTCTCCGGTGCCGCCGGATGGCGCGCGAGGAAGCCGGGCAGCGAGGCCAGGCTGTTGCAGGCGCGCGGATTGTATTTCATCGTGCAGGAGCCGAGCGGGTAGACGTTGGTGTCGATCGAGAAGTTCTGCTGCGAGAGCCGGGTGTAGTGGCGCACGGCCTGTAGTTCGGAGACCTCAGGCAGGGCGGCGCGCTGCTTGCGGCGCAGTGCCGGCGGCAGATCACCGTGGTCAGCAGTCTCGAGCGGCGCCTGCGCGGTGGCGCGGCGGCCAGGGCGGGAGTGTTCTTGGATGAGCATGGCAGTCGGCGAGTGGCGAGTGGCGAGTGGCGAGTGGCGAGTGGCGAGTGGCGAGTGGCGAGTGGCGAG
>CAZTYV010000247.1:0-4257 GCA_964617675.1 uncultured Halochromatium sp. | reverse complement strand
CCGAGCGCCGCAACACAGCGACAGCGCGGCACCGGCGCCGACGCTGAGCGTCATTGAGCTGCAACCCGTCACCCTACGGATCGAGGCACGCGGCCTCGGCACCGCGCGCTCGGCCGAGCGCTGGCAAGCGGTGGCCAATGTCGCCGGTCGCGTCGTCGAGCGTCATCCCGATTTGGAAAGCGGCAACCTGCTGCCGGCCGGCACCCTGTTGCTCGCGCTCGATCCGAGCCGCTATCAGTTGGCCATCGCCGAGGCCGAGGCGGAGGCCCAGCGCCTGACCGCCGAGCAGGCCCAGCTCGACGTCGAGGCCGAAAGCACACGCCGTCTGCTCGCCCTCGAGCAGGAACGACTCGACCTGACCGAACAGGAGCTGGCACGCATCGAGCAGCTCGCCAAGACCGGCTCGGCCTCGCGCTCGCAGCTCGACGAGCAGCGCCGCGCCAGCGCCGCCCAACGCCGGGCCGTGGCGACCTTAGAGAACGAGCTATCCCTCATCCCCTCGCGCCGTCAGCAACTGGCCGCGCAACAGGCGCGCGCTGCCGTGCTGCTGGCGCAGGCCAAGCAAGATCTCGCCGATACCCGTTTCGAGGCGCCCTATGCGCTGCGCCTGTCCGAGGTCGAGGTCGAGCTGCATCAGTACATCGCGCCGGGCCAGCGGCTGTTCAGCGCCGACAGCCTGGCGGCGGCCGAGGTCGAGGCGCAGATCCCGCTTGGCATGCTGCGCCGACTTCTCGGCAGTGTCGCGACGGTCGCTGCCACGCCTAACGGACCGAATGCACCGAACGCGCCGATTCCCGAGACGCGGCGTCTCGATGAGCGCATGGACTTCAGCGCCGTCACCGCCGAGGTGCGCCTGGTCGGCGACGAACAGGTGCGCTGGCCGGCTGAACTGACCCGGGTCGCCAGCGGCCTGGACCCGGTCACCCGCAGCGCGCGGGTGGTGGTGCGGGTCGCGCATCCCTATCGCGATGCCAGCCCACCCGATCGCCCGCCGTTGCAGCCCGGCATGCTGACCCAGGTCACCCTGTCCGCAGCCAGCCCCGAGCCGCGATTGGTGGTGCCGGCATCGGCGGTGCATGAGGGCCTAGTCTATCGACTCGACGCCGAGGATCGACTCCGGCACACCCCGGTGGACGTCGCCTTTGAGCAGGGCGGCCTCGCCGTGATCGCCGCGGGCCTCGCGCCCGGCGATCGCGTCATCGTCGATGACCCCTTGCCGGCGATCGATGGCATGCAGGTCAACCCTCGCCTTGATCCTCCCCCTCAGCCCCCGCAACCAGCACAAACGCCCTCGGCGGGAGCCACCCCATGATCCGCTGGTTCGCGGCCCACCCGACCGCGGCCAACCTGCTGCTGCTCCTGCTGCTGGCCGCTGGGCTCTTCGCCGCGCCGACCCTGCAGCGCGAGACCTTCCCCGACTACCGCCCGACCGAGGTCGGCATCGAGGTCGAATACCGCGGTGCCAGCGCCGCCGATGTCGAGGAGGCGATCTGCCGGCGTCTGCGCGATGCACTCAAGGCGGTCGATTTTCTCGATGAGCTGATCTGCGTCGCCCAGGACAACCTCGCCAACGCCACCGCGACCATGGAACCCGGCGGCGACGCGCTGCGCTTTCGCAGCGACATCGAGACCGCCGTGCGTGCCATCCGCCATCTGCCGGCGCGTGCCGAGACGCCGATCGTGCGCTCGCTGCATCAGAGCGATCTGGTCGCGGCGGTTGCGATCAGCGGCGCGCTGCCGCTGGCACAGCTCGAGGAGGTCGCACGCCAGCTCGAGGACCGCATCCTGCGCCTGCCCGGTGTCGCCGAGGTGCAGATCCAAGGCCTGTCGCAACGCCAGTGGCAGGTGGAGGTACCGCGCGATGTGCTCGCCCAGCATGGACTCTCGGCGCGCGCGCTGGCGCAGCTGATCGCCCGTCAGAACATCGACCTGCCGCTCGGTATCCTGGAGGGCGACGACCGCGAGCTGCTGCTGCGCTTCACCGATCAACGCCGCTCGCTGCGTGCGCTGGCCGATCTGGTGGTGGTGTCGGATGCCGAGGGTGGCGAGCTGACCCTGGGCCAGCTCGCCAAGCTCTCGCAGGTCGGCGAGCGCGCCGAGGAGCAGATCCACTTCAACGGTGAGCGCGCGCTGGTGCTCGAGGTCAGCAAGGGGCTGCGCGACGATGCGCTGCGGGTGTTCGCGGCGCTCGAGGCCCTGGTCGCCGAGGAGCAGGCGCGGTTCGGCACCGGCATGCAACTGACCCTGACCCAAGACATGACCAGCATCGTGCGCGATCGGCTGCGGATGCTGGTCAGCAACGGCCTGATGGGGCTGCTGCTGGTGGTGTTGGTGATGAGTCTGTTCTTCCGCCCGCGCCTGGCGCTCTGGGCGGTGCTCGGGCTGCCGGCGGCCTTCGCCGGGGCCTTTGTGGTGATGGCCTTGACCGGGCTATCGCTGAACATGATCACGCTGGTGGCGCTGCTGATGGCGATCGGCATTGTGATGGACGATGCCATCGTCATCACCGACAACATTGCCGCGCGGGCGAGCGCGCAATCCGACGCCCCAGCGAGCGATGCGTCCGCCCCCGCCCCCTCCTCGCTCGACACCGTCGTCGCCGGCACCCGCGAAGTCCTGCCCGGCGTGCTGTCATCGTTCCTGACCACGGTCTCGGTCTTCCTGCCGCTGTCATTCCTCGCCGGCGAGCTGGGCGCGGTGCTGCAGGTGCTGCCGATCGTGCTGATCGCGGCGCTGGCGGCGAGCCTGATCGAGGCCTTCCTGATCCTGCCGCATCATCTCAAGGGCAGTGTCAACAGCCTGAGCGAAGCACCCGAGTCGCGGCTGCGGCAGGCCTTCGAGCGTGGCTTCGCGGGCTTCCGCGAGCGCGTTGGTCGCGCCGCCGATGCGGCGATCCGCGCCCGTCATGCGGTGCTCGGCCTGGTGCTGCTGGTGCTGATCGGCTCGGTCGGCTTCGTCGCCGGTGGCCACATCGGCAGCGAGGCGATGCCCTCGATCGACGGTGATGTGCTGGAGGCGCGCATCCTGATGCCGCAGGGCACGCCGCTGGCGCGCACCGAGGCGGTCGCGGCGCAGGTCGAGGCGGCGATGCGCCAACTCGATGCGGAGCTGAGCCCGCAGCAGCCCGACGCAGCGCCGTTGGTCGAGGCCATCCAGACCCGCTTCAATCACAACCCGAGCGCGCAGGAGGCCGGCCCCCATGTCGCCACCGTCATCGTCGATCTGCTCGCCGCCGAGCAGCGCACCCTGAGCCTGGATACGCTGACCGAGGCCTGGCGCGAGGCCATTGGCCCGATCGCCGGCCTCCACAGCCTACTGATTCAAGAGCCTGGCTTCGGCCCGGCGGGCATCCCGGTCGAGATCCGCCTGCAGGGCGAGGATCTGGACGCACTCAAGGCCGCCGCGCTCGACGCCAGCACGCAGCTGGCCGGCTAAGCGGCGGTGTTCAACGTCATCGACGATCTGCGCCCCGGCAAGCCGCAGCGCCGCTATCGGCTCGCCGAGGGCGCCCATGGGCTGGGGCTGACCGCCGAGGAGGTCGCCGCGCAACTGCGCGCGGCCTGGCTCGGTGAGATCGCCGACAGCCAGCGCATCGGCGCCTGGGACATCGAGATCCTGGTGCGCCAGGCCAAGGACGACCGCGATGATCTCGATGATCTTGCCGATCAGACCATTCAGCTCGCCGATGGCCAGCGCGTGCCGCTCAGCGCGGTGGCGACGGTCAGCGAGCAGCGCGACTGGGCGCGGATCACCCGCATCGATGGCCGCCGCACGGTGACGATCGCCGCCGATGTCGATGCCCGGCTGGCCAGCGGTCAGGCCATCGTCAGCGATCTGCGCGCGCGTTGGCTGGACGACTTCCAAGCGCGGCATCCGCTGGTGGAGGTGCAGTTCGAGGGCCAGGTCGCCAACGCCGCCGAGACCGGCGGCTCGATCCGCCGGGGGCTGCTGATCGGCCTGCTCGGCATCTTCGTCATCCTGTCGTTCCAGTTCCGTGGCTACGTCGAGCCGCTGATCGTGATGCTGACCATCCCGCTGGCCTTCATCGGCGCCATCTGGGGCCATGTGCTGATGGGCTATTACCTGTCGATGCCATCGCTGATCGGCGCCGCCTCGCTGGCCGGCATCGTCGTCAACAACGCCATCCTGCTGATCCAGTTCATCAATGCCAACCGCGCCCAGGGACTCTCTGCCGCAGCTGCCGCCGGCCAGGCCAGCCGCCAGCGGCTGCGCGCCATCCTGATCTCCTCGCTGACC
>CAZTYV010000246.1:0-4303 GCA_964617675.1 uncultured Halochromatium sp. | reverse complement strand
CATCATCGTCGTCCTCATCGCTGCGCCCGGCGCTCGGGTCATAGCCGTCCGGCAGATCACTCAGGTCGAAGGTCGTGCTGTTGCCGAAGGAGTGGGCCTGGCTCGTCGAGGTCGTGCGCTGTGCGAGCCCCGTCACATAGCCATAGACATCCGCATCGCCCGAGGTGCTGAACAGGTTACCGGCCTTGATCGCCCCATACACTGGGCCGGCCACGCTGACGTCGCCGCCGATGTACTCACCCGGCAAGCACGCGTCCGGGCTCGCCTCCGGGCAGCTGCCCGCCATCAGCGCGTAGTTGCCCAGCCCCCCGTAGGCGTTATAGTCGAAACCCAGGCTGTCGCAGAAGGGACCCGGGGCGAGCCCATAGTGGTTGTTCTCACAGACGCCCTGGATGCTCGCCTCCGCGATCGGGTTGCCTGAGGCGCCGGCCCAGTTCAGCGAGACCACCGCATTGCCGGCGCTGGTCAGTGCGATGTTGCCGGTCGCGATCAGGGTGTTGGTGTAGTAGCCGTTGCCAATGCTCAGGTTGCCGTCAAAGAACCAGACCCCGGGCGCGGCATGGCGTCCGTTCAGGGTCCAGGTGTTGTTCCAGGCACTGTAGGCCGGCAGCGCCGTGGAGTTGTTGTTCGCCTCGGCCAGGCGCCAGCAGTCCTCCTCGTCGCTGCTGCTCGCGATCGCCGTGGTACAGGCGTAGTTGCTGACCATGCGCGAGGTCCAGCCGGGATTGGCCGGGTCGATGATGTTGGCGCTGCGGTAGTAGTAGCCGTCCGCGCGCACGCTCGCCGGGTTGTCGGCGTGGTCATGGGCGGGCATGCCCTCGACGTTGCGCGCCTTCACCCGGGTGGCGCCGGCGACGCGCGAGACGAGGAAATTGGCCATCTCGCGCAGGCTGTTGGCATCGAAGGTCTCGCGGCCCATGGTGATCGGCGCCACGATCGGCACCGCGACCGCCTCGGCGGAGATCGGATAGGTGGTGCTGCACCAGCCCGGCAAGGCCAGCTCCCCGCCCAAGCGCACTGAGGCGAGGTCGTTGGGGCCCGGGCAAGAGTCGGAGATGAAATCGCCCTCGACCGCCACCGTCAGGGTGTCGACGAAGCTGTTGATGCGCACACTGCCCTTGGTGAAGAGGCCCGTGCTCACCGGCGTCGACCAGTCCACCCGCACGCCGAAGTCCTTGGCGATGCTGCAATGCACCTCGGACTCTTCGGCGCACGTGGCCACCCCGGGGTCGACATCGGCGCGCGCGTAGAGGGTGCCGTGGGTGCCGCCGGTCACCTGCACCGAGCCGTTGGCCTCGATCAGCTGGGTGCTGGCGGTGTTGGTCACGCAGGCGTTGTTCGTCGCCTTGATCACCTGCACCTCGAAGCCGCCGGCGTTGGCCACCATCACATCGCAGTTCGCATGCAGCTCATTGATATCGGTCGAGGAGCCGCCCTGGAAGCGGATCGACTTGGTCGACTTGACGATGTCGACCCCGGTCACCGAGACGTTGGTGATGTTCACATTGCCGTCGACCACGATGTCATAGGTCTCGCCCGGCTCCGGCGAGAGATCGATATCGCCGGTGATGTTGAGCCCGTTGTAGAAGTCGAGCACGGCGCGGCTGCGCCCGGCAACGCTGTCCATGGAGACCGCATAGACCACCTCGAGGATCGCGCGGGCCTCGGCGCGCGAGCCGGCGGCGGCGGTGGCGACGATCTCGGCCTGCACCAGCACCGGCGAGGCGGCGGGGTCAGGCACCTGGAGGTTGCGCACCGCCAAGCCAAAGCCCGGCACCGCCTGGTCCGCCTCATCGACGATGCTGACCGCGGCCTGATTGGCGCTGCCCAGGTTGGCGAGGAAGCTGTCCCACTGCGCGCTGTCGCCGTCCTCGCCCTCATCATCGGTGGTGCCGGTGAGCTCGCGCAGGAGCTCGCCGAAGGCCTCAGCGCCGAGCCAGGCGTGCTTCTGCGCCAGGGTCTGCGCGTGCAGGCTCAGGTTCAGCTCCTGGCTCGACTGCAGGCGGTTGATCCCGACCAGGGTCGCCGCGGTCAGCCCGAGGCCCATCAGCACCACCAGCAGCAGGGTGGCGACGCCGCGTTGGCGGTGGGGGCGCGTGCTCGGGCTCATTCGTCGGCCTCGACGAAGTTGGCCAGACAGGCCCAGGCGTCGATGGCGCGGAAGGTGTCGTCGTCGCTCGGGTCGTAGCTGCTCTCGGGGTCGGTCGGGGAGACCAGCGGGTGATGGGACTCGAGGCGCACCTGTACGCTCCCCTCGATCGGATCACCGACGCCGAAGGGGCTGCAGGCGGTATCAATGCGCGCGATCGCGGCGAACACCGCACCGTCGATCGCGGGCGTGTACAGGCGCAGGCGCTCGGCGCTGCTCCAGCTGCAGGCGAAGCCGCTGGTGCCGCAGCTGACCGGCGCGAGCAGCTCGAGCCCGCCCTCGGCGCTGATGTAGAGCCCCTGGCAGAGGCCACCCTGGCTTCGCCAGAGCAGGGCGTTGCCGGGATTGCCGGGATTGGCGGGGGTGCAGTTGCACGCGAGCGCGCCGCTGACCGGCGTGAGCCCCGCGCACAGGCGCAGGTGCTCATCCGCCTCGGCCTCGTCGATGCCGAAACCCGCGCTCGAGAGCGCCTGGGTGGCGGTGAGCACCGCCGCGGCCCGGTCGCCGGTCATCTGCGCGAAGCCGCCGGACTCGGCGGCGAGCTTTCCCATCACCGCATAGAGGCTCATCATCCCGAGCACCGCCAGCAGCGAGATCACCAGGCCCACCATCACGCTGATCAGGGAGAAGCCGTGCTGGCGCGCCTGCATGCTCACCCCTCCCTAGTAGTCCAGCACCAGCGATCCGTCGCCGCGGATCAGGCCGGTGTCGGTGACGCTGAGCGACTCGGCCGGCAGGTCGATGCGCTGCGTGAGGCCGCCAATCGTGAAGGTCAGGCCCAGGTCCTCCTCGGCGCGCACGACGCTGAGCTCGCGCCCGGCGACGGTCACCGCCCCGCCGTCGTTCACCAAGGCGTTGCGCAGCCCGAGCAGGATTTCCGCCTCGCTCGTCGTCAGGCCCTGAATCGTGATCGCGCGCGTGGTGATGAAGGCCAGCCCGAGGCCGACGATCGAGACCAGCAGGATGCTGATCAGCCCCTCGATCAGCGAGACCCCGCGCTGGGCGCGGCGTGGCGTGCGCGCGGGGCGCCTAGTGGATCTGACCGAGCGCCTGTTCATCGCCTTTGGCCAGGGTGTAGCTCACCGCACCTGCGCTCGGCTGCCCGCGGTTGTTGAAGAGCACATCCAATCCATTCGGGCTCAGCGTGACGCCGTTCGGCAAGGTCGCCTGCCACCAGGTCGCCGTGCAGGCCCCGCTCAGCGCCTGGCAGACGCGCAGCTCGTTGGCGCCGGCCTCATGCCGCAGCCGTGCCGCCGCATCGTTACCCAGGGCCTCGGCGGCGTTGCGCAGCGCCCGCGCCTTGGCCATGCGGATGGCCTGCTCGAGCTGTCCGCTGGCCTGGCGGACATCGGCGCTCGCCAACCAAGTCGCGGTGAAGGGCACGGCCGCCACCGCGAGCAGGCTCACCAGCAGCAGCACGACCATCACCTCAATCAGGGTGAAGCCGCCGGATGCCGGCTCGGCGCGCCTCACCATGACGTGAACCCGCAGTCGGCGCTCGCGGTGCGCGTGTTGTCGCTCGCGAGCGTCAGCGTGCAGCCGGCCATCGCCTCGCTACCCTCGGCCTCGAGCGTATAGGTGGCCGCGCCGGTCGAGTCATAGGTGTAATCGAAGAAGTCATCCTGCGCCGGATGCCACTGCGGATACTCGTCCTCCAGGTTGCTGGTGCCCTCGATGTCCGTGCCCGGATAGCTCAGCGTGCGCTGGAAGGCCGACTCCACCGCGGCGGCGAGCGCCACCAGGTCACTGCTCGCCGTGCGCGCACGGCTGCGGTTGATGGAGTCCAGGTACGAGGGCACCGCGATCATCGCCAGGATCGCCACGATGGCGACCGTGATCATCAGCTCGATGAGGGTGAACCCTCGCGGATGTGCAGGATCGTGCCGGGGCATGGGCATTCCCTGTCGTCGACGGGCATCAGCTCCGCGAATGGATAGGACAAAGCCTAGACCATCGGCGCGAAACCGCCAAATCGCAGGGGATGAATCCGCACCTCAGAGCCGCCGGTAGTCGCTGACGAAGGGATTGGCAATCCCCTGCAGCCGCTCGATGCGCTGGTTGCGCTTGATCTCCCAGGCATCGGGCGGATCGGCGTTGTTCCAGGCATAGGCCGCCATGCCGCAGCTCTCGAGGTCCGTCCGGCGGCTGCGATCG
>CAZTYV010000245.1:0-4308 GCA_964617675.1 uncultured Halochromatium sp. | reverse complement strand
CGATGATCGGCAGGATATTGCGCGGATGCTTGCCGAAGGCGGCAAAGCCGACGATCGAGAACAGCGCGCCGATCGTCGGCCCGTTCAGGTCGCCGCCGATGGCGAGGATATAGACCAGCCCAACGGCACCACTCAGCCCCATGTTGATCAAGGTCGCGCCCAGACCCGCGCTGGCCAGGAAGTCGCTCGGCGCCTGACCCGAGGCACGCATCAACAGCCAGAATCTCGAGAAGGCACGCCGATCGATGACCACGCCGAGCAGCACCATCGACAGCAGCAGCACGCCGACGAACGAGCCCAGCAGCAGATTATTGCCGGTGGTCCAGATGAACACCGGATCGGCGACGAAGCCATAGGAGGCATAGAGCGCCACCACCAGGGTGCCGACCAGGCCCGCGGTAAAACCCATATTGTAGAGCGCGAAGCCGTCGTGGGCGCGGAACAGCTGCGCGGCCGCCGGCGGCAGGATGAAGCCGATGACGAGCCCCGTCACGATGGCCAACGGCAGGCTGGTGCTGAGCGGCAGCGTGGTGCTGAAGAGGATCTCGCTGACGATCGGCGACAACGCGATGCCGAAGAAGGCGGTGTTGATGTGGGTCGAGAACGGCTGGCCGCGCCAGCGCGCATGCAGCGCAACGCCCGCGATGATGAACCAGACGTTGAGCAGGTTCTTACCGAACAGCCCGAAACCGAACACCAGAAATAGCGCCGCGATGGCGGTTCCGGTCATGCGCACGCGGTTAAGCGCATAGACCAGGGTCGCTGCCAGCGTCAGGAGCCCAGCGCTCACCAGGGCCGCGCCGATGCCCCCAACGCCGATGTAATCGGTGAGCAGGGTGTCGCGCGAGCTGAGGATCAGTCCCAACCCCTGCAAGATCTCGGCGGGGGTATCGATCAGCAGGCCAAACAGCACGAAGGCGAGTGCGTAGCCGGCCACGATGAAGAGGATGACCCGATCCGAAATCGCAACGGGGGCACCGGTCGCAGAGGTTGGGCTGTGATCGGTTCCCATCGACTGGCTCGTGCTAAAGCGCTCCGCGGCGATTAATGATCGACAAGCACCGGCTTCAACCGAGCTCGCCTCCTTGCCGACGGCCGAGCGGCGTGTTGATTTGAGGTGATGAGAGGACGGTATACGAGCCCGACGAACGCTCAGCCACCCGGCGCACGGCGGATAATTTGGCCCTGGCACCACCCGGTCGGATAGTAGTGAGATCGGAGGGCAGTTGCAAAGCGCGACACAGCGCCAGCGCACCAGCGAGACGCCAAATTGGCTTGTGGCTCACAACGGCTTCACATCGGCTAATTTTGCCCCCGCCTTGTCCGGTCACATGCGGCAACAAAGAGGAGACTATGTTGCGGCGGCATGAATCCGCAGCTCTAATGAGGCTTCAAGGACCAGCGCGTCATCAGACGTCAGGCCAAGCACCGGAGGTCGCGATGAATGAGCCCGACACGACCAAACAGGCCGATTGGTGGGAATCCGCCTGTCGGTCAGCCTGGCCGCTTCGCTTCATCGACCTGAATCTGCGCGGCATCGGACAGGTCATGTTTCAGGACAACCCGCTCTCCGGGTTGTTCTTCTTCGCCGCCATCGGCTGGGGCTCGTTCGTGGCCGGTGCACTTGAGATTGCAATCGCCGGGCTGCTCGCGCTGCTCGTCGCCTCGCTGACGGCGCTCTGGCTGCGCGTCGAGACTGCAGCGCTGCGCGCCGGTCTCTATGGCTTCAACGCCTACCTGCTCGGCATCGCCCTGGCGACCTTCCTCGCCTCCTCGCCGCTGCTCTGGGTCTATGTGGTGCTCGGCGGGGCCGTCTCAGTGGTCGCCACCCTCGCGGCAACCCGGGTGATGCAGACTTGGGGGATCTCGGCGCTGACCGCCCCCTTCATCCTCATCACCTGGCTGCTGCTACTGTCCTCGAACGGGTTCTCCGGCGTGCCGGCCGGGGCCCTACCGACCAGCGGTCTGATCCAGCCGATCCCGCCCGAGGCCGCCGACCCGTTGCGCCTCCTCGACTTCTTGCAGGGCATCCTGATCAGCATCTCGCAGGTGTTCGTGAAGGGTGACGGCATCGCCGCGCTGCTGATCCTGATCGGGCTCGCTGTCGGCTCCATCGCCGCCGCTGGTTATGCGCTCGCGGCGGCCTTGATCTCAGTGGTCGTGGCCCATCTGCTGGGCGCGGAAAGCCAGCTCATCACTGGCGGCCTGGTCGGCTTCAACCCGATCCTGACCGCGATTGCAGTCGGCACCGTGTTCGCCCGCCCGGGCCTGCAATCGGGCCTCTATGCCCTGATCGCGACCATCGCCACCGTCCTGGTGCAAGGCGCGATGGTCGCCGCCGTCACGCCCTTCGCCATCCCGACGCTCACCGCCTCGTTCGTGCTCGTCACCTGGTTGTTCCTCTTGGCCAGACCAGCCCCTGAAGCTCGGCCTGACCCACGTGCTCCAGCGGCGTCATGAGCGACCTTGAGCGCCGGCAGTTGCCGAGCACCTTGGCCGATTGGGCGAGCAAGGTACGATCGAGCCCAGAGAGGCCCTCGCCTTGGCCGATCAATTGCCGGCCTGGGCGCAGCAACAGCTGGACCACAGGCCTTGTTGGCAGCCGCGGTTCTCCATCGCTAGCCGCTGCCTTGGTGTCCACTTCAGCACTCGGACCCACGGCTTGATGATCCCGCACCTCAGGCGATGGCAGGGCATCATCGTCGATGCCGTTGTCCTCTGGCTGGAGCACAACCCCTTCATGCAAGCGGGCGCGCTGGCCTTCTTCACGGTCTTCTCGCTGGCGCCGACCCTAATCATCGCGGTGACGCTCATGGGGGTCGTGCTCGGCGAGGGCGCCGCGCAGGGTGAGATCGTTGCGCAGTTGGAGGGTGCCATGGGGGCGGAGGCCGCGGCCGCCGTCGAGCAGGCGATCCTGATGTCGCGGCTCGATGAGGCCGGCCTGATGCCAACGCTTGTCGGCATCGGCGCGATCCTCCTCGGGGCAACCGTGGTGTTCGGCCAACTGCGCTACTCGATGAACCTACTTTGGGGGGTGCGCCCGGCTCCCGGGTCGGATCGCCTTGGACCATTTTGGCAGATGCTGCGCACGCGGCTCTTGGCGCTCCTCGTCGTCTTGATGGTCGGCCTCGGTCTGTTGCTCTATTTCATGGCGGTCATCGCGATCCAGGCCCTGATCGCATCGGTCGACCAGAGCGTCCACTTGCAGGCGCTCCGCGTGGACCTGCTCTCCGGGGCCGCGCGCAGCACTTCGGCGGTGCTAATCACCACGCTGTTCATCGCCTCGTTGTTCAAGGTGCTGCCCGACGTGCTGCTGACCTGGCGCGACGTCCTTCCCGGGGCATTGATCACCGCGCTGCTGCTCACCCTCGGCCGTTACGCAATCGCCGCCTACATCGCCCAGACCGCGCTCACCTCCACCTATGGCGCCGCCGCCTCGCTGCTGGTGATCCTGATCTGGGTCTACTTCTCCGCCCTCTTGCTGCTCCTGGGCGTGGCCCTCACCCGCGCGGACCTGAGCCGCCGTGGTCGACCGGTCGTGCCACGTTCATCAGCGGTCAGGGTGGTGCAACAACAGGTCGTGTCATCTTCATAGCAAGGGCAGATGAGCACTCGACCTGGTCGCTAAGGGCCTGCACAGCCTCGCACGACAACAGGCACCATCCGAAATCAGCAATCTCAGCGAAAAACTGCGCTGATCGAGCCAAAAGACTGATCAATCAGCGCCGAGCAAAGGCATCGCCGCCGATCAGCCGAGGGTCACTGCTATCATCCTGGCCTCCCTTGCCTAAACGATTGCCCCGAGTCACGCCACCCCCATCAGTGAACGCTTGCGGGAGCAGACGACCGGATGAAGAGCACGACCGCCAATCCAGCTGAGACGCGCAAACGCCGCCGCCTCAGCGTCGCCACCCAGGTCTTCATCGGGCTTGGTCTTGGCCTATTGGTCGGTCTGTTCTTCGGCGAGGAGGCGGCGGTGCTCGAGGTCTTCGGCACCATCGGCGCAACCCTGATGCAGATCACCGGCTTCATCGGCCGGCTCGCGCCCTATGGCGTGTTCGCCATCACCGCCAATGCCGCCGGCACCATCGACCTCTCCGAGCTTGCTCGGCTGCAGGTCTATATCGTGCTGTACATCCTGCTCACGCTGCTGCTGAGCCTCTGGGTAATCCCGGCGCTGATCGCGGCGCTGACGCCCTTGCGTTACATGAGCGTGCTGCGCGCCTTCCGTGATCCGCTACTGACCGCGCTCGTCACCGCCAATCTGCTGATCGTGCTGCCGGTGCTGGCCGCCGACGGCAAACGCTT
>CAZTYV010000244.1:0-4362 GCA_964617675.1 uncultured Halochromatium sp. | reverse complement strand
GAGGTGACCGAGCCGCTGAGCATGACAACCGCGTCTCGGACCTTGATCTCGATCGCGCGGTCGTTCACGGTCGTATCGGACTTCAGCAAGGCCCGCAAACGGCTCTTGATCCAGGCGTCATCGCGGGTCAGCTGCCCCGCCCGCCCCTGTTCCTCGCGCTCAGCGGCGATCAGACTCGGGTCGACACTAATGTAGTTGAAGACCTCGCCGACGCCCTCGGTGCTCTCGGCCATCGCCGCGATCCGATCCTTGGTCGCCGCGGCGCCCACCTGACCGTTCAAACGAACCACCCCACGCTCGACCTCGGCTTGCACATCCAAGGGGAGGTTGCTGACCTGCCAGCGCAACCGCTGGCGTAAGCGCGCGGCGGTGGTTCGATCCTGAAGTCGCACGATCAGGCCACTCTCGACCTCCGGCATGGGCGCATCCAGGCTCAAGGCCGACTCCACCTCAGCCGCATCGCCGACCATCAGTCGGGCCAAGTCCTCGGCCAAGTCTGCCTCGATCTCGTTGGCGATGGCACCCTCGAGCCTCACGCCCCGCTCCGTCGGTCGAGCCCGGATCGAATAGCCACCAAGCAATGGATTCACGTCGATCAAGACCTGAACCTTGGCGGCCTCCTCAATGGTCGTCCCGGTCTCGGCACGGGCTGGAAGGCTCAGGACGCCAACAAGGACGGCGCCGGCAAAAAGGATCTTCAACATAACAATCACCTGAAGACGTTGGTCACCCCCTCATAACGAAAGCCGCCGACCTCAACGGCCGGCGGCTTGATCCGCTCGCGCTCAGCAGCGCTTGCTTGCATTGGGTGCTCGACCCCAGCTGCGGCCAGGGCCCTTCATCGATGACCTAAAAACACCCGCGCTGAAGCGCTGAGCGGCCGTGCTAGAGACCTTATCGTGCCTCGTCCACGGCGGCCTTGACGCGTTCGGCGAGCTGAGGATCTTGGCGCATGCCGATGGCGATCTCGTTGTACTCCTCGACCGAGATACCGTTGTCTTCGACGGTCTTGGCCATCTCATCCTGAGCCTCGCGCTGCATGCTCTGAGCCGCCTCAGCACTCGGCGCCTCGGACAGCTTCTCGGTCAGACCCTCGCTGATCTCTTGGACCGAAACGAACGCATCCGCGAAGTTTGAGACGGTTGCGTCGTCGACCTGCACCGGTGCGCTTGGCTGCGGCGGGCGCTGCATCTGGGTCCCCGTGCCCGGAGCCTCTGCTGAGCCCGGCGCTGCTTGCTGCGCAAGCGCAGCGCCCGACGTGCCGAGCAGCGCGGTCATGGTCAGCGCGGGGATCAGTTGGCCGATTTTCGTTGCCTGCATGGTCAAACCTCCAAGGATGACGGTTGTGAATGGCACACCTCGTCATCCACGTGCCGTGCCAACCTCGCACGCAGCATCCAAACCGCGAGCCGAATCAATCACCTGAAGCGCTCCGTGGGGATGCAAGCGCGCACCCTGCGGGCCGCAGAAGACGGGTCATAGTGACACATGTGTCTATTGGCTACGTGTCATCCTTGCCCGAGCCCTCGTCGAGCCTTCGATAGAGCGTCTTGCGGCCAATGCCGAGGATCTTGGCCGCGCGTTGCTTATTGCCCTGAGTCCACTCCAACACCGAGCGGATGTACGCGGATTCGAGCTCGGCCAGTGTCTTCCAATCCTGATCGGTCGTTGCTGTCGGATGCTCAGCTGCAGGCTCCTCGCGCTGCCGAGCATGCCGCGCATCTTCAAGCACCCGCTCTGGGAGGTCCTCGAGGCGGATCACCGCATCCGGCGCCAAGGTCACCGCGCGCTCGACCAGACTCGCCAGCTCGCGCACGTTGCCTGGGTAGCCATAGCTCAGCAAGGCACGCCAGGCCTCGGGCGCGAAGCGGCGCGCGGGGCGTTCACGAGCCACCGTCTGCGCGTCCAAGAAATGCTGCAATAGGATGGCGATGTCTTCGCCGCGCTCGCGCAAGGGCGGCACTTGGATGCGAAAGGTCTCGAGTCGGTAGAAGAGGTCTTCTCGGAATTGCCCGTCGGCGATCCGCGCAGCGATATCGCGGTGGGTGGCAGCGACGATGCGCACATCGGTGCAGATCTCGGTGTCGGCACCCACCGGTCGGACCCGGCCGTCTTGCAGCAACCGCAGCAGCTTGGTCTGCATCGCAGGCGGCATCTCAGCGATCTCGTCAAGAAAGAGCGTACCGCCATCGGCGGCAACGAAGAGCCCTTGGCGGGCACCCCGCGCGCCACTAAAGGCCCCGGCGGCGTGGCCAAGCAGCTCGGACTCGAGCAGAGTCTCGGGGATGCCGGCACAGTTGAGCGCGACGAAAGGCCCCGCGGCGCGTGGGCTCTCGGCATGCAGGGCGCGCGCGACCAGCTCCTTGCCGGTGCCGGATTCGCCGGTGACCAAGACGCTGCTATCAGATTGGGCGACGCGCTGGATCAGGTCGTAGAGTGCGCGCATCGCTGGGCTCTTGCCGCGCATGCCGTGCAGCTCACCACCGGCCAGCACCTGTCGATACCGGGCGACTTCGGCCTGTAGCTGCCGATTGTCGAGCACCCGGTTAACCGCCAGACGCAGGTGCTCCAGATCAACCGGTTTGGTCAAGAAATCATCGGCGCCGGCCTTGAGCGCGGCCACCGCTTGGCTGATGGTGCCGAAGCCCGTCAGCATGATGAACCCGGGCCTTGGGCTCAGCTCGCGGGCAGCATGCAAGACCGCAAGCCCATCCTCTCCGGGCAACCGGAGATCGCTCAGCACCAGCGCCACGGCCTCAGCGGCGAGCGCGGCCCGCGCGGCGGCCGCATCGGCAACGCCCTTGAGCGCGTAGCCGGCGTCCTCGAGCTCCTCGATCAAGAGCTGGCGGTAGCCGCCATCATCCTCGACCACCAAGATCAGCGGCCGATCCCTGTCCCTGACCTCAGCTGGCATCCTCTGCTCCTCGGCGTTCGCCATCGGGCTCGGGGCGAGTCGCCAATGGCAAGGTGATCTCGAAACAGGCGCCCTGACCCGCCATGGAGGCAAGTCGGAGGTGCCCACCATGCTCGGCCACGGCGGCACGGGCAACCGCGAGCCCCAGCCCGGTGCCCTCGCCAACGGCCTTGGTCGTGAAGAAGGGCTCGAAGAGCCGCTCCACCGCCTCGCCGTCGACCCCTGGCCCATCGTCGGCGACCCGCAGCAGCAGCCGATCCTCAGCGAGCTCGGCGCTGATCTGAACTTGGGTGTCGGCCGCTTGGAGTGCGTTATCCAACAGGTTGCCTAAGGCCTGCTCCAAGCGCAGCGGGTCGACGTCGATCTCGAGCTCCGCCAATGGTCCCGGCAGGTGGCTGTCGACCTGCAGGTCCCGGCGCAGCAAGGCCTGTTGGGAGCGCGCAATGACCCCTTCGATCAAGTCCGCCAGCCCCACCGCTCGGCGGTTCAAGGTCCCCTGTCGGGCGAAATCGAGCAGCTCACGCACGATCTGCTCCACACGTCCGAGCTCCGCGAGCAACTGCGCAAGCTCGGAGCGCGCCGGGGCATCCGCCGGTAACCGGCGCATCGCGCGCTGGGCGCGCCCAGCGACGCTGCCGAGTGGGGTGCCAAGCTCGTGCGCCAAGCCAGCGGCCAAACGCCCGATCGCGGCCAGCTTCTCCGATTGGCGCAGCTCCCGCTCGAGTTGCGCCTCCCGGGCCCGTTGATCGCGCAAGCGTTGCTCAGAGGACTCCCAACGTCCAATCATCGCGTTGATGCTGGCACCGAGACGACGCAACTCGTCCGGTCCAAGCTCCGGCACACGCAGCCCCGCCCCACCCGTGCCGATCGGCTCCATCGCCCCCGTGAGCGCCCGCACATGACGACCAACGGCGCGATGATGTCCGATCAGCACCACCAAGACGAAGACCAGCGCCAACAGCCCCAGTGCAGCACTGCCAAGCCAGCGCAGGCGTGCCAGATAGGCCTGAAAGTGCGACAGATCGCGGGTGACCTGTAGCAGCCCGACGACCTGTCCCGCGCCGTCGAACAGGGGCAGGAAGAACGAGAACACCTCGCGGCCACGACGCTCCTCGAAGCTGCCCTGGGTGCCCTCGGCGGTGAGCGCACGCGCGTCGCGACGCCGCTCGAGCAAGGGGCTGCGCGGACCACTGGTGGCGACACGCTCTCCGGCGATGTCGTAGACGTAGGCGCCGAACACCTGATCGATCTGGAACACGGAGTCCAAGGCCTCCTGCACGGCTTCGACGTCACCGCGCACCATGGCCGCCGCGATCGGCAACCGAATCGAGCGGGCCACCAACTCGATATCGTCTTGCAGTCGCCGCGTCATCTGGCTCTCGAGCTCGCGCAGGCCGAGCATGCCGACGGCAACCAGGATGCCGAGCAGCGGCAGCAGGACGAAGAGC
>CAZTYV010000243.1:2536-4373 GCA_964617675.1 uncultured Halochromatium sp. | reverse complement strand
GTCGCCTGGCGCGTCGCCCGACTGATGCGCCTGGGGCGAACCGCACCAGAGCTCGATGCCGCGCTGTTGTTCTCGCCCGAGGAATGGCAAGCCGCCTACCTCCTCGCCAAGAAACGTCCGCCCAAACAGGCACCAAAGCTCAACACCGTCATCCGGCTCATCGCCAGCCTCGGCGGCTTTCTCGGCCGCAAATGCGATGGCGAACCCGGGATGAAGACGCTCTGGCTCGGGCTGCAGCGCGTGCGCGACTTCGCCGAAGGCATGCAATTTGCCCAAAGCTTACAGGGCACTTAGCCGACTTGTGTGCAAAGAGATGTCATAGGCGAGCAGCATGCAGCGAACCGAAGACGTTGCGATGTTGGTATCGAGCACGATCACTCCGGGAATCCCATGAGGTCATGAGTCTCGCGCTCCGGAAGGTCGAGTCGTGGTCCGGCGTATGCCGGGCTGAAGAGCTGAACCCCCAAGTGTCCCAGCCGCTCCGAGGAGCCTCAAGCTGATCGATGCCCGATCCGGACTCAGGGACGCCAGCCTGATATAGCAGCAAGAGATTGGCATTAAATGGTCAGCCCAAGTCAGCAAAGACCGGCTAAGCTGGGCCCTGTATAAGACTCTCGCGACGGAGCCAGGGCCATGATGGAGGTTAGCGATCAAGGTCAACGCAAGTGACATCATGGTCGCTTTTCCGCAGCGGGACATGCCACCCGAGGGTTGTAGGCGATCATCGACCGCATCGATGAGGCGCCGTCCGGCGAAGACCCCAGGACTCGCCACCCGCTTCGCAGACCATGCCGTTGCTCTCTAGATTGAAAAATTCGCTCCTGTTCCGGCTGGAACAGACCATGGTTCGCGGGCCTGCTGCGCGCTTTGCCCTCCTGCTGATCCTGGTCGTGCTGGTCGCGACCGTCGCAGGTCTACTGGCGCGCGCACTCGCACCGGGCTTCGACTCCGCCGCAGACGCCATCTGGTGGGCCTTCCTGCGCCTTACCGATTCAGGCTACCTGGGCGATGACCAAGGCGTGGCCAAGGCCACGGTAGCCACAGCGATCACCCTGCTTGGCTACGTCCTGTTCACGGGGGCACTCGTGGCCATCCTCGTACAATGGCTGCGAGAGACAATGGATCGCCTGGAGCAAGGGTTGACGCCGGTCGCCCTCGACGCACACTTCGTCGTCCTGGGCTGGAGCAGCCGCACGCTGACGATCCTGCGCGAGATCTTGGTCTCACAGGGAAGAGTCGAGCGTTTCCTCCAGCAACGGGGGGCTCGACGCTTGCGCCTGGCACTGCTGGCAGAACGCGCGGACGCCCGCCTTGGGCAGCACCTTAAGCTCGAGCTCGGCGCCGATTGGAACGACCGGCAGATCATCTTGCGCAGCGGAACCCCGCTGCGCCTGGACGACCTTGAGCGGGTCGACTTTGTCCATGCCGGCGTCATCCTCATTCCAGCTGCCGACACGACCTCAAATAGCGCGCTCGACGCCGACTCGCGCACGGTGAAAACATTGATGACCATCGGTGCAGCGCTCGAGGAGACGTCAATCGATGAGCTGCCATCGGAGGAACGACCGCTGGTCGTGGCCGAGCTCCAGGACATGCGCTATGCCGGCACCTTGCGCGCCCTCTATCCAGGTCCGATGGAGATCGTCGCCGGCGACGAGGCGATTAGCCGGCTGATGGTGCAGAACGTCCGCCACCCAGGACTCTCACATGTCTATGGCGAGTTTCTGTCTGACGTCAGCGGCAATATTTCAGAGGCCGCCCGACGATTGGGGATCAGCCGCACGGCGGTGGTCTCGGCTTGCAATCGCTCGCTGACGCTGGCCATGGGGTTCACTTC
>CAZTYV010000243.1:1607-2526 GCA_964617675.1 uncultured Halochromatium sp. | reverse complement strand
CCTCAGGTAGCGGGCGTCTCCTTCCAGCAGCTGGCTTATGCCTTTCCCGAGGCGGTCCTGCTCGGCGTCGTGCGCCCGCAGGGAGACGATTTCCAGGCGCTGCTCAATCCCCCCGACGACTTGCGGCTGGAGGCGAACGACCGCATCGCGGTGCTGGCCTCGAGCTATCGGGACGCGGCGGCACCGACGATGATCGGCGCGGCGCCTGACTTGCCAGAGAGACCCGCCCCCGAGTGGCAGCCCCTCCCCCGGCGCCGGGTGTTGGTACTGGGCTGGAACCATCGGGTTCCGGCCCTGATCGAGGAATTCGCCGCCTACCCCAATGAACGGTTCGCGCTCGACATCGTGTCTCAGGTCTCGGCCGCCAAGCGCGAAAAGCACCTCGCCGCCGCGGCGCTCACCACCGACAACCTCGACATCCGACAGCTGGAGTTCGACTACACCGTTCCCGCCTTCCTAGAGAGCGTGGACCCAGCCAGTTACGACAATCTGGTCTTGTTATCCAGCGAGCGGCTCAAGTCCGACGCGGAGTCGGACGCACGCACCATCCTGGGCTACCTCCTCCTCCGAGAGGTGATGGAGGACGCCGAGAAAGCGCCGCCAGTGCTGGTCGAATTGACTGATCCGGACAATGTTGACTTGTTCAAGAACCGGCGTGGCGAGGTCATCGTCAGCCCGGTCATCATCAGTCACATGCTGGCTCGCGTCGCGTTGCGACGCGAGCTGCGCGCGGTGTTCGACGAGCTGTTTGGTTCGGGCAGCAGCGAGATCTTATTCCGCCGCATCGGAAACTACGGATTGGCCAACAACGGCGATACGGCCGCCAGCTCTGGCCCTAACCCTAACCCTAGCTCTGGCTCAACGGAGCGCGTTTACCGCTTTGCCGACCTGCAACGGGCCGCCGATGCCCGTGGGGAAA
>CAZTYV010000243.1:0-1505 GCA_964617675.1 uncultured Halochromatium sp. | reverse complement strand
TTGCAAGACGACGACGGGATTATTGTGCTGACCACCAACCGGCAGACCGTCTTATGAAAATGTTTTCCGTTCCGGCACCCCGATGGGCATGGTCCATCTCGCTTCTTGGGTTGACGGTTCTTCTCGGCGGCTGCACCCAGTTGGGTCCGAAGCTTGTGCAGCCCGGGCGCAACGACTACAACCAGGTCCTGGCGCGCTCGGATCAGGAAGAACAGCTGATGAACCTGGTTCGCATGCGCTATGCGGACAACCCCTTGATGCTCGACGTCAGCAGCGTTTCCACCTCATTCGAGTGGTCTCAAAACCTATCCGCCATCGGGGCGGCGTTTGACTCGGCTGAATCGGATAGCGGCCTGGGCGTTAGCGGTAATATCGCTTACAGCTCAGCGGTTTGGCCACCGAAGGTTTCGCAAAGCGAGGTAGCGAGGAAATCCCCGTCATTCGATTTGAGCCTGGCTTCTGGCAAACGAAGGACGCCAAGGAGTTGGCGAGCCTGATTGGACTGCGACCCGGGCAGCCGTTTGCCACCATCGACACCTTCTCGAGGCGACGGCGCCCCGACGCCATAGGGCTGGAGATGCGCTCTCTTGCCGGCATCATGTTCTTTCTCTCCCACGCGGTGGAGGTGCCGAAGAAAGACCTAGAGGCGGGACGGGTGGCAATCACCCTGGAGCCGGACGGGCGACCGTTTGACTGGTCGGCGGTGCTTGGCGACCTGCTCGTCATCAAATCCGCGCCCAAAGCCCCCTCGAATGCGGCATGGGCCATGTATTACCGCGGCAGTTGGTTCTATATCGATGACTCAGACGTCCAATCAAAGTACACCTTCATGCTACTGACCCAGCTCACCGCCATTCAAGCCGGCGAGATCGAGCGCAACGCGCCGGTCCTGACCTTGCCGGTGGGCGGCTAGCGGTTAGAGCCCGCTCCTCCCACTCTGCATCAACTCCTGCCGCTCCCACGCGAGTGATGGCGAGAAGGTCTGCAGTCGGCCAAGGAAGAGACGAGGACCCACTGGCGCACCGGCAACGGCGGGAAGACGTGATCGACCAGATGCGCCGCGGTCTCCGCCATCCGCCGGGCGTTGCACGACGGACACAGCCCGCGCCCCTTGTACGAGAAGGCGAACCGGCGTGGAAGTGGATGGGCGGCAGCTGGTAGTCGCGCCGCAGCTTGCCGATCCAGTCGATGCTCGGCGAGAGGAGATTAAGCCGTGCATGCTCAGCACCGCGTTGGGTAGTGACCAGATGGACTTAGGCGGGGACCAGTGCCGGCTCGGTGCGCCAGAGCGCGTAGATGGTCTCGGTGACAACCTGCGGTGTCAGCCCCCGTCACTACCAGCAGGATCTGGCGTGAGACGACTGCCTGTTCCGTTTCTTCATCGAAGGCTGTATGCATCGCCAACCTTGTTCCCATTATGCAAGTGACATCCAGTTGAATCAGCCGTCAGTGGTGGCGCGGTTTAATCCTCACCAACTCAGTCGAGCTATAGGTTAGCACCGAGA
>CAZTYV010000242.1:0-4405 GCA_964617675.1 uncultured Halochromatium sp. | reverse complement strand
CGCGAGTGCGGGGGAACCCGACCGGAACCGGTCTGAGCCCCTGAAAAGACGGGCCTATCCCCGCGAGTGCGGGGGAACCTATCCTGAGGCTTCCTACCTGCCGGCTTCTGAGGGCCTATCCCCGCGAGTGCGGGGGAACCCCTAAGCCAAGCGTGCAGCCTCAGCGGGTCAAGGGCCTATCCCCGCGAGTGCGGGGGAACCCTTCATGCCAGTGCGAGCCGCGACACGTCCGGGGGCCTATCCCCGCGAGTGCGGGGGAACCTCTTGCAGTTAAGCCCATGGACTGCAAGAGAAAACGAGCAAATCGACCAAATTATTAAAGAGCCTGCCTACAACGACTTTCGGACCAGCCACAGGCCATCTACATCAACAAGCTCCCTAGGTGGCGTCCCAAGCGTGGCGATTCCGATGCCTCCGGTGGCGTTCACGTCACGCCAGACCATCACCAGACTGCCCTGCGGTTCAGACTTGTACCAGCCCGAGAGCACGGTCCAGGTCCGACCGCGAACGCCTGGGTTCATGCGCGGCGAAATGTAGACCGCCGGTGCGACCTCCAGCATCAGCGACCCGAGAAAACCGCGGTAGCGGTCAGCGACGTCACGAGTCACTATCATGACGAGTGGCATCGGTCTCCTCCAACCGGATCACCTGTTTGATCTTGTCGATCATCGCCGGGATGACCGCTTGCTTGCGGAAGACGGTCGCGGCCTCGCGTCGCACCAGCCGGTCGATGGTCTGAGAGTCTGTTTCCGCCTTCTTGGCCACCGTGAACGCGATCTGCAGCGTGATCGTATCCCGGAAGAGATCAGCGATGTCGAGCACGAAGGCTTGCCCCGAGTCTTCGTGGATGAAGCCCAGTTGCGGAATCGCGGCCACGGCTTGAACGGCGATCGCAGCCGCACCTTGAACGGCGGTCGCCGCATGGTTGATGGCCTGATTGGGGATGTCGGCCGCGTTTGGGTTGTTGCGGTCGTAGCGTCGGCCCTTCCATTCGATCCCGTAGCGTTGCGCCATCAGCTGATAGGTGGCCTTTACTCGGGAGCCCTCGATCCCGCGCAGGGTATCCAGATCACGATGCGGAAGCACCTCGCCGAGCCGCAAGGCGTACATCTGTCGCGCGACGCTGACCCGACGCCGCGGATTGCCCCACAGCTCGGCTTGGCGTCGGGCGATGTCGGAGCGATCCGGCATCAAGGGAGGCGCGGTGTAGCACCGCACCCCATCCTCGCCGACGGCTGCCATCAGGGTGCCGTGCCGGGCCAGCAGCCGCAGTGCGTCATGGGTGACGGTGCTGCCCGGCCCGAGCAGGATCATCGAGACCGTTTGATGCGGGATCTGCACCGAAAACGGCCTCAGTGAATCCTTCCCGGCGAAGAAATGCAGACAGCCATCGATCACGCAGAGCTCGCCGCGCTCGAACCATATCAGCCCGTGCCGATCGGCATGGGGCATGCGCGCGGTCTCGAGTCCGAGCCGTCCCTTCAGCATGATCGGGTAGGCTTGAGCAGCAGCATGCCGAAGCCGAAGGCGCGGTGCCGCCCGATCCCACGCTGCAGCAGCTGGTTGAATGCTTCGCCGTCGTGAACCCGCAGCACCCCTTTGAAGACCGCATCGGGCCCCGTGACTGCGCGCGCTTGACGCTCGCCGGCATACTTCCCAGCTCCGCCCTTCGTCGTCGCGGCTCCCCGTCGGATCACGCGGCTGAGCCGGAACGCCTCCATCCCGGATTTGACCAGGCTTGCCGCACCCTGGGCTGAGCATTGTCGTTCGAGCCAGTCCGCATAGACGGCCTCGCGGCTTCCCGCCGTGGTGTAGGACGCGGAAGAAGCGTCGACCGCATGCAGAAAGACATCGCGCTCGCGACCGTCCTTGGCGCGCAGCACCGGACGGACGCGTACCTCGAACCCAAGCGCTTGGCCCTGTCGCCAAACCTCGGGAAAGGCGCGCACCGCGAGCGACTCCAGACCGAGCGCCTGCGCGACGTCCGGCGTTGCCAGCGCCGCGTGCTCATGCAGGGCCTCGGCTGGCTGATCAGTGTAGGCGAGCAGCCCCTGTTGGGCGCCGAGATATCGAAATGGCTTTGGGGCGGATGCCCCGAAGGCCGCGCTGAGCAGCGCATGAAAGGCATAGCCGAAATCGCCATCAGGCGAGAGCAGACGGTGGCGAGTGGCCCAAAGTGGCAGGGCTTTGGGATCGGGTGCACAGTGTAACAGCGAGAGGGTCATCCTGACGGCTCCTCAGCGGCAGCCGCTGCACGCAAGCGACCTTCGCGCACCGGTCGCCAGCCGCCATGCACACCGCTGCGCCAGTTGCGCTCATCGCAGAGGTCGAGCTGACGATCACCGGGTAGTTGGCCTTCACCGACGGGCCATTGCAGACGCACCCCGTCATGCAGCGTTGCAGGCACTGGGATCGCCTGGAGCACCTGCAGCACGTGCTCCCCCTCCTGCCAACAGGCGAACAGGCGCTGACTCGGCAGGCAGGGCTTGCGTCCGATGAAGAGCGGCCGCGCCGGACGATCGAGCGCTGCGGCGATCTCATCCAGGCCGGGAGCTTCATCCGCTGGTTCGAGGCGTAGGGCGATCAGCAGCGATTGATCGGCGTGATAATCGCGAAAGCGGCGATGCGGGCTATCGTAGGTTGACGGCCCACCGGCGCGTCCCTCGGGTAGCCCCCAAGTCGTCCACCCCGTGTCCTTGGCGCCAAGCCGGGCATTCTGATTGTCCTGCAGACGTGTCCCTTGCCGCTCGATCCGCGCCCCCATCACCAGCCGCTCTTGCAGCCGGTCATGCCGCTCAGTCTCCTCGCGACGCCAGCCCAGCGCATTGGCCAGCAGCCCAGTGATCATCGACAGCGCCGGAAAATCGCGGATGACACCGAAATTGTCGATGGTCTCGCCGCCGAACGCCATCACCGGTGCCTCCAGCCGCAGCAGTAGATGGCGCGACATCTCAGCAGCCCCCTTGCTCGATCGCGCTCGCGACCCACTCGCCGAGCTCGTTCAATGCCAGGCGTTGTGCATTCGGCAGCTCGATGGGGTCGATCGCCAGGAAACGCCGTGCCAAGGTCGCACCATAGGCCTCGTCCATGGTGCCGATCTCGGCACGCAGCCGCTCGACGGCACGCTCGCGGATGGGGACGGCATCACGGGCCGACAACGGTAGGGCGTCCTGAAACGCACCCGCCAGGCTGCGCGGCTGCCAATCGCCCGCCTCGACCAGCATGAAATTGGCCCAATCGAACGGAGCGGTAGAGCCGCGCTTGGCGCCGGGGCTCACGGTGGCGATCAGATGCAGCAGATGCTCGACGACCTTGCCAGCCAGCGCGCGTTTCTCCGGCGGCGTCTCCTCAGCGAAGCAGTCCTCGCGCCGAATCGCCTCCAGATTCTCGATCAGCTGCGGCACGTCGACCACGACATAACCGTAGTAGAGGCCGGAGGCCAGCTCGGTATCGAAGATGCCGGCCGAGCCCAGCTCGCCGCTCTCCTGCAGCAGATCGTCGACGACGGTGAAATAGTCATTCTCGACCTGCGCCTCATGCACGGTGAAGGCATGCGCAACATAGACCGCGGCGTCGCGGCTCGCCAGCACGTCAGAGGTGACCATGCGGCCGAACAGCGCCGACTCGAGACCACTGCCGTGCTTGAGCGCCTGGATGTTCTTCTTCTCGTCCTTGAGCATCTTGCCCACAGCGGTGCGCAACGCATTCTCGTCGGTTGCCTCCCTGGCCAAATCAGTGCACCGGCTCACCAGATAGTCAATCTCGGCGGTGCCCATCAGCACCGCCTGCCCGGTCTTCAGCGCATCGTCTCCGGCGCGCTCCTTGCCGGCCGAGTCGACCAATCCCGCCTTGCGCATGGCTTCCACCGCCGCTTGCGCCAAGGGCTCGGAAACGCCCGCTTCGATGATCCGCTTACGGATCAGCTCGAGGGTGCCGCGGGAGCGCACGGCCATCGGCACATCAAGAGCGGACAGGGCGAAGCGATCCTCGGCGATGCGCCAGTGCCGCTTCAGGCATTGCGAGGAGATGCGCGTGCGCACGGCATTGCCCAGCGGCAAACGCTTGGCCAGTCCAGCATCGTCGCGATTGAGTAGAGCGGCTGGGTAGCTGTGCAGGGTGTGGATCTGGATGAAACGGGGCTGCAATGTCATGGTGACGGGTCCTTGTTGATCAAGCGGCGGGTTGTTTGGTTTCGGTTCTCGCCACGGCAGCGAAGTAGCGGCCGGCGATCTGCATACGGATCGCTTCGGCTTTCGGTTCATCGCGTCCCGCGGCCAGGATCAATCCACCGAGCTGATACCAGTTTGGCGCGACCTCCTTGGAGGCGAGCAGACGCAAGAGTCGAGGTAAGAGTTGGCGGAAGGCATCGCCGCGGGAGGTCAAGAGCTTGGTGACGCGCGATTCG
>CAZTYV010000241.1:0-4411 GCA_964617675.1 uncultured Halochromatium sp. | reverse complement strand
AGACGGCCAGCACCAGGTTGTTCGCGACCAGCGAGTCGGCGGTCGAGAAGAAGCCGAGGTTGCGCTTGATGATGGTGCGCTCGTCGTCGGTGAGGCCGTTCGGGTCCTTCCAGAGCGCGATGTCCGCGTTCATGTTGATCTCTTGCGGCATCCAGTGGTTGGCGCAGGCGTCGAGATACTTCTGCCAGGCCCAGTCGTACTTGAAGGGCACGAGCTGGTTGAGATCGGCATGGCAGTTGATGATGCGCTTGTCGTCGACGCGGATGCGACCGGCGCCGATCTCCAGGTCCTCGAGCCCGGTGGCGCCGCCCTCGGCATGCGGGTCGGCCTGCTCGCCTCGATCGGGCCCCGCACGATCGGCCTCGGCGCGATCGGGTCGGGCCTGCCGCGACGGGGCGTAGGAGGGCACGCCGTCATCGGCGAGCAGCGAGGCCTGCGCCGGCACCGGGTTCGGGTTCACCACCGGGGCGCTGCCGGCGGTGGCCATGAGCGCGGCGTTGGAGACCAGGCCTCGGCCGGGTCGGGCGACCTCGGGAGCTGCGGCATCCTGTGGTCGGGGCTCGGTCAGCGCGAAGTCGTTGTCCTCGCGCTCGGCGTCGGCGCCGTCATCGAACAGCCCTCGGACACCGTGCTCGGTCTGCGGAGGGTACGACGGCTGCGGCTCGCGCGGAGCCTGGGCTGGACGGGCGTGGGCGAGGGGGTCTTCCCAGTTCAGCATGATGTGAGTCTCCAGTCGGTTGGTGCGGTTTTGATGGGCCTGTTGAGCGGCGGGTGGGTTGAGGCCGATCAATCGTCGTCGTGCTTGGCTTTACTGCCCGGTAGGAGGGCGCTCGCGACCGCAGGTCGCTGCTCACCGCTGTTGTTGGCTCGATCCGCGAGCGAGATCAGCCAGTAGGCGATGCCCAGGCCGACGACGATGACGCCGATCCCGATGAGATCGAGGGCGCTGTACTCGTCCATCTCGAGGATGATGATCTTTCGCGCGATGGCCATGATCGCCGTGGCCACCACGAGCTTCATCGGGAAGACATCCGAGCGGATGTAGAGCCGGATGTTCGAGAAGATCTCGTAGGCGATCAGCACGGCGAGAAAGGCGCCGAACGTACTGATGATGTCGGGGATCAGGAAGTACGGCGGTTGGATCAGGTTGAGGAAGATGGTGTGGAGCACGCTGATCACGCCGACCAGGATCACGAACACCATCGCGATCGCGAGCACGTAGGCGGCGAGGCGCATCAGCCGATGCAGCCAGCGCAGGATCGGGTCCTGCTCGTCGGTGGGCAGCTCCTGATGGCTGTTGCCGTTGTGGCTTCCGTTGGTGTCGACGCTCGACATCGGGCTAGTGCTCCTGGCTGGGGAAGAGGGCTGGGTTCAGCACAGCGGCGAGTGCCGAGTAGGGCAGCAGCACGCGCGAGATGCCGATCACGTAGGGGCCGATCTGGTACTGGCCGAAGACCACCTCCAGGCCCTCGGCGAGCGGCAACAGCACCTGATAATTGTCGGCCTCAGGCGCCGTGCCGCGCTCTAGCCAATCGTCATCCGGCTCGAAGTGCTCGCGTTGGATCAACGCCTCGTAGCTGGCCTTCGACAGCGTCTTCAGCCACTCAGTCCCCGGCTTGAAGAGGTCAGCGACCGGGATCGGCTCACCGGTTGCTTTGTCGATCACCAGCGCCTGGTTCTCGGTCCCGCCGTGGGCGCCGCCGGTGAAGCGGTAGGTCTCCAGGTCGAGGGTCCAGAAGACGGGGCCGTCGTAGAGCAGCTCGCCGGTGATTGAGAGGCCCCAGGGCGGCCCGATGTGGGCGCCGTTGTTGTCGGCGAGGAGGTCTTGGTACTCATCGCGGAAGGCGTCCACCTGTTGCAGCACCTGGGTTTCGATCACGCGATTCGCCGCATCGACTGCAGCGGCGGGCTCGGCGTTGCTGCTGCCGTCCACGCGACCGTCCAGCCGGGCAAACTGCGCGGCGATCTCGATCATCGGCCCGTTCTGGACCATCCGCACCAGGCCCTGCTCATGCGTGACCTCCAGTGGGCCGATCTCGGCCGCCAGGCCTAGGTTGGCGCTGGCCGTGACTGCGAATAGCGCAGCCGCCGCGACGCGTTGTAGAGCCGTTGCTGTCATCGAATTCGCTCCTCATTTCCCCATTGGACCCAGCCGGGCCGTTCGAAGCGCGCGAAGAGCTCCAGGAACGGGCCGGGCGAGCATTGCTCGATCAGCGCGTAGAGCTCCTCCGGCTTGCGCGAATGCTCGCGTTTGGGCGCCGCGAGCAGATTGACCTGTCGCCGACCGGGCGCCAGTGTGCGCATGGTGCCACGCACCCCAAACAAGACCAGCTCGGTGACGTTGCGAAAGTAGAAACCGACCCCGCGGCCATCGGGCCCGCCATCGCGCCGCACCTTGTACCAGACCAGGTTCGACTTGTAGGTGAAGCCCCAGGCGGCCATCACCTGCAGCCCCTCCGCGAGCAAGGCATTCGGCACCCAGAGATACAGATGCGCCGCCTCTGCGCTCAGCTCCGCGACCGGCAGCGCCGCGATCTCCTCGAGGCTCAGCGTCGGGTAGCGCAACAAGCGCTGGTGCTCCGGCGCCACCTTCCCGGTGCGGTTCTGGAACTGCCAAGGCGGATCGGCGAGCACGGTCGCAAAACTGCCCTGAACCCGACCTAGCAGATCGGCGGATGGCGACGCTGTTGCCTGCCGCTGCTGCGCGGGCTCGATCGGCGCCCCGCCCAGGTTCTGCAGAGGGCTGGTCATCAATCCATCAAGACCAGCTGGCCGGCGTCGTCGTCGCCGCGCTCACCGTCGATGATCGGCGACAATAGGGCGTAGGCCACCCGCCAACGCGTGCGCCCGACCAGCACGGCCGCCGTCTTCGGGTTCAGCTTCTGCATACAGGGCCTTACTCGTACCTTGACGAGCCCCCTGGGGCTCGACGGCGCATGATGGACTCGGTTGACTCCCTTGTTATGTGCCAACCCTCGGCGTACAATGAGTTGTACAATTGCGATTGGAAGGCCAGGCCGATGAACACCATTACGTACTCCGAAGCCCGCAGCAAGTTGGCTGACACAATGGAAAAAGTATGTGATGACCATGCGCCGATGATTATTACTCGGAAGAATTCCCGCTCGGTCGTCATCATGTCTCTTGATGACTACCAGGCCCTTGAAGAAACAGCTTATTTGATCCGTAGCCCTAAAAACGCACGGCGCTTGCTGGAATCGATTGCCGAGCTAGAGAGTGGTGGTGGCACTGAGAGGAATCTCCTTGAATGAAGCTGATTTTTGCAGAGAACGCATGGGAAGATTACCTCTATTGGCAACGCATCGATAAGAAGCTACTGAAACGGATCAATGTGCTCATTCAAGACATTCAGCGTTCCCCGTTTGAAGGGATTGGGAAACCGGAGCCTCTGAAACACGCGCTGTCTGGCTACTGGTCGAGACGCGTAAACGACGAGCACCGCATCGTTTACAAAGTCGCAGATGACTCCCTTTTCATTGCTCAGCTTCGACATCACTACTGACCCTGTCTGCATATAACGTATGGCGAAGTCGAATCAAATCGCGCTGGCACCACAGCCTATAAATTAACCCCAAGCTCGATGCGCGGTTTTGGGGCGCCTTGAGCCTTTTGTTAGCCCCATGGTATGTTTTGAACCAGGGAGTTCAGTGTTTCTGAACCTTTGGCGCTGAAAAACCAGAAGAAGCCAGACAAATTTAGTGCAACCGTAACCCAGAAAACGAGCCTGAAAGATTCTTTCTTGGATTTGTGCCGCAACTTCTGTTGAGCTACTAATGCGCCAGGCCAGCCACCAGCTAGAGAAAGGAGATGTAACGTGCTTTCCTGTGTTCGCCATGCTCCTTTTTTCGCTGCCGATTTGTCTAGTGCGTAGGCTCCAAAAGTTATTAAGCTTAAGGCAAGGTAAAGCGCCAGAACAATTGCTGGCAATTTACCTGCAAGCACTGCAGCGCCAACTATTCCGAAAAATATTATGGCGATTGCAATGAAAGCTGCCCCTGTTCTCTTCTTATCTTGTTCTCGAAGTTTGTCCCCTGCTAATGTTGCGTTTGCAGCACATGGACGACCCTGCTGATCAGAGGAAATGTTGAATGTGACAATCTGTCCTACCTCTGGGCGGCGGCTTCGATTCTTGAACGCTTTGATATGCACAAATACTTGCTTTCCTCCTAACATAGGGGAAATAAAGCCATATCCCTTTTCCTCATTCCACGACGTCAGCGTTCCTTTAGTGCGCATATGAGTTCTTCTTCTTGGCTAACGTTGTCTCGATTGCGCTAGGCTACTTATGGTCTAAATGGGCTGCGGGCTAGGGCCATGGGTGGCCGATGCGGTTATCGCTCGCCAGACCGGACATTGCGAGCGAGGCCCAGGGGTGCGTCCATCCCTGGAC
>CAZTYV010000240.1:1704-4434 GCA_964617675.1 uncultured Halochromatium sp. | reverse complement strand
CCTCTGCGAGAGGAGATGACGGCGGTTGATCGGGCAACGCGGGTCTTCGAGCGGCCCGAACACCTTGGCGAGGGACTGCTCCGGCGGGCCCAGCTGGGGTAAGCACAGGCCTGATCCTCTGGAAAGCGAGGAGGATCAGAGCATTGTGATCGCCCTCTCATGCAAAATCTAAAAATATAGCGCAATCAACTGATGCGATTGCCCTGGTAGGAGGGTCCAGCAAAGCGATCACCGCGGGCGGCCTCTTTCAACTGACTAGGCTGGGATGACGCTGACGACGAGGTAGGCGCTGTAGGCGATGAAGGTCAGCAGCAGGATGGCGCCTTCGATCCGGTTGATGCGGCCCTCGCCGCGGAAGCCAAAGCCCATCACGAAGAGCGCAACCGTCCCCGCCATCATCATCGGCCAGTCGCGCGTCATGACCTCGGCGGGGATCTCGGGCATGGGCGCGATGATCCCGGCGATGCCAATGACCGCAAGCAGGTTGAACATGTTGGAGCCGACGATATTGCCGATCGCGATGTCGTGCTCACCCTTGCGAGCGGCAATGACTGAGGCGGCCAGCTCTGGCAGTGAGGTGCCGACCGCGACGATCGTCAGGCCGATGATCAGGTCGCTCACGCCCAGGGTTTGGGCGATGCTGACGGCGCCCCAAACCAGCACGCGCGAGCTCAGGATCAAGAGCACAAGGCCAATCGCTAGCCACAGCAGGGCGCGCTTGAGTGGCATCGGATGCTCGGCCAGCTCTTGGCTGAACTCAGTCTCGAGGGCGTCGCCGCGGCCGCGTTTGGCGTTGATCAGGGTCCAGCCGATGAGTGTGAAGAAGCCCGCGATCAGCAACCCGGCCTCGAGCCGCGAGAGACCGCCGCTCCAGAGCAGCAGGCCCACCAGGGCGCCGATGCCGAGCAGCAGCGGCAGCTCGCGCCGGATGATGGCCGAGTGCACCGAGATCGGCGCGATTAGCGCGGTGATGCCGAGGATCAGGCCGATATTGGCGATGTTCGAGCCGAGCGCATTGCCGAGCGCGAGACTCGGACTGCCATCCAGGGCGGCGAAGGCGGAGACCACCATCTCGGGTGCCGAGGTGCCAAAGCCGACGATGACCATGCCAATCAATAACGGCGACATGCCAAGGTGCGTGGCGGTTCCTGCCGCACCGTCGATGAATCGCTCGGCGCTCCAGACCAAGACGCCAAGACCGCCGATTACCGCAACGAGCGCGAGAAGCATGACAGAGTCCTAATCCATTGAGGGTTCGCCCGCTAGTGTAATCGATCGAGTGGGATCGGCTGGCGATCCGTTCGCGGAATCCCCGATTTCGGCGCTAGGCGCTTGCGGCTACACTAGAACGCGCTGCGATGTCTGTCTCTGGAGTGAACGAGCGTGGAACTGATCAACCGATTGGAATCTCGACAAGCCCACATCGGCATCCTCGGCCTCGGCTACGTCGGCCTGCCGCTGATGCTGCGCTTCAGCGAGGTCGGCTACCGCGTGCTCGGCTTCGACATCGACCCGGCCAAGGTCGAGGCCCTGATGGCCGGACGCAGCTACATCGAGCACATCCGTGCCGAGGCCATCGCCCGCGCCCGGGATCGCGGCTTCAGTGCCACCACCGACTTCGGCCGCGCCCACGAGTGCGACGCGCTGATCCTCTGTGTGCCCACGCCGCTGAACAAATACCGCGAGCCCGACCTCAGCTACGTCATCGACACCACCGAGTCCATCGTCCCGCACCTGCGCGCCGGGCAGATCGTCTCGCTCGAGAGCACCACCTGGCCCGGTACCACCGATGAGGAGCTGCGCCCGCGTCTGGAATCCACCGGACTCAAGGTTGGCGAAGACCTCTTCTTGGTCTTCTCCCCCGAGCGCGAAGACCCCGGTAACCCGAGCTTCAGCACCCGCACCATCCCCAAGGTCCTCGGTGGCGTCACCCCGGCCTGTACCCGTGCCGGCCAAGCCCTCTACGGCCAGGTCATCGATGAGGTCGTCACCCTGAGCTCCACCCGCGCCGCCGAGATGACCAAGCTCCTTGAGAACATCCACCGCGCCGTCAACATCGGCCTGGTCAACGAGCTCAAGATCGTCTGTGATCGCATGGGCATCGACATTCACGAGGTCATCCGCGCCGCCGCCACCAAGCCGTTTGGCTTCACCCCCTACTATCCCGGGCCCGGCCTTGGCGGGCACTGCATCCCGATCGACCCCTTCTACCTGACCTGGAAGGCGAGGGAATACGGCCTCAATACCCGCTTCATCGAGCTCGCCGGCGAGGTCAACACCGCCATGCCCGAGTGGGTGGTCGGCAAGGTCGCCGATGCGCTCAATGACCGTGGCAAGGCGGTCAAGGGCGCCAAGATCCTGGTGCTCGGCATCGCCTACAAGAAGAACGTCGACGACCGGCGCGAATCGCCCTCGATGATCCTGATGGAGCTGCTCGAGGCCAAGGGCGCCGAGATCAGCTACTCCGACCCCCATGTGCCGCGCTTCCTGCCGATGCGCAAGCACGACTTCGACCTCGAATCCGTGCCCCTCACCCCCGAGACCCTGGCCGCCACCGACTGCGTGCTGCTCGCCACCGACCACGACCGCTTCGACTACGACCTGATCAAGGCCCACGCGCCGCTGATCATCGACACCCGCGGGCGCTACCGTGAGCCGGCGGCGCACATCGTGAGAGCTTGAGCGCGCTACTGCCTGGCGAGCTAAGATCATGCCACGCAAGTGGCTCAG
>CAZTYV010000240.1:0-1694 GCA_964617675.1 uncultured Halochromatium sp. | reverse complement strand
GAGCCCGCCCCAAACATCGTGCGCGCCTAGCGAAAAACGGGGATACCTCAGGGGGGCGTCCCCGTTTTTTGGTCAGACTTGGATGCCGCGGGCGGAGAGTTGGCGACGAACGATGGGGTCGGTTCGGTTCTTGGAGGTGGCGGCCTTCATGAAGACGACGAGGCGATCGATGTCGCGGATGGCACCGAGCAGGCGGGCGTCGGTCTCGTAGAGGTTGCCGAGGGATTCAAAGGCGAGGTCCATCAGGTGCTCGTCGGCGCGAGCGATGCCGACGGCGTAGGCGACACAGCAGGCGAGGCCGGGCTGGCGGGCATGCAGGCGCCCGGCGAAACGGCGCCAGGAGTCGATCCAGCCATCCCATTCCAGCTGCGAGACGTTGAAGCGGCTGGTGCGCAAGAACAGGATGATGCGCACGAACTCCGCGCGCCAGTCCCAGTCCGGTGCGCCGACTTGCTTGCGCAACCGGTCGATGACGCGGCCATGGTAGACCTGGCAGTGATCGCACTGATAATAGATGGCGAGCGCATAGGCAATGTACTCACGCTCGAGCTCGCTGAGCGTGAAGGGATCGGACTCGCCGGGGACGCCGGTGAGGGTGTGGGCATGCAGCTCGTTGAGCACATCGTTGAAGGGTTGGCCCTGAATCGATTCGCGGACGACTTGGACGGCCATGCACAGCTCCTGAGGTTTAGTAGTCGGTGATATGGTGGATGCTAAGGCCGATGACGCGCTGCAACAAGAGATCGTAATCCGTGGTTGACAGCCCAGAATTCGGTGATATTCTAGAGGGCTCGTAGCGGGAATAGCTCAGTTGGTAGAGCACAACCTTGCCAAGGTTGGGGTCGCGAGTTCGAGTCTCGTTTCCCGCTCCAGATTCATAAATAGGGCTGCCATTAGGCAGCCCTATTTTTTTGTGCCGCACCTTGCGACACGGTGTTCAGCACGATGGCCTCGCCGGGTGATCTTGTCCGCCTCCTCCAAGAGCAGCGTTAACCCTGCCGCGCAGTGGTGCTCGGTCCTCCCAAGGAATCCCGGCCGCTGCTGCTTGCCGCGCGTCTCCCTCGGGTTGCCATTCCGAGGACGTGCGAGCGCTCAGCGCTCGTAGGATTCGATGCGCGCGGCCGCGCTCAGCGGCACCAGGAACGCGCGCGGATCAGGCAGCACCTTCTCCCGCACCGCCGCCAGCGTGGTTTCGCCGCCGTAGCTCACCGATGACTGCAGGTGGCCGCGGATGCGCTGCAGGATGGTGCTGACGCTGCCGCGGTAAGGCACCTGGATCTCCTGACCTTCGGGCGGGATGGCGAGCGCCGCGTCGAGCTCTTCGCTGCTGCCGCTGTCGTACAGTGCCTCCATCACGGCCTCGGGCGAGGTCATGCCGCGGTAGAGCTTTTTCTTCATGTGGGTGGCCGGGTCCTGGATCAGGTGGCCCGGCGCCTCGTCGGTGCCAGACAGCGCGCTGCCGAGCATCACCGTCGAGGCCCCGCAGATCAGGGCGAGAAAGATGTCCTTGTCGGTCTTCACGCCACCGTCGGCCACGATCGGCACGGCGTCACCGACCGCGAGATAGGCCTCACGGATGGCCTGCAGCTGCGGCACACCGGCCGCCGTTTCCAGGCGCGTGCGGCAGCCGCGGCCGGGCCCGACGCCGACCTTAATGGCATCGGCGCCGATCTCGCGCATGAAGCGCGCGCCCG
>CAZTYV010000239.1:0-4482 GCA_964617675.1 uncultured Halochromatium sp. | reverse complement strand
TCGCGCACAAAGCGACTGCGCTCATGCAGTCGGAACGAGCGCCTGCCGATCCTGTCGCGCGCCACGAGCTCCACCCAGCCTTCAGTCGCCGGTCCTGGCGTTACTCAGCGCAGCGGCAGGATAAGGTGGTCCCATTGACCACCCGGACCTGGCAATGCGACCCTCGAACCTTGTTGTTTGACGTGGGCGATGCCGATGCAACGCGATCCTAACCTGGTGCGCCTGTCGCACGACCATCAAGCGGGCTTGGTCATCGCCAAACGGGCGCGTGAGCTGGCGACGATTGCAGACCCCGAGCGCCGGGCCACCTGGGCCGAACTCCAGACCCGCTTTGTCGATGAGCTTGAACCGCACTTCCAGCTTGAGGAGCGCGGGCTACTTCCCGCCTTGCGCCGTGCCGGCCAGTCTGCCTTGGTCGAGCAGACCCTGGCCGAGCACGCCGAGCTACGGGCGTTGATCCTCAGGGAAACCCCTGATGCCCCGGCGCGCTTCGGTGACGCCTTAGATGCACACATCCGCTTTGAAGAGCGGACCCTGTTCGAGACCGCGCAGCAGGTGCTCGAGCCCACAGTGCTCGCCGAGCTGGGCCTGCAGCACGAAGCGGCCACGCGCCCGACTTGTTCGACAACCACGCGCAAGGGCGGCGTCCAAGGCACCTGATGATGAGCCAGCTGCCGGCGAAACGCCCGGGTGAGATCGCCGTCGAGCACCCACAGAGGATGGATGCTTCGCTCCAGTACATCGGGAGCATCCATACCCCTTGGCCGCGACGCGAGGACTGTCCACGCCAGGGTGACCTTGACGGCCCCGTGTGTCAGATCGAGGTCTTCCCGCCCTGGGATCAAGCGCTGCCGGGTCTCGAACCGCAGATCACGCTCGAGGTCCTCTACTGGCTCGATCAGTCCCGGCGCGACCTGGTTCTGCAATGCCCAAAAGGACGCGATCAGCCCGTCGGCACCTTTGCGCTGCGCTCGCCAGTGCGGCCGAACCCGATTGGCAGCAGTCTGGTCAGGCTGATCGGGATCGGGGGTCGGGTACTGCGGGTACGCGGCTTGGATTGCCTGGATGGCACGCCCTTGCTGGACCTGAAGCCGGCCCGTGCGGCGTTCATCAAGACCCACTTTGGTCAAGGCACTGCAGACCTCCGATGAGCATGGTGTCGCCACCAGGAGCCGAACCTGCAGGTGTTGGAGAAGAAGCCAAAAACGGCGGCTCCTGCGTGAGGAGATATCCATCAAAACGACAGACCAGTTCGAAAAGACGCAACGCATCCCGGTTGACGAGACCCAGACGCACCTGCGCGCCCTTCGGGTCAACGTCGGGCTGCGTGACGGCTTCTGAGGCCTGGCGGGATGCGCGGATGACATCGCCGACGAGGACCTTAGCCGCGTCCGTCTCAGTGCGACCTCGGAGCGGCGGCATCGCCCATGCTTGAAGCGCTGCTGCTGATCCTGCTCTGCCAACTGCTCGGCGAGACCCTGGTCCAGCTGGCTACGCTGCCGATTCCCGGACCGGTGCTCGGCATGCTCCTGCTGCTGGGCTGGCTGTTCCTGCGCGGTGGCGTCGCCGAGGAGGTCGGTCGCACCGCCGATACGCTGCTCGCCCACCTGTCGCTGCTGTTCGTGCCCGCTGGCGTCGGTGTGATGCTGCACTGGGAGCGGGTGCGCGCGCACTGGCAAGCGCTCGCGCTGGCCCTGATCCTCGGCACCCTGATCACCCTGGTGGTCACTGCGCTGACGATGGCCGGCATGCGTCGTCTGATGGCTTGGCGGCGGAGACCGAGCGATGGTTGAAGGCCGTCTGAACGAGATCTGGGTCTATCTGGCCGCCTCGCCGCTGCTGTGGCTGACCGCGACCCTGACCTGCTACCTGATCGCGCTGCGCCTCTATCGCCTGTCCAGAGGCACGCCACTGCTCAACCCAGTGATGTTAGCCATCGCGCTGCTGATCGGCCTGCTCTGGCTCACCGACACGCCTTACCGGACCTACTTCGAGGGCGCCCAGTTCGTGCATTTCCTGCTCGGCCCCGCCACGGTCGCCCTCGCCATCCCGCTCTATCGCCAGCGCCATCGGCTGCGTGCGCTCGCGCTGCCGATCCTGGTCGCATTGCCGGTCGGGGTCGCCACCGCCGGCCTGAGCGCGATCGGCCTCGCCGCGCTGTTGGGCGCCGAGCCGGCGATCCTGTTATCCCTGGCGCCAAAATCCGTGACCGCGCCGGTGGCCATGGGCATCAGTGAGAAGATCGGCGGCATCCCGACCCTGACCGCGGTGCTGGTGATTAGCACCGGCGTAGTCGGGGCGGTATTCGGCACCGCCGTGCTGCGCTTGCTGCGCTGCCAAGACCCGGCCGTGCAGGGCTTTGCGCTCGGCCTCAGCGCGCATGGTCTTGGGACCGCCCGAGCGTTTCAGGTCGATGCCACCATGGGTGCCTTCGCTGGGCTGGCGATGGCGCTCTCGGCCTTTGCGACGGCGCTGCTGCTGCCTCCCTTGCTCAGCTGGATCGGGCTCTCCTGAGCTGCGCCTTCCCGCGACACGTCAACGCTTGACGACCACTGCCATCATGACCCGCCAGCTGCAGCAGGAACAAGCCCAGCACCAGGCCGGCGATCATCAGCGGCCGTGCGACCCGATCGACCAGGTGCCCGGCCGCGATCAGCAGCAGGGCACTGAGGGGGCTGCCCTTCATGCGTTGGGCTGTCGACCGAGGCCAAGGTGGAGTGGCAGCGCTCGTCGCTGCTCAACGACGAACGATGTCTGCGACCTCAGCGATCGTCGCCCGGGCGCCAGCGAGCGCGAACGCGGTCTCAGCAAGCCCGCCATCGGCATCGCGATAACCCAGACGGAGCCTGCCCTCGCAGGCTTGCAGCGCAGCGATGGGGCCGGTTAACGCATCCAGCCCATCGGCATGCTCGAGTACGAACGAGACGTAATGCTTGCCGGCATGATAGAGCGAGGAGGGCGGCTCACCGCTGCGTTCCGCGAGCTGGCGCGTCACCGCGTTGCGCGAGCGGCGCGGGCCCTCATCGTCGCACCACCAAGCCAGGCTCGCTGATGAATCCAGCGCGGGCGCCGTCGCCGATGGCAGAAAGGTTACCCAGACCCGCGACTCATTGCTCGCGGCATGGATCTTCAACTGATCGCCCTGCGCGTTCTTCACCGCCGCGATCCTCACACGGATGTCGTTGCGCGCATCGTAGAAGTCGCTCAGCGTCCAGGGCTCCTGCGCCCAGGCGGCCGCGCAGAACGCCATCCCGAAAACGATCAATGCCAAGCGCCAGGGTGCTCGCATAGGCTGCATGGTCATGCCTCATGATGTTGGGAGCGGTGAGGGTCATCCAGCCTTGCAGCACGCGGCTGGCGCCACGCATCGAGACGCAAGACCGAATCCGACAGTCTGTGGCAGCCGGGGCCACCGCTCCAGGAGACTGATCAATCGCTGCCCGACCAAAGCCGCCTAGGTCACCGCCAAGCGCCTGCGTTAAGCACCTGTGCGCCGGCGACATGAGATAACCGATGAGACTGAACCCCTGCTCGG
Organism: uncultured Halochromatium sp.; assembly: GCA_964617675.1. Classification (GTDB taxonomy): domain Bacteria; phylum Pseudomonadota; class Gammaproteobacteria; order Chromatiales; family Chromatiaceae; genus Lamprobacter. Next base: position 947 of record CAZTYV010000239.1, on the reverse strand, counting down.
CCTGCAACAGGACACCCCGATGACCGCTAACCTTCGCCTGACCATCCTCTTCGACAACCGGCCGAGCCCCGTCGGACTGACCGCGCTCTGGGGCTTTGCCGCGCTGATCGAGACCGGCGAGCGGACCCTCTTGTTCGACACCGGCAGCAATGGGCGCGTGCTGCTGAAGAACATGGCCGCCCTTGGCCTCTCGATGACCTCGGTCGATCAGCTGTTTCTGTCGCATCCCCACTGGGACCACATGGGCGGCCTAGACTCCGTGCTGGAGGCCAATCCGGCGCTCAGCGTTGTTCTCCACGAGGGCTTTTCCAAACACCTGATCCACGATCTGCACGGCCTCTGTCGCGAGGTCATCGTTGTCGGTACCGAGCCGCAGACCCTCGCGCCTGGTATCTTCTCCACCGGTCTGCTCGATAGTCAGCCGCCAGAACAGGCCCTGATCCTCAGCCTGGGTGGCGTCAGCATCGCGATCAGTGGCTGCGCCCATCCCGGCATGGAGCAGATCGTCGAGCGGGGCCGGGCGCTGCTCGGTGAGCCGATCCGCTGGGCGATCGGTGGATTCCATCTGATGTACGCCGACAGAACCGAGATCGCCCGGTCCGTGCAGGCCTTGCAGGCGCTCGGCGTGACCGATGTGCTGCCGACCCATTGCAGCGGTGATGCGGCCATCGTCGCGTTCGAGCAGGCCTACGGTGAGCACTGCGCCAGCGGGGGGGTTGGACGCCGACTGGCGCTGTGATCGGCGCCCTCGCGGCTCGGGATTGCTGCCGACCGCCGCGGGCGCCTGATGGATCGAATCGACGCAAGACCCAGCCTATCGATTGACAAAACACAATAGGCAGAACCCATAACCACCATCCGATCAAACGATTTCACGCCGAGCGGCGCGGCGCCTAATCTGGCGTCAACCTCAAACGAGGCCTTCATCCCCACTGACCAGGAGCTGT
>CAZTYV010000238.1:0-4502 GCA_964617675.1 uncultured Halochromatium sp. | reverse complement strand
GTCGCGGCATGGTTTGCCTCCTGCCGCCGGATCACGCCGATGCGAAGCTGCGCGGCCGCGGCCGTCACGAACAGCCGCCTCGTTGCCGCGCGCGAGCATCTCGTCATAGGCGAGCCCTGCTTCGGCCGCCGTCTTGATGCGTCCGAGCGCCATCATCGTCTCCATCAGGCGCGTGCGCATCTCGGCGTCGAGCGACGGGTTGCCTTCGGCGACAAGGTCGGAGAGCGATGGCCCGGAGACCAGCGACCCGTCGATACGGACGTATTCGCCCTGATAGACGTTCTGGATGCCCAGCCCGTCATAGTAGTGGTCATTGTGCGTGTTGTCGGCAAAGCACGAATGCTCTTCCTCGGGATCGTTCAGCATCAGGCCAAGGCGCATCCGCTCGCCCGCGGTCTCGCCGTAGGACAGCGAGCCCATGCCGGTCAGGATTGCCGAAAGCCCGGCCTGTTCGTCCGCCATGACATTCGCCCGGGCCTCGCCGCCGTCGGTCCATTGCGCGGCCATCCTTCGAGGTCGGATACGAGGAGATCCGTGGCGGCCGCCAGATACTCGGCCCTCCGGTCGCAGTTGCCCCCCGTGCAGGCGTCGCCCTGCGCATAGTCCGTCCAGGGCCGGTCGCCCGCGCCGTCGCCGTGCCCGTTCAGATCCTGCCCCCAGAGCAGGAACTGGATGGCGTGATAGCCCGTGGCCACGTTCGCCTCGATCCCGTCGACCTCGTGCAGCGAGTCCTGCAGAAGCGCGGGCGTGATCTCGGTCGCGTCGATCTCCGTGCCCGAAAGAGTGAAGGTCGGATTGGCGATGACATTCAGGGCCGCCAGCTGGTTGGCGTCGGTCGGCCCGCCATAGGTCCCGTCCACGTAGTCGATCAGCCCTTCGTCCAGCGGCCAGGCGTTCACCTTGCCCTCCCAATCGTCGACGATCGGGTTGCCGAACCGATAGACCTCCGTCTGCATGTAGGGGACGCGCGCTTCGAGATACACGTCTCGGGCGGCCTGAAGCGTCTCTGCGGACGGCGCGTCGATCAGCGCCGCGACGGCCTCCTCCAGCGCACGGGCCGAGATCAGGCTGTCTTCGTATGCTGCTGCCGCGATATCGGCATAGGTGTCGAGCACCTTGGTGGCCGTCTGGGCCTGCGCGCCGGTGCCGAGCGTCGCGGCAAGGGCTGTAGTCGTCCGGAGTCTGCGGATCATCTGGAAGTCCCTTCGTTCGTTGAATGATTGCGCGCCAAGTCGGAACCGCGCTCCGATGGGTCCGTCAGACGATCGAGCAGGTGCTCGATGGAGATCGTTGGCCAACAGGCGCCCTCGAAGGCGACCTGAAGAAGCTCGCTGCGGCACGGCTGCGGCGTTGTCCGATCCACGCGTGCCATGGGCTTTCCTCCCGACTCGGCGACACCTCACCAATAGCTGACTGAATTGGTCGGGAAATGCTTTACCCGAGTGGTTTGGTCAGTTTTCTATCCCGGCTGTTCAGCACGCAACCTCCTGGAGCGATGGTGGCCGGAGTATGTCGGCCTAAAGGACCGCCGAGGCGGCGGAGCCGCGCGCTCATTCTTGCGACGATTTGGCTTGAGCAATTGCATTATGGGAGTTTCTTAGGATGTCGTCCTCGGGAAATGCCTCCTGTGATCGAGTGCAGCCGCGAGCCCCTGGCGCGGGTGGCGATGCGCCACCAGGCGCGGACTTGCCCAAGCACAGGGCCACTCAGCGCGCGTCGATGAGCACGGGCCTTCCATCTTCGCGCCATTCCGGCAGGCCGCCTTCCAGCCGCCGCGCGTTGAGCCCGTGGCGGCGCAGGGTGGCGACGGCCTGGTGGGCGTAGACGCAGTAGGGGCCGCGGCAATAGGCGACGATCTCGGCGTCCGGCGCGAGCGCAGGCAGGATCTGCTCCAGCTGCGCGAGGGTCGCGTTCAGCGCGCCGGGAATATGGCCCGCGGCGTATTCGTCGTCCGGTCTTACGTCGAGCACGATGACGGAGCCTTCCGCGAGCCGTGCGGCGAGGTCGGCGCGGCTGAGGGGCTCCGGCGCGTCCTCGCCGCCCGAGAGGCCCCGCAGGATGCGCTCGACCTGTGCGAGGTTCCGCTCCGCAACGATGCGCAGAAGGTCCATTAGCGTGAGCGTCTTCGCGTCTGTCAGGCGGTAGATCACCGCCTTGCCGTCACGGCGGCTGGTGACGAGGCCCGCACGACGGAGCTGCTGCAGATGCTGCGAACAATTGGCGATGGTCAGGCCCGTCTTTTCCGCCAGCGCCTCCACGCCGCGCTCTCCTTGCGCGAGCTGTTCGAGGAGCGACAGCCGGGCCGGTGCCGACAGGGCGCGTGCGACGAGCGCGTATTCCTCGAGCAGAGCCAGCTTCGGGCTGATTGACACTGGACGCCTCCAGACGTTAGATCATTCAAGCGATAGTTTGAATAATAGCGATTCCATCGCTTCCCACAAGCCCGAAGGTTGACGCCCGATGTCCGAGACCATCCTCGCCACTGAGCCGACCATCCGCCTTGCTGCCTTTCTCGGCATCCTGGTGGCCATGGCGCTGTGGGAGGTGGCGGCGCCGCGCCGCAGGCGCGAGATCCCGCGCGTCATCCGCTGGACGAACAACCTTGGCCTTGTGGTGCTCGACACCGCGATCCTGCGGCTGACCTTCCCGATCCTCGCCGTCGGGCTCGCCGTCATGGCAGAGGAGCGTGGCTGGGGCCTCTTCAACAACATTGACGTGCCTTTCTGGCTTGCCGTCGTCGTCTCCATGCTCGTCCTCGACCTGGCGATCTACCTTCAGCACGTGATGTTCCATGCGGTGCCGGGGCTCTGGCGGCTGCACCGGATGCACCACGCCGATCTCGACTTCGACGCGACCACGGGACTGCGCTTCCATCCGGTGGAGATCCTCATCTCGATGGGGATCAAGCTGGCGGTGGTCGCGGCGCTTGGACCGCCCGCCGTCGCGGTGCTGCTGTTCGAGGTGATCCTGAACGCCACCGCGCTTTTCAACCACGCCAATATCGACCTGCCGCGCCCGGTGGACCGCGTGCTGCGCCTCATCGTCGTGACGCCGGACATGCACCGCGTCCACCATTCCACCGACCCGCGCGAGACCAACTCGAACTACGGCTTCAACCTGCCGTGGTGGGACCGGCTGCTCGGCACCTACATCGCTCAGCCCGCCAAGGGACATGAGGGGATGGAGATCGGCATCGAACAGTTCCGCACGCGCCGCGATCTCTGGCTCGACCGGATGCTGGTCCAGCCTTTGTGCGGACCCGCCAGCGGCCACGCGCTCGACCCGCGCATCACGACGAAGAAGCCCGCCGAATGACCTCCGGCGAGTTCACGCGCGGCATTCGCGAGAACCGGGTTCAGGTCGCCCATCAGCTGATCCAGGTGATGCTGGTGGGTTTTGCCATCGGCATGACGCGGACGGTGGTCCCGGCGCTGGCCGAGAGCGAGTTCGGGCTCGAGCGCGGCTCGTTCCTGCTGCTGGCGTCCTTCGTCGTGGCCTTCGGTGCGGTGAAGGCGGTGATGAACTTCGTCGCCGGGCGCTGGTCCGAACGCATCGGGCGCAAGCGCGTGCTGTTCTGGGGCTGGGTCGTGGCGCTGCCGATCCCGGTGATGATCTGGTATGCGCCGGACTGGAACTGGATCGTCGCGGCGACCGTGCTTCTGGGCGTCAATCAGGGCCTCTGCTGGTCGATGACGCAGACCGCGAAGCTCGACATCACCAAGGCTGAGGAACGCGGCCTCACCATGGGGCTGAACGAGTTCTCGGGCTATGTCGGCGTCGCCATCGCAGGCATCCTGACCGCCTATGCCGCCGAATGGCTGGGGGCACGTGTTGGCTTGCTGGTCTTCGGGATGGCGGTGGTCATCTTGGCGCTAGTCCTGACCGTGGTCTGGGTGAAGGACACGCTGCCTTGGGCCAAGGCGGAGACCGCCGCGCACAAGGCAGCACCACCGAAGAACCCGCCGCGCTATCCGCAGGGCATCTCTGAACACCCGACGACGCGCGAGGTCTTCGCGCTGATGAGCTGGCGTGACCCCCGTCTCTTTGCGATCTCCCAGGCGGGCCTCGTGGAGAAGTTCGTCGATGCGCTGGTCTGGGCGCTGTTCCCGGTCTTCCTCGTGGGCCGCGGCGCGAGCCTGACGGAAGTCGGCTGGATCGTTGGTTTTTACGGCTTCGTCTGGGGCGGCTCGCAACTCTTCACCGGGCGGCTGTCGGACCATGTGGGCCGGTTCTGGCCCAATGTGCTGGGCATGTGGATCTGTGGCGCGGGCGTGGCGATGGTGGTCATGGGCACCGGCGCACTGTGGTGGTCGGTCTCGGCGGGTGTCGCCGGGTTTGGCATGGCGCTTCTCTACCCGAACCTCGGGGCGGCCGTGGCCGACATCACGCCGCCCGCCTGGCGCGGCTCGGCCATCGGCATCTACCGCTTCTGGCGCGACCTCGGCTACGCCATCGGCGCGCTCGGCCTCGGGCTGGCGGCCAGCCTGACCGGCGCTGCGGAG
>CAZTYV010000237.1:0-4588 GCA_964617675.1 uncultured Halochromatium sp. | reverse complement strand
GCTCGGTATCTATCCGGCGGTCGATCCGCTCGACTCCACCAGCCGCATCCTCGACCCGAACGTCGTCGGTCAGGATCACTACGACACCGCCCGCGCGGTGCAGGGCACGCTGCAGCGCTACAAGGAGCTCAAGGACATCATCGCCATCCTGGGTATGGATGAGCTGTCCGAGGACGACAAGCTGATCGTCTCCCGGGCGCGAAAGATCCAGCGCTTCCTGTCGCAGCCGTTCTTCGTCGCCGAGGTCTTCACCGGCTCGCCCGGCAAGTACGTCAGCCTCAAGGACACCATCGCCGGCTTCAAGGCCATCGTCGAAGGCGAGCACGACAACCTGCCCGAGCAGGCCTTCTACATGGTCGGCTCGATCGACGAGGCCGTGGCCAAAGCGGAGAAGATGTGATCGTCCAGCGATCGCGGAGGAACTGAGCCATGGCAATGACCGTACACGTCGATATCGTCAGCGCCGAGGGTGCGATCCACTCCGGTCTCGCGGCGATGCTCTATGCGCCTGGTGAGATGGGCGAGCTCGGTATCGCCGCGCGTCATGCGCCGCTGATCACCCGCCTCAAGCCGGGTGATGTTCGGGTTGAGGATGAGCACGGCCAGCAGGAGCACTTCTATGTCTCCGGCGGCATGCTCGAGGTGCAGCCCGACATCATCACGGTGCTGGCGGATACCGCCATCCGCGCCGAGAACATCGACGAGGCCAAGGCCCTGGAGGCGAAGCGTCGGGCCGAGGACGCCCTGGCCGGTCAGACCGCCGAGTTCGAGTACGCCAAGGCCCAGGTTGAGCTCGCCGAGGCCATCGCCCAGCTGCGCGCGATCGAGAAGCTGCGCAAGATGAAGGGCGGCTAAGACGCGCTCGCGCTGGCCATGAAGCTCGGCGTCGTCATCCTCGCGGCGGGCAAGGGGACGCGGATGCGCTCCGCGCTGCCTAAGGTGCTGCACCCGCTGGGCGGACGCCCGCTGCTCGCGCATGTGCTTGATGCCGCCTCGGCGCTGGGTGCGGCGCAGGTCTGCGTGGTCTATGGCCACGGCGGCGAGCAGGTGCCCGCGGCCTTCCCTGATGCGCATGCGGTCTGGGTCGAGCAGCGCGAGCGGCTCGGCACCGGCCACGCGGTGATGCAGGCCATGCCGGCGATGGCCGGGATGGACCGGGTGCTGATCCTGTATGGCGACGTGCCGCTGATCGAGCCCGAGACCCTGAATCGCCTGGTCGACGACAGCGCGCAGACCACGCTCGGGCTCCTGACCATGCGCCTCGCGGACCCGTCCGGCTACGGCCGCGTCGTGCGCGACAAGAGCGACCGGGTGCTGCGCATCGTCGAGCAGAAGGATGCTAGCGCGGCCGAGCGGTCGATCACCGAGGTCAACACCGGGATCATCGTTGCCGAGCAGGCGAGTCTCGCCGGCTGGCTTGGGCGCATCGGCAACGACAACGTCCAGCACGAGTATTACCTCACTGATGTCATCGGGCTCGCCGTCGAAGACGGTGTCGAGGTCGCAACCGCTGAGCCCGAGACCTTGGAAGAGGTGGCCGGGATCAACGACCGCGCCCAGCTCGCCGCGCTCGAGCGGCACCATCAGCGCGGGCTCGCCGAGCAGCTGATGCTGGATGGCACCACGGTCATCGACCCGGCACGGCTCGATATCCGCGGCTCGCTGATCTGTGATCAGGACGTCGTCTTGGATGTGAACCTGGTCTGCGAGGGCCGGGTGCGGATCGGCGCCAACTCACGCATCGGCCCCAACTGCCTCTTGAAGGACTGCACCCTGGGCGCTGGCGTCGAGGTGCAGGCCAACTCGATCATCGAGGGCGCCACCGTCGGAGCCGGCGCGCGCATCGGCCCCTTCGCCCGATTGCGGCCCGAGGCCGAGATCGGCGTTGATTGCCACATCGGCAACTTCGTCGAGGTCAAGAAGTCACGGGTCGGTACCGGCAGCAAGGTCAATCATCTGAGCTACATCGGCGACGCCGTGATCGGCGCCGGGGTCAATGTCGGCGCCGGCACCATCACCTGCAACTACGACGGCGCCAACAAGCATCTCACGCGGATCGAGGATCAGGCCTTCATCGGCTCGAACACGGCCCTGGTCGCACCGGTGACGGTCGGAGCCGGGGCCACCATCGGCGCCGGCTCGGTCATCAGCCGTGATGCGCCGGCCGATCGCCTGACCCTGACGCGCGCCACGCAGACCACCATCGAGGGTTGGCAGCGGCCCCAGAAGGCGCCTAGCAAGGGTTAGACGCTGGTATTGTTCTTAGTGCAAGCGGGTCGCTCGGCTGGTCGCTCGACTGACCACTGAGTTGGCGTTAAACCGGTCGCTGGGCTGGGAGCGAGCTTGCAACTGGCCCGCTCCGGGCGAGCGCATTGCCCGATCCCGGCTGCCCGATCCCTAATAACGGCCCTGATCGGCTAGCATCCGCGGATCGATCAGCTCCCGAGGACTCTTGCCATGTGCGGCATCGTTGGCGCCATCGCCTCCCGTCCAGTCTCGCCGATCCTGCTCGAGGGTCTGCGCCGGCTCGAGTATCGCGGGTACGACTCCGCTGGGCTCGCCGTGCTCGATCCCGAGGGCAAGATCGGTCGCCTGCGCACCCTCGGTAAGGTCTCACAGCTGGCCGCCGCGCTTGAGGCGCAGCCCCTCCCGGGCACGCTCGGCATCGCCCACACCCGTTGGGCCACCCATGGCGAGCCCTCGACCCAGAACGCGCATCCGCACATGGCCCGCGAGCGCTGTGCGCTGGTGCACAACGGCATCATCGAGAACCACGAGCAGCTGCGTCGCGAGCAGGCCGCGGCCGGGCATCCCTTCACCTCGCAGACGGATACCGAGGTCGTCGTTCATGCCATCTACGATGCGCTCGAGGCCGGCCAGGACCTCACGGCGGCCGTGCGCCAGACCATCGCACGGCTGCAGGGCGCCTACGCGCTCGGCGTGATCGATACCCAGTTCCCCGATCGGCTGGTCGCCGCGCGCCAGGGCAGTCCGCTAGTCATCGGGGTCGGCTTCCAGGAATACTTCATCGCCTCCGACGTCTTCGCGCTGTTGCCGGTGACCAATCGCTTCATCTTCCTCGAGGAGGGTGATGTTGCCGAGCTGCGCCGCGACCGGCTCCAGATTTGGGACCGGCAGGGCGCGCAGGTCGAGCGGCCGATGCGCGAGTCCACGGTCGCTGCCGATTCGGCCGAGCGCGGCCAGTACCGGCATTTCATGCAGAAGGAGATCTTCGAGCAGCCGCGCGCGGTCGCCGACACGCTCGAAGGTCGCCTGGGGACCGATCGGGTCTTGCCCGAGGCCTTCGGCGTCGATGCCGAGCAGATCTTCGCCGATCTGCAGGCGGTCACCATCGTCGCCTGCGGCACCAGCTACCATGCCGGCCTAGTCGCGCGCTATTGGATCGAGTCCCTGGTCGGCCTGCCCTGCAACGTCGAGGTCGCGAGCGAATACCGATACCGCAAGCACGTGGTGTCCCCGGGCTCACTGTTCGTGACCATCTCGCAGTCTGGCGAGACCGCCGACACGCTCGCGGCGCTGCGGATTGCCAAGCAAAGCGGTTATGCGACCACGCTCGCGATCTGCAACGTGCCCGAGAGCAGCCTGGTGCGCGAGTCAGACCTGGTGCTGCTGACCCGCGCCGGGCCCGAGATCGGTGTCGCCTCCACCAAGGCCTTCACCACCCAGCTGGTCGCGCTGCTGCTGCTCACCCTGAGCCTCGCGCGCCTGCATCGGCCGGGCCCCGAGGCCGCGAGCATCGCCCTGCTGCGCTCACTGCCGGCGCAGCTCGAGCGGGTGCTTGCCCTCGACGAGGCCGTCGCCGCGCTCGCCGAGCGCTTCGTCGAGAAGCACCATTGCCTCTTCCTCGGCCGCGGCGAGGCCTATCCGATCGCGATGGAGGGCGCGCTCAAGCTCAAGGAGATCTCCTACATCCATGCCGAGGCGTATCCGGCCGGCGAGCTCAAGCACGGCCCGCTCGCGCTGATCGACGAAGACATGCCGGTGGTCGTGGTGGCGCCGAACAACGCCCTGCTCGAAAAGCTCAAATCCAACCTCGAAGAGGTCCGCGCCCGCGGCGGCGAGCTCTTCGTCTTCGCCGACGATCAGGTCCCCTTCCAGGAGGACCCGGGCATCACCATCATCCGCGTCCCCGAGACCGACGACCTAATCGACCCGCTGGTCTTCACCATCCCGCTGCAGCTGCTGGCCTACCACGTCGCCGTGCTCAAGGGCACCGACGTCGACCAACCGCGGAACCTGGCGAAATCAGTGACTGTCGAGTAGCCACTAGCGCCGAAGGGCGCTCTAATGTGGCGACTACGGTTGGCGATGTCTCGCACTGGTTTGTCAGCTGACTGGGGACGATACGTCAGCTGCCACACTCAATGGTGAGGTTACTTCCAAGCGCTTGAGACTAGGTAGGACTCCGTCGCGTTGTCGGTCAATGCGTCGAGAACGAGTCACCCCGCATGATAAGGCCGGCTCTGCTCATGTACGGCGGCGACCATCGCGGCGGCGTGATCGGGGTTGATGTCCGGGTGGATGCCGTGGCCGAGGTTGAAGACGTGGCCGGGGCCGCGGCCGAAGC
>CAZTYV010000236.1:0-4641 GCA_964617675.1 uncultured Halochromatium sp. | reverse complement strand
CCCTGGCGATCTTCGGCCGGGGCGGCGAGCCCTTCCACCGCTACAGCATGCGCCAAGCCATCGAGGAAGGCTTCATCGAGGATGTGCTGAAACACTACGTCAGCTACAAGACCTACTACAAGCTGATCAAGAAGGCCGAGGACGATCCCAACGTCGAGCGCAAGAAGGCAGCCCGGGCGCTGGCGCGCTTCATGCGCCTGCATCCGCACAACATCGGCCAGAAGACCGAGGTGATGGTCGAGCACTTCCAGCAGCATACCCGCCACAAGATCGGCGGCCACGCCAAGGCGATGGTGGTCACCGGCTCAAGGCTGGAGGCGGTGCGCTACAAGCAGGCGTTCGATCAGTACATCCGCGAGAAGGGCTATCCCATCAAGAGCCTGGTGGCCTTTTCCGGCACGGTAGAAGACGACCAGGTGCCGGAGAAGACTTACACCGAGGTCGAGATGAATCATGGCCTGAAGGAAAAGGAGCTGCCCGAGACGTTTGCCAAACCCGACTATCGGGTGCTGCTGGTGGCGGAGAAATACCAGACCGGCTTCGACCAGCCGCTGTTGCACAGCATGTACGTCGACAAGCGCCTGGCCGGGATTCAGGCGGTGCAGACCCTCTCGCGCCTGAACCGCACCCATCCGCTCAAGGACGACACCTTCGTGCTCGATTTCATCAACGACCCGGACGAGATCCAGGAGGCGTTTCGCCAGTATTACGACGGTTCGGTCATGGGCGAGGAGGTCGATCCGGACCGGCTCTATGAGGTGAAGGCCGAGCTCGACGAATCGGGCATCTACCATCCAGACGAGGTGGACGAATTCTCTCGCATCTTCTTTGCGCCCAAGCGTCGTCAGAGCCCAGCCGACCACAAGCACATGAACGCGCTGCTTGATCTCGCGGTTGCGCGCTTCGTCCAGATGCGGGACGAGGACGACGAGGCCGCCGAGCTGTGGCGCGGCAAGACCCAGGCGTTTCGTAACCTCTACGGCTTCCTGAGCCAAGTGATCCCGTACCAGGACAGCGACCTGGAGAAGGTCTTCACCTACTTGCGGCACCTGGCGCTGAAGCTGCCCAAACGCGGCAGCGGCCCCGGCTATCGGTTCGACGATGAGGTCGAGCTGGACTACTACCGGCTGCAAAAGATCAGCGAAGGCTCGATCCAGCTCAGCGACGGCTACGCCCAACCCCTGGATGGGCAGCGCGAAGTGGGCTCGGGCATGGTGCGCGAGGAGCAGGTGCCGCTCTCCAAGCTCATTGACCTGATCAACGAGCGCTTCGGCAGCGAGCTGACCGAGGCCGACCAGCTGTTCTTCGACCAGATCGCGGAGGCGGCGAGCCGGAACCAGGCCTTGCGCCAGGCGGCCGAGGTCAACTCCCTCGACAAGTTCCAGTTGGTGTTCCGCCAGGTGCTGGAATCCCTCTTCATCGAGCGCATGGAGCTCAACGAAGAGCTATTTACGGACTACATGAGCAAGCCGGATCTGCAGGAGGTCGTGGCGAGGTCGCTAGGCAGCAAGGTTTATGATCAGCTGCGACGATGACGACATAGCCACCTCGGGGCCGGAGCTATGGAGTCGCGCGGCGCTGCCTGGCCTGGCCCAGGCCTTGCTTTCATACCAAGCATCGCGTCCGTGCGTCCTTGCTCCGAGTCCGATTCCGGTATGGCTGATCCGATCCGATCCCGCGATTCCGTCTCCCTCTGCTGTCCCTTTTGCGGACTCGGGTGTGACGATCTGTCACTGGCCGACGACGAGGGTCTCAGTGTCGAGACGCAAGGGTGTCCTATCGCCAGGGCACGATTCGCCGATCTCCTGTCGATTCCCGGCACGGGCCATCGCCCGCGGGTGAACGGGGCGCCGGTACCGCTCGAACAGGCCTTAGCGCAGGCGGCGCGGATGTTGGCATCGGCGCGGCTGCCTCTGTTTGCGGGCTTGCGCGGCGATCTTGTGGACCTGCGCGGGCTGGTGTCTCTCGCCGCGCAGTGCGGCGGCATGCTCGAGCACGCAGAGGGCGCCGCGCTCGCCTGCGTTGCCCGCGTGCTGGAAGAGACCGGCTGGCTCGTGACGAGTCTGGGAGAGGCGCGCAACCGCGCGGACCTGGTCGTCCTCATCGGAGACGGTCTGCTTGCGGCGTTTCCGCGGCTCGGCGAGCGCGTGCTGGGTCCCACGCATCGTCTGCACGGGGAGAAGGCGCCCCGTCTTGTCTTGATCGGCGAGGACCGAGACGCGGCTCAGGCCCTGGCGGCGGATCAGATCTCGATCGGGCGCGCCGAGCTGCGGGACTTCATCGCCACGGTGCGCGCGCGTCTCGGCGGCCGTGACATCGCCGGCGACGGATTTCCCGCGGCCGGTCCGCTGGCCGAGGCCTTGGCGAAGGCCCGCTACCCGGTGCTCTGCTTCAGCGCGGCGGCGCTGGGCGGAGACGACGCGGACCTGGTCATCCGCGCCCTTGGCCAGTTGATGCGGGCGCTGAACGCGGAAGGGCGCGGCGCGCTGCTGCCGCTCGGCGGCGCGGATGGTGCTGTCACCGCGGCGCAGGTCTGTGGTTGGCAGACGGGGTTCGGGGCGCGGCTCTCATTTGCGACCGGTTTGCCCGTCTATCGACCCAGTGCCGGCAGCGCTGAGACGCTGATCCAGGACGACGGCGCTGATCTGTTGGTTTGGGTCGACACGCTCGCAGGCGCCCCGCCGCCGCTCGCCGCGGTGCCGACCATCGTCATGGGCCATCCCGCGATGCGTTGCGCGCGGGAGCCGGATATCTTCATACCGCTCGCCGCGCCTGGCGCTCACCGGCCTGGCGCTGTTCACCGCGGGGATGGCCACGCGCTGCTGCCGCTGCGGGCGATCGTCGACAGCGACTTGCCGCCGGGCCAGCAGGTGTTCGGCGCTTTGGCGGAGCTGGTGCGATCGGCGGACTCGAAACAGGAGGCGGCGGCATGCTGACACGACTCACCGGTGCCCGCGTCTTCGACCCGGCCAACGGTATCCGCGGCGAGGTGCGCGACGTCTGGATCGATGGCGGACGCATCTGCGACCCGCCCCGCGAGGGCGCCGCGGCGGCGCGCACGATCGATCTGAGCGGCAAGGTCTTGATGGCCGGTGCCCTCGATATCCATAGCCACATCGCCGGGGGCAACGTGAACACCGCCCGCGTGTTGCTGCCGGAGCAGCACGTCGCCGAGCAGCGACGCTTCGCCCCTTCCGCGCTCTCCGGCGCCAAGTGGTCGGCCACCGAGACCGGTTGTCGCTACGCCGAGATGGGATTCACGACCGTGGTGGAGCCCGCGGTCCTGCCGCTTGGCGCGGGGCAGGCCCATGCTGAGCTTGCAGACATCCCGATCATCGACAAGGCGGGTCTGGCCATCCTCGGCAACGACGATTTCCTACTGCGGCTGCTGCGCGACGGGGCCGAGCAGGCGCAGGTCAATGACTACGTGGCCTGGACCCTGCATTCGACCCGCTGCCTCGGCATCAAGGTCATCAACGCCGGCGGCGCGGCGGCCTTCAAGGCGAATGTCCGCAGCTTTGCCCTCGATGACGAGGTCCCGATGTATGGGGTCAGCTCCCGGCGCATCCTCCAGGTGCTGCAGCGAGCGGTCGTGGAGCTGGGCCTGGCGCATCCGCTGCACGTGCACTGCAACAACCTGGGCGTTCCGGGCAACGTCGCCACGGCGGTCGATACGATCGAGGCAGCGGACGGGCTGCCGATGCACCTTGCCCATGTGCAGTTCTACGGCTACGGCGATGCCGATGGCGGTGGCTTCGCGAGCGGGGCCGCGCGTCTCACCGAGGCCATCAACCGCCATCCCAATATCAGCGTCGACGTCGGCCAGGTCCTGTTCGGGCAGACCGTGACCATCTCCGGCGACGTAATGCGCCAGTTCGACGCCCGCGGTATCGCGAGCCCGAAGAAATGGGTGGTCTGGGAGGCCGAGGACGGCGGCGGCGGTGTGGTGCCATTCCGTTACCGGCAGCGCAACTTCGTCAATGCGCTGCAGTGGGCCATCGGCCTGGAGATCTTTCTGCTCACCGATGATCCCTGGCGCGTGTTCTTCACCACCGACCATCCCAACGGCGCGCCCTTCACCGCTTATCCGGAGCTGTTCCGGCTGCTGATGGATCGCGACTATCGGGCGCAATGGCTCACCCGCATCAACCCGGCGGCGGCCGAGGTGACACTGCTGCGCCACCTGGAGCGCGAGTACAGCCTGCACGAGATCGCGATCATGACCCGAGCCGCGCCGGCGCGCCTGCTCGGCCTGAGCGACAAGGGGCATCTCGCCCCGGGCGCCGTTGCCGACATCGCGGTCTACACCGAGCGCGAGGACAAGGCCGCGATGTTCCGACGCGCGGACCTGGTGCTCAAGGACGGTGAGATCGTCGTGCAGGACGGGCGAGTCGTCTGTCTGCCGCGAGGGCGCACGCATGCGGTGGCGCCGTCGTTCGACGCCGCGATCGAGCGCCCGCTCGGTGCCTACTTCGACCGCTACCACCTGGTTCGCATGGAGCACTTCGCGCTGCGCGCCGAGCACATGCCCGGGACCCTCGGCATGGACTTAGCCATCGAGCCGACCCCGGATACACGCACAGCAGCCACGCCCTGACGTCATCTCACACCACCCGGACAAGAGCATGAGCGAGTTGATTC
>CAZTYV010000235.1:429-4696 GCA_964617675.1 uncultured Halochromatium sp. | reverse complement strand
AATCAGGCACTGAGTCAGGCACTGAGGCGTTGCAGGCGAAGCCGTGCGCGCAAGCGCCGCAGCAGCTCGGGCGCGATCAGGGCCTCGGTCAGGATCAGATGATGCTGGCTGAGCCAGCCGACACGGAAATTGAGGATCACCAGCCGAGGCATGATCAGGGTGCTGGGCAAGAGCAGCGCCTCACGCACACGACCGTCGCGGAATCGCAGCCGCCAACCCTTGTCGCTCCAGATCGCCTCTCGCAGCGACCAAGGCGCCCATCCCATTACGCGGGCCCAGAGCGAATAGCCCAGGCTCAGCAGGCACGCCAGCGAGAGGGCCAGGCGCCAGCCCAGTTGCAGTGGGAGCAGCCACAACACCCCAAGCGCGAGCAGATGGAGCGCCACCAACGCAAGCCCGAGCACAGGCGACCGACGTGGCCGCAGCCGAAGTGTTGGCCGCTGATGATGATCGCTCATCAGAGATAGAGCGCCATCATCAGCGCGAAGAACAGCGCCACCGAGAGGATGTCATTGCCGGTGGTGATGAAAACCCCGGTCGCCATCGCCGGATCGATGCCGATGCGATCGAGCAGGATCGGCACGCTCGCCCCGACGAGCACCGCGACCAGGATCACCGAGAACAGAGACAGACTTGCAGTGGCGGCCAACACCAACGGATGCGCGATCTCGATAAAGGCCGCGACGACAAGCACCAGCAGCATCAGCACCACGGCCGCGATCGCGCCGTTGATCGCGGCCGCGATCAGCTCCTTGCCGAGACGCCAGCCGAGATCGGCGAAGGTCACCGTGCCGCTCGAGAGCCCCTGTACGGCGACGGTGGCGGCCTGGATACCGGCATTGCCGGCCATGGACATCACGATCGGGATGAAGCTCGCCAGGATCGCGGCCTTGGCTAGCTGATCCTCGAAGGCGCCAACCACCGCTGCCGAGAGGCTCGCGCCCGCCAGGCCGGCCAGCAGCCAGGGAATGCGCCCGCGCACGATGCGCCGGATGGGCTGGTCCGGGCGCGAATCCGCCGGCAGGCCCGACATCAGGTTCAGGTCCTCCTCGGCCTCCTCACGCAGCACCCGGCGCAACTGTTTCGGCGTGATGCGCCCGATCAGGCGCCCATCGCTGTCCACCACCGGCACCACCGAGAGCTCGTAGCGATCGGCGAAGCGCGCCACCTCCTCCTGATCCGTATCCGGGCCGACGGCGACGAAGTCGGTCTGCATGATCCCGCGCACCGGCGTCTCCTTTGGCGCCAGCAGCAGATCACGCAGGCGCAGGTAGCCCACCGGGCGTTGCTCGGCATCGACCACGTTCACCGCATAGAGCTTCTCGATGGCGTCGGCATTGCCGCGGATATCATCGGTGACCTGACCAACGGTCCAGTCGCTCGGTACCGCAACGAACTTGCGGCTCATGATGCTGCCCGCGGTCTCCTCCGGATAGCCGTGCAAGGCCTCGATCGCGTCCCGCTCCGTGAGCCGCGGCAACACCTGCTCGGCGACCTCCTCGGGGAGATCATCGAGGGCGTCGGCGGCCTCCTCCGGCTCGAAGCCATCGAGCACATCGACCAGCCGCTGCACGGTCACATCCTCGAGCAACGCGGCCCGGAAGGACGGATTGAGCTCGGCGATGATGCGCAGCTGCGGCTGATCGAGCCAGCTCGTGAGCTTGCGCGCCCGCTTCAGCGGCAGATGCACCAAGAGCGAGACCATGTTCGGGGGCGGCAAGCGTCGCACGGCCTTGAGGACCGTCTCACGGGCACCGGCCTTGATCAGCCGCGCGAACTCATCGACCACGGCCCGATTCGCCGCACTCGGGTCCGCGGTGACGGATCGGTCGGCATCGGCCCGCCAGATCAACGGGATCTGTGGCTTCCTCGCATTCATCTCCTGACACTCATGGGCAGCTCATCGCACGTGCGGGGACCATTCATCCTCCTCAGGCGCCGGCGGTGCAACCGCTCCAGCGCCGCGGGAAAAGACTCTCGACCTCGCGCGAGCGATGCAGGAGCGCGACCCCCAGCGCAAAGCCCCGATAGCGGACCAGGACATGCCCAGGCTCGCAGTCCTTGGCCTCTGATGGGCTCAGGCTGAAGGTCGCTCGGCGCAGGTAGTGGTCGCGCTGCTCGGGGCTGAGCTCGAGGTGATTGCGACCCACGACCGGGCCGAGCAGCAGCGCGGCGCCAGTGGTGAGCTTAGAGGCACGGATGTTGGTGCGATAGGCGAACAGCCCGCTGCCCTGCGCCGGCGGCACCAATGGCGGCTCATGGTCCGCCGCGACCAGATGCAGACCGCGCTTGGTCTGCCGATGGCAACGATAACCCTCCAATGCGGACTCGGCGAGCCCGTAGTCCGCCCTGAGCGCGTGCAGCGCGCGCTGATCCTCGGGCTCAGCGGACAGGACCGCGGGCTCGGCGACATCCAGGCCCCGCGCCCGCACGGACTTCTGCAGTAGCGCGATGAAGAAGCCCCCAGTGTCGTTCTGATGCGGCCAGATCCGCAGGCAGCGGGCCAGGCTTGGATCGAGCTGCCGACCTTGCCAGCGGGTGATCCCGGAGCCGCTCTGCAGGCCAGGCACCTGCACCGGCAGCAGCTCGAGGTCGCCCTCGAAGGCGTCAAGGACATCGGCAACGATCAGCTCGTTCTCCTCCGGCGCGAAGGTGCAGGTGGAATACAGGATACGACCGCCCGGCCGACAGAGCTGCACGGCCTTGCGCAAGAGCGCGCGCTGGCGCCCGGCCATCCTCAGCGAGCGCTCTGGGCCGATCGCCGCCTGTGCGCTGCCGAGCCCACCACCCCGCTGCAACAGGCTCGGGTTGCGCCGCAAGGTGCCCTCGCTCGAGCAGGGCGCATCGACCAGCACGCAATCGAAGGCCCCTGCAGCGGCAGGATAGTTGCCGCCATCGCAGCGCGTGGTGGTGCAGTTGACCACGCCAAGGCGATCGAGATTGCCCTGCAGCGCGGCGATGCGCTCGGCGGCAAAGTCGTTCGCAAGCAGGGTGCCGCGATTGCCGAGCGCCAGCGCCAGCTGCGCGGTCTTGCCGCCAGGCGCGGCGCAGAGATCGAGCACCCGATCACCGGGCGCCGGGTCCAACAGCAGCACGGGCAGCTGCGACACGGCCTCCTGCGCATGGGCCAGGCCGGCGCAATACCACCAGCGTTGACCCGCCTTGAAGCCCGGCGGGAGACGCAGCGCGAGCGGGCTTGGCACGGCGCCCGAGCCGCCGCGCGCACCCTCGCCCACATCGTCACTCGAACCCGCCTGCTCGACGCCCGCCGTCGCCTCGACACCCGCAAAACGCCGAGCGATCCGATCCCAACCCGCGAGCCAGGGAACCGGCTCGGCCGCCACCCCCTCCTCGGCCAGCAGTCCCGCCATCTGTTGCCCGTCGACCCGCATCGGATTGGCCCAGATCCAGGTCGGCAGCGGACGCTGCAGGGCCGCGATGAACGGCTCCCAGCCATCGACCACCTGATCGAAGAGACAGCGATAACGTCCAAGCGCCGCCTCGAGCTCAGCGCCTGCGGCAGAAGAAGGCCTCATCCGGGTCACCTATAGACGGAAGCCGCGCGCACCGGCGGCCGCGAATCGATCCGCCCCATCTTAATCGAGCCCGGCGTTACAGGCGCGACGGATACGCCCCAGGAAGAAAGGATCGCGCAATCATCAGCATCTGTCTTTTCCTCTTCGTGGTCACTCTCCTCAGACTGCCGGCGATGCGTCGCAGGCCGAAAGACCCTTCAGCCCATGATCACACCGGCGGCAACCCCAACTCCTTCAGATAGCCATTGTGCTCCGCGGCGGCCTTGGCGATCTTCGCGTCGATGTCGATCAGCTTGGTGTGCACGGCTGCCAGGTCGATGTCCGGCTCCGCCTCGGCGGTGCTGACGTAGCGGGAGATGTTCAGGTTGTAGTCGTTCTTGGCGATCTCCTCCATCGAGACCCGGCGCGAGTAGCGCTCGGCTTCCTTGCGGTACTGGTAGGTGTCGACGATCTTGTCGACGTGCTCGGGTTTGAGGACGTTTTGACGCTTGCCTTTCTCGAAGTGCTCGCTGGCGTTGATGAACAGCACATCATCGGGCTGCTTGCACTTCTTCAGCACCAGGATGCAGACCGGGATGCCGGTGGAGAAGAACAGGTTGGGCGCGAGGCCGATGACGGTGTCGATGTGGCCGTCCTTGAGGAGCTTGGTGCGGATGCGGCCCTCGGCGCCGCCGCGAAAGAGCACACCGTGCGGCATGATGATGGCCATGGTGCCCTCGTCGCTGAGGTAG
>CAZTYV010000235.1:0-403 GCA_964617675.1 uncultured Halochromatium sp. | reverse complement strand
CATTGGGCTGCCAGCGGTAGCTGAACGGCGGATTGGCGACCACGGCATCACATTGCAGTTTTTTGGCTGGATTCATCTCGTTGAGCAAATCCCAGTCATTGGTCAGGGAATCGCCGTGATAAATATCGAACTCGGTGTCCTTCAGCCCGTGCAGCAGCAGGTTCATGCGCGCCAGGTTGTAGGTGGTGATGTTCTTCTCTTGGCCGTAGATCATGCCGATGCCATTCGGCCCCATCTCGTGGCGCACGTTGAGCAACAGCGAGGCGGAGCCGCAGGTCATGTCCATGACGCAGCTGAGGCGCTTCTTCTTGCCGGTGGCCGGATTCTGGCTGTCGAGGGTGACGATGCGCGAGAGGATGCTGGAGGCGGTCTGCGGGGTGTAGAACTCGCCGGCCTTCTTGCC
>CAZTYV010000234.1:0-4769 GCA_964617675.1 uncultured Halochromatium sp. | reverse complement strand
GAGCCGCTGCCGATCCGTGAGGCGCAGACGCTGGCGATGGAGTTGCTGCTGGAGAAGGCGCTCGGCAGCGGCCTAGAGGGTGCCGTGCTCGATAGCCCCGCCTATCGACGTTACCGCGACGAGCGCGAGCAGAGCGGGCTCAACGGCTAGCGCGCGGCGCCGGTGCTGAGCGTAGCGTTGCGCCAGGCCCGAGCGATGGAGCGCGGGGCGGAAGCTTCAGAGGAGCGTCAAACTGACGTATGAGCGGCGCAGGCCAACGATCCGGGAGAACAGCCCATGCAGGCGTCGCTGCATAGTCACCGCGGCACCCGCGCCATCCAGAAGATGGTCGAATACGCCCCCTCGACCGGTGGCCTGGCGCTCTGGATTCGGCACCAGGATGTCGAGGTGCTTCCCGCGCTCGAGCACGGCTCCGGTGATCTGCGCGCCGTGCGCGATCGAGCGACGCAGGCGTCGCTCGGCAGTGGGAGCGCTGATGTCGCCGCTGGCGCCGAGGGCGGGGCGTCCGCCTCGGCCTGCGCGGCCAACGACGGCCGCACCATCTTCTATACCCCAGCCTTCGAGACCCTGACGCTGCCGCAGCAGATCGGCCAGGTTGCCCATCAGGTGCTGCACGTTGCGCTGCAGCATGCGCAGCGCGCGCGCGCGCTCGAGCGCCTGCTCGGCGAGGTCGATCTCGCGCTCTTCAATGTCTGCGCCGATGCCATCGTCAACAGTACCCTCGGGCACCTCGCCTGGCTCGAGCTGCCGAGCACCGCGGTGACCCTGGAGGGCCTCGTTGCCACCAGCCTGAACCGGGATCAGAGTCCGGCGGCGGCGTTGCTCGAATGGGACCTCGAACGGCTCTATCGCGCGATCGACGATCGTCGATGGCGACCGCTCGCAGGACGAGGCGACCAGCCCCGCAAGAACCCCAAGCGCGACGGCAATAGCGGACAAGACAGCGGCCGCGAGGGTCGGGACCGACCGAGCCAAGACCCGGAGTCCCTTGGGCGCCATGCGCAAACGCCTGAGGACGGCGCTCGTGCCCGCAGCGCACGCTGGCTCGCTGCGGACACCCCGCGTGATCTGCTCCCGGCCAACGACGAGCTGCGCCCCGAGCAGGAGGCCGAGCAGGCGCGTGAATGGCGCGAGCGTCTGACCCGCGCCCATGCCGGCGATGGGGCCCACTCGATGCTGCGCGAGCTGATCGCCGACCTCCCCAAGGTCCGCACGCCCTGGGAGCATCTGCTGCGCACCCTGCTCACGCGCGGTCTCGCGCGCACGCCGGATCAATCCTGGTCGCGCCCGGCGCGCTCCTACCTGGCCAACCAAGGCCGCACCCCCGGCGGTCAGCGCCTACCCTGGGAGCCGGGGCGTACCGCCTCACGCGCGGTGCCGCGCCTGGTGGTGATGGTCGACCTGTCCGGCTCCATCGATCCGCCCCTGCTCGAGCGCTTCGCGCGCGAGATCGAGGCGATCAGCCGGCGCCTCGAGGCCGGGCTCACCATCATCGCCGGCGATGAGCGCGTCAGTGGCGTCGCCGAGTTCGAGCCCGGCCGCTCGAACCTCCGCGAGCTGGCCTTCGACGGCGGCGGCGGCACCGACTTCAGCCCCCTGCTGCGCGAGGCCGAGCGCCACGCCCCCGACATCGCCGTCTTTCTCACCGACCTCGACGGCCCCGCCGAGTACAAGCCCAGCTACCCGGTCATTTGGACCGTCCCGGCCATCCACGCCAATGCCCGGCAGCCGTTTGGGCGCAAGCTGGTTTTGGAGTAGGACTACTCGGCATGAATGCATCTCCCGAGATGGAACAAGGGTTGTCCGTAGGAATGCAACGACGACCAGACTCGGTTGGTGGTCTTCGACGAGTGTGTTACCGGAAGCTGATGCTCAATCAGTGGTTGACGGAGTCCGCAGGCTTCCTCGTGACCCCGGAGCATAGTCGGGAACGGGCGCGAGTGCCGGGAACCCAGCCGCCGGTTCGATTTCCGTTTGAGGAAGTGAACCCGTGTTCGCCAGACATCTACACTGGGCCGATCGCAGCTGATCGGAGCGGTCAAGCGAGCCGCACTGGCCGTGCAACCTTTGGCCTGCGAGCTGAACTCGCGGTCTGCAGATTTGCTTCCCTGCTGGGAATCCGAAGGACCGCTTGGTTATGGTGGAACGCTTTGAATGCCTCAGTCACGGCGCTAACCACGAATATTGCGTTGGTCTGGCCGTCAGCCGGGGCGGAAACGATTCCGTCCGGAATGTCCCTCGACCAACCCCTGGCAGCTCGAAATCCACTTACCATGTACGAGAAGTACGGCCATGCGTGGTCAAGGTGTGCGTCGTCGATCGTGACCATCTTTCCGGTCAACTCACACTCAACCCGGCCCTGATCATCTCCGTACTGGGCAAACGCCTGCTTCTTGGCTAGGACGAGGTCAAGTGCGACCGCCTGCCGGCATGCGTTGTAGAAATCTTGGGAACGCCCCTTCGGCTGAGCTCAAGCGCTACCAGCAACAGTACGCCCAAGAGGCCGACGCCATGACCGCGTTATCCGTCCGCATGCGAGAAGAAGGCTTTCGGCAAGGCATGCAACAAGGCATGCAACAAGGCGAAGCCCACTTATTGCTGCGGCTGATACGCCGCAAATTCGGCCCCCAGGTTGCGGAGCAGCATCGCGAGCGCATCCGGCAGGCCGATCTGGCCACACTGGAACGCTGGTCTGAGCGCATCCTCGCCGCTGAAACCCCAGACGACATCTTCAGCTGACCGCTGCAGTCGCTTATCCTAGACCCCCGAGAGCGGCTTCACACAACCGTCACTTGCCCACACCCCAACCAGGGTGATCCAATGCCAACCATCAGCGTTCACCCCAGAACGCAGACCGCACAACCCAACCCGCACCCCATGCCCGCAACTTACGCGCACCTCACCGACCCCACCACCCCCATCGCCGTCATCGGCCTGGGCGACGTCGGCCTCCCGCTCGCGGTCGAATTCGGCAAACAAAGCCCCGTCACATGAAACCACCGGCACCCACGACTCGGCATCGGCGCGAGCCGACCCACGACAGCGGCTACAAGCTGCTCTATGCCCATGCCGCCATGGTGCGTGACCTGCTCACGGGCTTCGTCCCCGGCGACTGGGTCCACAGCCTCGATCTCAGTACCCTCGAGCGCTGCAGCGGCAGCTACGTCACCGAAGACCTGCGCGACCGCGCTGACGACGTCATCTGGCGCCTACGCTGGGGCGAGGACTGGCTCTACGTCTATCTACTGCTCGAATTCCAATCCACCATCGACACTTGGATGGCGGTGCGTATCCAGACCTACATCGGCCTGCTCTACCAAGACCTCATCCGCGCCGAACAGCTCAGCGCCCACGGACGCCTGCCCCCGGTGCTGCCGATCGTGCTCTACAATGGAGCCCAAGTCTGGAACGCCGCCGAGACCCTCGAGCCGCTGATCGAGCCCGCGCCACCCGTCTTGGCCGACTATCGTCCCCAGCAAGCCTATCTGCTGCTCGACGAGCAACGTCTGGCGAAGGCCGAACAGGCACCGACCCGCAATCTCAGCGCCGCGCTCTTTCGCCTCGAAGCCAGCCGCGGCGCCGACGAAGCCCTAGCCATCGTGCGCGCCCTGGTCGACTGGCTCAAAGAGCCTGAGCAAAGCAGCCTGCGTCGCGCCTTTGCCGTCTGGTTCGGGCGGGTGTTCCTCCCCAAGCGCCTACCCGGGGTATCGGTCACCCCCATGAACGATCTCAGCGAGGTCTATCACATGCTAGCCGACAACGTCGAAACCTGGACCGACCAATGGAAGCAGCAGGGCCTAGAGCAGGGCCTGGAACAGGGCCTGGAACAGGGTCTAGAGAAAGGTCGCGAAACCACCCGGCACATCCTTTCCCGCTTAGCCCGCCGCCGTTTTGGCCCCGAGGTGGCCGAGCAGAGCCAGCCCCTGCTGGCCCGCATCAGCGATCCCGATCAGCTCGAAGAACTCGCCGATCAACTCTTGCTCAGCCCCGACGGCGACACCTGGCTGAACCAGCTCAAACGCACGTCTTGAGCCGGCCCACCCGCCGTCACCCCGGCCACCCCTCCGTCATTCCGGCCGGGAAGCCGGAAACCAGCGCAGGGAAAGCAACCTCGCAGCAGAAACCAAAGCTCGGCAGGTGACCGCCCAACAACCAAGCAGCAACCAAGCAGCAACCAAGCAGCAACCAAGCAGCAACCAAGCAGCAACCACAGAGCAAACCAACGAAACCGCGCCCCAAGCCGCAAATCGTGCCACTTGGCTCGCACGCGAAGCTGGGTATCGGCTAATCCAGGCGAGTTGCAGGAGTCCCGTCACTGCGAACCCCGAAGGGTCGTGGCAGTCCGCTTTCAGACACACACATGACCTATCCGAACCTCAGCCACCACGGCGGCGCGCAGGGCGTCACCGGCAGCTGCCACCGCCTGCAGCTGGCGGCGGATCGCGCGCTGCTCGTCGACTGCGGCCTGTTCCAGGGCCAGGACGCCGAAAGCGCTGACAGCCTCGAACAACACCGCGTCACCTTCCCGGTCGACGACCTGCTGGCGCTGATCGTCACCCACGTGCACATCGACCACATCGGCCGCCTACCGTACCTGCTCGCCGCCGGCTATCAGGGCCCGATCCTCTGCTCCGCGCCCTCGGCCCGGCTGCTGCCGCTGGTGATCGAAGACGCGCTGAAAGTCGGCTTCACGCGCGACCGCACGCTCATCGAGCGCTTCCTCGAAGAAGTGCACAGCCGTCTCGTCCCGCTCGAATACCAGACCTGGC
>CAZTYV010000233.1:0-4776 GCA_964617675.1 uncultured Halochromatium sp. | reverse complement strand
CGATCACCGCCGCACGACCGGTGTCCGGTTCGGCCTCGGTGTAGAGACCAAGAATGGGTTGTCCACCGGCGTCCAGGTCGACCGCCTCACCGTCCATCAGACTATCGACGATCTGCTCACGCCAGCGCTGCTCTTTGGCGAGGTCGGAGCTGACGGCGGCCTCCGACTGTGCGAGCGCGGCAGCGGTCGGCAAGATCAGGCAGGCGAGGATCAGCGCAGCGAGGGTTTTCATTGTGAGGGCTCCCGAGTGTTCATGGCCCTAGCTTGCCCGAATGGGCAGAATGGCGTCGAGGCCTTTGGTCCTTGGATCCATCGCCGTGGCGGTCTGCCGCCTGCCACTGCGGCAGCCCCCGCCGCACCGCCTCCCAAACTCGAACGGAGGCAAACGATGAAAACGTTGCCTGATGTAATGAACAGGCTCCCCGAGGAGCGGCGCGCACGGGTGCAAGCCCGCGCGGACAGGTTGATCGGCGAAGAAATGACGCTGCGCGACCTGCGCAAGGCGCGCGGTCTCACTCAGGTTCGGATGGCCGAGCCCCTCGGCATTGGACAGGACAACATCTCACGGCTTGAGGGACGCGCCGATATGATGCTTTCGACCTTGCGGAGCTACGTTCAGGCCATGGGAGGCGATCTTGAGCTGGTGGCGCGGTTTCCGGACCGCCCGGACGTGTCCCTTTCGGGCCTGTTCAGCAACGAAAAGCCCGCTGGCTCGCCCGCGCACGAGAACAAAGAGACAGCGATTGCGCAGCATCCACTTTTGGGCAACGCCCGGTATCTTACCCGGAGATCTCGATCGCCCGGCCCGGGCTACTCGTTGGCGAAAGGCTGTTTTGCGCTACTGCCGACGCGGCGCGCGCTGCAAAGATGAAGTTCCACGCGATCGCCGCTGCGCCCAAACAAGCGCCGTCGAAAGCGTAGGTCAAAGTGAAGGCTACAGGAGTCGTTTTTAAAATTTTACTTTTAAAAACAGGGTTTTAGTTAAAGATAATGGCGGAGAGGGAGTCCGCTGATAGGGACTCCAGCAAGGGCCAAGGTAGTCCTTAAGCATTTTGTTTTTACTAGATAAGTGTTCCGTTAGCGTCCGTTAGAATCTACACTAAGCCGACATCAAGTGGGGGACCAAGTGGGGGACCGCCACAAGGCGATAGAGGCTTAGATGGGCAAGCTCACCAACACCGCAGTCAAAGCGGCTGCCCCTGGCAAGTATGAGGATGGCCAAGGCCTACGGATGGTCGTCACCAAGACCGGCAACAGGAAATGGGTTCTCAGGTATCAACTGCAGGGGCGGCGGCGCGAGATGGGACTCGGCACCTATCCCGCGGTCAGCCTCAAGCTGGCGCGTGAAAAAGCCTCACAGGCACGCTCACAAGCTGCGGCGGGCATCGATCCTATCTCAGCTCGGGCACAGGTCCAGACAGCAACGCCGTCCTTCACACAGGTCGCGGCGCGGTTTATCCGTGCAAAGCGGCACGAGTGGTCGAATCGGAAACATGCTCGGCAGTGGACAGCCACCCTCAAGACCTATGCCCGTCCGGTCATCGGCTCGAAGCCAGTCGACAGCCTCACCACCGAGGATGTGCTCGCCATCCTCAAGCCGATATGGACCACTAAGCCCGAGACAGCAAAGCGGGTCCAGGGTCGCATCGAGAATGTTCTCGACTATGCCAGTGCGATGAAATGGGCCGACACCAGCAACCCGGCACGCTGGCGCGGGCACCTGAACAAGCTCTTATCCTCACCCGTCAAGGTTAAGCGGCAAGCAAACGGCGGCACCACCCGGCATCATCCAGCAATGCCCTACTCCGCTGTGCCTGGCTTCATGATCGAGCTGCGGCAGCTCAGCTCAGTTTCAGCACTGGCGCTGCAGTTCACCATCCTGACAGCCACCCGCACCAGTGAGGTCCTGCAGGCTACCTGGTCAGAGGTCGACCTCGAAGCCGCTGAATGGCTCATACCGGCGCCGCGGATGAAGGCGAAGCGTCCGCACAGGGTACCACTCAGTCCAGCGGCGCTGGCAGTCCTAGAGCGCGTCCCGCGTCTCTCGGGCAACCCGTACATCTTCACAGGCGCTCGGCAGGGTCGTCCGCTCAGCAACATGGCGATGCTGCAGGTCATGCGCGGACTCGGCTATGGCGTCGGCGGCGACCGTGGCAACTATGTACCACATGGGTTCCGGTCATCGTTTCGAGATTGGGCGGGCGAAGTGTCGTCATTCCCAAGAGAGGTCTGCGAGATGGCGCTTGCCCACGTCATCGAGAACAAGGCGGAGGCCGCCTATGCGCGTGGCGATCTCTTCACCAAGCGGCTCAAGATGATGGCTGAGTGGGCACAATGGTGTGGCAAAGGCGCGGCAGATAACCTGGTCGACCCTCACCCGCAGCTGTAAGCAACTGATCGTTCAACAAAAGCGGGTCAATTATGCAGGAGACCATGCTGCATCAATGGCTGTGGGCGGCCGCGCAGGCGGCATCAATCACCGTATCGGAGAGGAAATAGCCGGCACCTTTCAGGTCAAGCAACGTGTTCCGCAACTCATCAGCGAGCAAGCCGCGCCGATGGGCTTCGACCAAGAGCCCGGCGGTTCCTTTGACCGATAGCCCATAGATCCTGTGCGCGATCTTGCGCCCACGTTTTTCGTCGATGATTGCCAGACAGGGTGCCAGGCTGCGAGCCAGTGTTATCACGGCCGCCTCGCCGGGATCGAGTTCGGCCACCAACAAGGGGTCGGACTCGGGCGATGGCCGAACATGGGCGGCCCAGCGGTCGCCAGCCAGGGTTTCCGCACCTGGCCGCCCCACCCCGGCGACGGTGACTTCATCAAAGACCCGTTGCGGAATCCAGAATTCGCTAAACAAGGCCGGCAACAGGTCTAATCGCCCTGCTAGCGAGAGCGCGACCAGCGGGCCAGCATTGATCACAGCACGTTCGGCAAGCATCAGGCGAACTCGTTGACCAGGTCATCACCCTCTAAATCGACGACCGGCACGCCTGATCGGCTCGCGGCCAGCAAAAACTCAACACGACCCATGTTGCACAGTCGGCCAGCCTTTCCCGATGAGATGCGGCCTTGCTCAAAGAGCTTCAGGGCCAGCAAGAATCGCGCTTCGTCGGCAAAATTAGCCGACAACTCGGCAGCCGAGGGTAGCCCGGCGATGGGAAGTTCTATCGTCAGCGTGTTTGGCATTGCAGTTTACCTTGACGGCAGGGTTAAAGGCTTCAGGTTGATCCTGTTGACAACGGTCGGCTGAAGCGCAGGTCGAACGACAACGCTGGCTAGTGACGCATCTTAGCCTTCATCGGACTTGCTTGGGGTTCCGTGCACAACCTTCAAGCAAGCTGCCAAGAGCCAATAGACATGCGCTCCCAGTCTAGGCGTTCTGCCGTCTTGCCGCCGCATAAGCCGCCTCCATGATCATGCGTTCAATCACGCTTGGCGTGCGTCAGCGTCATCGAGTTCGTCATCCGGCAGACTCACCGCGTAGACATTGGTATTCTTACCCTGGATCTTGCGCTGCAGCCGATGCTTGTCGCCGCTGCCCTTGACCAGCCAGCCGGCCCTGGCCAGGGCGATCAAGCCTCGCTTCAGATCCTGCCCGCTCAGTGCCTCACGCAGGCCACTGGCCAGAAAGAGATAGGTCACCTGCCCGGTGGCTGGGTCCTCCTCGGTGTAACCGGCTCGCTCGCGGATCGGGTGCGCTGAGGTCGCATGGCGCGGTGCGAAGCGGCTCTCGCCGTGGCGCTCGATGAAGCTGCGCACCGACTCCAGGATCTGCTGATCCTCGGTCTGCCCGCTGCCCTGCTCGCTCTGCCACAGCTGGTAGGCATCCAGCACCGCATCAGCCGCGCTTCCCGCCGGCCAGCCGGTGATGCCTGCCGCCGTCGCCAACTCACCGGC
Source organism: uncultured Halochromatium sp. (assembly GCA_964617675.1). GTDB lineage: Bacteria > Pseudomonadota > Gammaproteobacteria > Chromatiales > Chromatiaceae > Lamprobacter. Next base: position 878 of record CAZTYV010000233.1, on the reverse strand, counting down.
GGTCCCGATCAGGGCCAGCTGCTTGGCAACCCGTGCCGCCTGTCCATGGGTGACCGACATGCACGCCATCAGATGCAGCACGGCCTTGGACTGCGCCGTCAGGCCAGCGCGTCGCTGTTCATCGCGCTCTATCAAGCGCTCGGCGGTCCCGACACGCAGCGCCAGATCAAGCTTGAGGCGCTGCTCGAAGCACACCGGTTGTACCTGGAGCACCAGGATCGTGTGGCGGCTGCTGACCGCTTGGGAGTGCCAATCGACATCAATGCGGCCTGGGTTCTAGCGCGAGATCTCACCACGGGGTTGGCGAAACGGCGCTTCTGCCGACAGTGCAATGTTCATTACCTCGCCGCGGAGTTCTCGCGCAGTGCGCTGCAGTGTCCGATCTGTACGCTGAAGCAGCGCGCGGGTTGGCGAGTCCAGGAGGGGAACGCCCACCCTCCCAAACATGAGGGGGCATCGAAGCCATGCTGAGAACAAACGGCGCATAGACGCAGCTTAGCCAACAGCCGGTGCTGCCCATGTTCAGGTTCGCGACATCAACGACGTCCTACAGCCTCGAGAGGCCCGATCATGCCAACCCGTGTCTTACGCTTACCTCATGTTCTGGATCGGACCGGCTACAGCCGCTCAGGGCTCTACGCACGCATTAGCGCAGGCCTTTTTCCACATCCGATCGCGCTAGGTGCCCGCGCCGCAGCATGGCCCGAGCATGAGGTTGAAGAGGTGCTCGCCGCGCAGATTCGTAGAGAGGGCAACGAGCAGTTGCGAATCATCGTTAGCGACTTAGAGGCGAAAAGGGCGACCTTCGGCCTGGCTGGCAAGGGCGCACCCGCAGCCGCACACGCTGCCGACCCGAACTGAATCCACACTGCCCGCCT
>CAZTYV010000232.1:0-4808 GCA_964617675.1 uncultured Halochromatium sp. | reverse complement strand
AGGCCGAGCTGCACCGGCATCCGCATCAACATCGCCACGCCCATCTGCATCTGCACGCGCCTGGCCCAGCGAGCGATCATGAGCATCTCGATGAGCTGCCGTTGCACGCCCATCCACACCCGAGCGACGCCGGCACGTCCTAAGGATCATCGTTCGGCAGTCCTCTAGTCTTGATTGAGGCGGTTTAGGAAGACAATGCGGAACCGTTTTTCATCGTCTTAAAGGTTTGGCGCTAGAGGCCGACCCATGCCGAGCATTGTCTAGCTGGGTAACGAGAACCATGACTGGAGCCGAGCACTGGGCCGCAACCATGAAAGAGCCAGGTCTTGCTATCGGGTCTTAGCCTATGGCCGACGCTCATTGCCGGTGGTTGACGACCCCTTGGTAGGGCTGGTGTACACCTGGCGCCTGCGCAATACTCGGGTGCCACGGGGGCGCCTGATCGCCGGCTAGAGGAACCGCACATGCATGAAGACCGACTGCTGAAACGGATTACCGTCGACCCCGCCATTTACGGTGGTAAGCCCATCATCCGAGGACGTCGCCTCGCCGTGGAGCATGTACTCAGCATGTTGGCCGCCGGTGACGACATCGCGACGCTGCTGGAGGGTTACCCCTGGCTGGAACGCGAAGACGTGCTGGCCTGTCTTGCTTACGCCCATCGCCTGGTCGGGCTGTCGGCGCGCCAACAAGGCGCCTATTGCGTCGCCCTGCTCGACGGCTACAGCGATGAGTTGGCGCGAGGCGCCATCCTCACCGCCACTGCCCAGCGCGTGCGCATCCGCCCCGGCGATCCGCCGGATACGCAATCAACCTCGGGCGAGCCGCAGCGGACAAGATAGAAGCATCCCTCCGTGGATCTTTCCGATTCGAATCGTGCGAAGACATGATTCACACCTTGGTTCGTCTGATCCAGCGCCGGGCGATACGGGTCGGGCCCATCGCTGAGGCATTAGATCAGGTCGGTAGGTTGTCAAAGGCGATTTTGGCCAGCCATGGGCTCGAGCCCCATCGCCTCCAGATAGGCCGTGGCGCTGGCCGCCTGGGTGTACGCGGAGACGGCCTGCTTGAGCTCGTCTGCGGGCAGCGGCGCGTCGAGCGTCTGGCGCATCGCATCGGCGAGCGCGGCGCTGTCGCCGACTGGCACCAATGGGCCATAACGGCCATCGGCCAGGACCTCTCTGGGACCGCTTGGGCAATCGGTCGCGACCGACGGAATGCCGAGTGCGAGCGCCTCGGTGAGCACGTTCGGCGAGCCCTCCCAGGCCGACGACAGCACGAACAGGTCAGCACGCGCAAACCAGGCGTAGAGGTTGCTCTGAAAGCCGGGTAGGTCGATGTCGCCCTCGGGGCCGACCTCGAGATCGAGCGATCTTGCCAAGGCCAGCAGCTCCGCGCGCATGCGCCCCTCGCCGAGGATCAGCAGGCGGCAGTCGCGCTCGCGGCGAAGCCCAGCGAAGGCGCGCACCAGGCTCGGGAAGTCCTTCTGCCGCTGCAGTCGGCCGGCGCCGATGATGACGGAGAAGGCGCGTCTCCTCGCCAGCCAGGGATGCGGGCAGGGCTCGGCAGCCAGTGCTTCAAGGCGCGGCGTGATCACCGGATTGCGGATCACCTGGATACGCTCGCTCGATACCCGCGCGAGGAAGGCGGTGTCCTCGGCAACCCCGTCGGAGACGGCCACGATCTGGTCGATACCTCGGTACAGTAGGCGAATCGGCAAGAGTCGCAGCCAGCGCCGCGGCGGACTCGCATCGCGCAATGCGGCTGAGAGATTGGTGCCCAGTCGCAGCACCAGGCGGGTCTTGCTCCGCGCGAGCATCCGTGCGAGCACCGCGGCACGCCCAGCGCGGTCCTTCACCGCCAACAGCACCTCGGGCCGCTCCCGTCGCAGCCAGCGCGCCAGCGCGAAGGCGGCCGGCAGGCTGTGGCCGGGGCCGAGCGGGATGCAGCGCACGGCTGGCGGCAGGTCTTTGAGATGGTCGCTATCCGCGCGCACCAAGAGCAGATCGACCGCGTAGCCTTGCTCACAGAAGCCCTGCAGCAGATGCACGAGCATGCGCTCCACACCGCCCTGACCCGAGAACGACGCGAAGACGGTCAGGCGCGAAGGCGGCGGGCGCATGGCGGGCGGACGAGGGGCAGCGAGAATGGGGCGGAGGATACCTCAGACGGCGCAGGGGCTGAAGCCGTTCGTGCCCGAGCGGGGTGGTATCCTGACGCCGATCTCGGCTGCGGCGCTTCGAATCTTGCCGACCAGCGATTGGTAGCCTTTGCGGTCTAGCGCGTTTTCGATGACGCGCCGGGTGCTGACGTCGAACAGCGGCTCGCGTGGCTCATTGGGAGTCTGGATTGGACCGACCGCCGCCTGCTTCCAGGCCTCATCGGGTAACACGAAAGCCGCGCCGGTGGTCGCGCCCTCAATCAGCGCTGGGTCCCAAGGCAGACCGCACTGATACGCAAGCCGCGTCAGCTCGCGCTCGGGCTCGGCGACCAGGTCTTCGTAGAGGAGAAAGAGGTGCCCAGCCCGCCCCCAGCATCCATGATGTGCAGTCAGCGCTCGGTTCCATTGGGTGATCGCATAGCGGGGGTCGCGTTGCCGCGGGAATTGCTCGGGATATCGTCTTGCGCGGTCGACGATGGAGGCAACCACGTCAGCGCCGTCGCGAAGGATATGAATGACGCGCGCATTCGGGACCTGCTCGGTGATCAGCCGGGCATGAAGGTAGTGCCTCGGGGTCTTCTCGACCCACCACGCACGGCCGTCCCGATGGGCAACCTGATCGAGGAAGTGGATGCCTTCGCGCAGCGCCGCACGAAGACAAAGTTGCGCTCGAGGAGGGCTCAGGACGGGCTGGAGCCGCCCCTCGGGGCTGTTCTGAGGGTCGTGGCCGAGCGCCCTGTGCAGCGACTTTTGCTCTCGGCCGAGGGACAGCCCGAGCAGAGCCGGGAGCGATGGGATGCCACGCATCCCGAATAGACGAAGAAAGAGACCCGTCTCGGGGAAGGCGTAGACGGCCGGATGACCCGCGAGCCGGCTGAGCAAGAGCGTGGTGCCAGAGCGCGAGCAGCCGACCACGAAGAGGCGGCCAATCGGTTGTTGCGGATTGCCGTTTCCGAGCGCTGTGCGGACGGGCCCCTGAATCGACGCTGGTTGGATAATCGCCTCCGTCCTTCACAATCGATACCAGCCTCCAGCGTATAACCGGTTGCGGCAGCGAACAATGCACATCGGATGGTTTTCTGAGTATTCTCAGGTTTTTTCGATCCCCGCGTGGCGCCAACTTGGCCCCACTTGGCCCCTGAGTCGTCGATCGGTCCCGTGCAGGCCATAAAGGAGGACGTGCATGTCCACACCCCTGGCGTCTAAGCCCACCGAGGTCCTCTTCTTCGGCACCTGCCTGATGGACCTGCTCGACCCCGAGGCTGGGCTGGCGGCGATGCGCCTGATCGAGCGAGCTGGTGTCCGGGTGCGCTTCCCGCGGGATCAGACCTGCTGCGGGCAGCCGGCCTACAACTCAGGCTTTCGCAAGCCGGCCCGCCAGGTGGCGCGGCAGCAGCTACGTGCCTTGGCAGGTGAGCTGCCGGTGATCGTGCCCTCGGCCTCCTGTGCCGGGATGTTCCGCGAGCAGTATCCGCGGCTCTTCGCCGAGACGCCGGAGGCGGAGGATGCCCAGCAGCTGGCCGGTCGGGTCGTCGAGCTCTGTGCCTTTCTCGACGCGGTGCTCGAGCCCGAGCCCGTTGATCGTGGGGCACCCTTGCGTGTCGCGCTCCATCACTCGTGCTCAGCACGCCGCGAGATGGGGACGGCACCGGCCGCGGCGCGGCTGCTGGCACGCTTCGCGAACCTGACGGTGGTCGAGCCCGATCATGCCGAGGAGTGCTGTGGCTTCGGCGGCACCTTTGCGGTGAAGGAGCCCGAGATCTCGGCCGCGATGGCCGCAGACAAGCTCGACGCCATCCGCGCGACCCGGGCGCGGGTCCTGGTCAGTCAGGACCTTGGCTGTCTGACCAACCTGGAGGGCACGGCGCGCAAACGCGGGGTGCCGCTGCGCGCCGTGCACATCGCGACGCTGATCTGGGAGCGATTGGAAGGGACGAGGCGGCCGCGCTGATCGGCTGTTGCTCGGCGCGGAGTACCGAATAAAGCGGTCCGGGCATCGAGCGATCGCCCAGCCGGGGTCGCCACTAGGCTCGACGGCCGACGCCCGTCCCAGGCTCCCGAGGCGGAGGCCTGTTCAAGCCACCGCGTTGGTGGCTGTCTCCGTCTCGGCGATCTCGCGCAGACAGTTCGGACAGAGGCAGTCTTCGTAGCGCTTCTGCAGGGTCTTGAGCACCGGCAGCGACACCTTAACGGCCACGCAGTCGCAGTTGCGCAGATCGTCCACCTTGCACTCGAAGTCGGCGCCGCAGCGCGGGCATTGCTTGGTTCCGGTCGTCGGTTGATTCCAGGTCATGGGCTGTTCCTCTTGGTCGAAGCCTGAGGCATCCGGTCAGGATGCGCTTCCAACCTAGATGGTGCGGGCGGCAGCCGATTCCAGCGTAAGGCGAAGGAAAAGCAGGAGTGCGCCCACAACCTGCACCTGCTGCTGCTGGCGTCATCTGCTGCCATAGGCGGCTTAGATAGGTCCTTAGATTGGTGCTACTCTCGGCCCTGTTTATAGGGCGTGAGAATCCTAGAATGGGCACCAAGTTTTCCGAGGACGTGATTCCGCTGACCGACCTGAAGGCTAACCCCGGCCGCGTCGTCAAGCATGCGATAGACGCACACCGGCCTGTGCTGCTCACCAGCCGCGGGCGCGGCGTGGCCG
>CAZTYV010000231.1:2639-4820 GCA_964617675.1 uncultured Halochromatium sp. | reverse complement strand
GCAAGCGCTCGATGCTCGACAAGATGCCCGGCGACGCCTGGCAGAAGTTCGCCTCCTTGCGGCTGCTGTACACCTTCATGTTCACCTACCCGGGCAAGAAGCTGCTGTTCCAGGGCTGCGAGTTCGCCCAAGGCCGGGAGTGGAACTTCGACGCGGCGGCCGAGTGGGACCTGCTCGAGCGCCCACAGCATCAGGGCGTGAAACAGATCGTTGCCGACCTCAACCAGCTCTATCGCAGCCAGCCGGCCCTGCACGAGGTCGATTTCGAGAGCGCCGGCTTCGAGTGGATCGACTGCCACGACTCGAGTCAATCGGTCCTGAGCTATCTGCGCAAATCCAAGAACGGCAAGCAGCTCGTCGCTTGCGCCTTCAATTTCACGCCAGTACCGCGCGACAACTACCGGATCGGCGTCCCGGTCGAGGGCTTCTATCGCGAGGCCGTCAACTCCGACGCCGAGCTCTACGGCGGCAGCAACGTCGGCAACAAGGGCGGCGTGCACTCGGAGCCGAGCCCTTGGATGGGGCGCCCGCACTCGATCCCGCTCGCGCTGCCGCCCCTCGCCGGCGTGGTCATGGTGCTTGAGCCAAGCCCGGCGAAGACAGAGGCCGATGCGCCTGAGGCCGAGACGCTGACCAAGCCTGCGCGGCCCGACTCATCTGAGCCACGGCTCGCCGAGGGACGCGCCGCGCGCGATGAGACCGCCGCTGAGCTCAGCCCCCACCCCAGCCCCCAGCCCGGCCACCAGGCCCCCCAGTCGACGGACTCCGCCAACCCCAGCGCGGATGAGATCGAGGACACCCGGGGCTGATGCTCGAGGTCAGCGATCTCAGCTGCCGCCGAGGTGACCGCCACCTCTTCGAGGGGCTCAGCTTCGACCTGCCCCCCGAGACCCTGCTGCATGTTCGTGGCCGCAACGGCAGTGGCAAGACCACGCTGCTGCGCGCGCTCTGCGGCCTGCTGCGGCCGGATGCAGGCAGCATTCGTTGGCGTGGCGAGAGCATCCGCGACCTGGCCGAGGACTTCAATCGCGACCTGCTCTACTTCGGCCATCTCAACGGGATCAAGGCCGACCTCACCGGCCTCGAGAATCTCCGCATCGCAAGCACCCTCGATCAGGACCCCGTCGACGAGGGCGCCATCATCGACGCGCTCGGTCGCATCGGTCTCGATGGCTTCGAAGACCTGCCGACACGGATGCTCTCCCAGGGTCAGAAAAAGCGCGTCGCGCTCGCGCGCTTGATCTTGAGCAAGGCGCCGCTCTGGATCTTGGACGAGCCTTTCACGGCGCTCGACGTCGACGCCGTCGATCTCCTGCAGCAGCTGATCGCCGAGCAGATTGCCGGCGGCGGCTCAGTGGTGCTAACCACCCATCAAGCGGTGCCTTTGACCAGTGGCGCGATCCATCGGCTCACGCTCGGGGCTCCCGCCGAGACCGACAGCGTTGGGCCGACCGAAGCCGACCCGTACCACTGAGCCCGCACCACTGAATCCACTCGGCCATGCTCAAGGTCTTCTACTGCGTCCTCTCGCGCGATATCACGCTCGCCCTGCGCCGGCGCACCGACGTGTTGACGACCCTGTTCTTCTTTATCATCGTCGTCAGCCTGTTTCCGCTCGGCGTCGGCAGCGAGCGTGAGCAATTGCGCGGCCTCGGCCCCGGTGTCGTCTGGGTCGCGGCGCTCTTGGCCTCGATGCTGGCCTTAGAACGGCTGTTCGCCGCCGATTACGAGGACGGCACCCTCGAGCAGCTGCTGCTGACCGGGCAGCCGCTGGCGCTGCTAGTGATGAGCAAGGTGGTCGCACACTGGCTGCTCACGGGCTTGCCGTTGGTGTTGATCGCGCCCTTGGTGGCGATGCAGTACCACCTGAGCGCCAGTGCCATCTGGGTGATGATGGCGGCCTTGGCCATCGGCACCCCGGTGCTGAGCCTGATCGGGGCGATCGGCGCGGCCTTGACATTGGGTCTGCGCGGTGGCGGTATCCTATTGTCCTTGCTGATCTTGCCGCTGTATGTGCCGGTCCTCGTCTACGGCGCTGGAGCCGTCTCCGTGAGCGCGATCGCAATCGCTGACACACAGCCCTACTTCTACTTGCTCGCGGCCTTCCTGATCGGCTCGGCCCTGCTCGCTCCCCTGGCTGCCGCAGCGGCCTTGCGGATCTCACTCGAGTAGCCTGACGAC
>CAZTYV010000231.1:0-2539 GCA_964617675.1 uncultured Halochromatium sp. | reverse complement strand
AGATCACCGCAAAAGATAACCGCAAACGGATCGAACTTTTCGGCCCCATGATCGACTATCTCCTCGACGCCCAGGTTTCAAGCCCCTCATGCACCCAGAGGCATGCAACCGATGGCGCCTGCTGCCAAGGGCGGGCAACCCAGGCACCCGCGGCCCATCCCCTGCAGCCCAAGCCCCTGCAACCCAGACAAGCCGCGCCCATCAACGGCATCCTGACGTCATGATGATCAACTGGTTTAAATTCGCCTCGCCGGCTGCGTTCTATCCCATCGCCGGGCGGCTGATCCCCTGGTTCGGCTATGTCGCCGCGGCGCTGATCGTGATCGGTCTCTATTGGGGCTTCTTCCAGACCGCCGACCAGCTCGGCGGGACCAACCCGCAGAAGGAGTACTACCGGATCATCTTCGTCCACGTGCCCGCGGCCTGGATGTCGATGTGGCTCTACCTGGTGCTCGCGGGCTGGTCGGTGATCGGCTTGATCTTCAACACTCGGCTGAGCTTCATGATGGCGAAGGCGGTGGCCCCCACCGGGGCCATCTTCACCTTTCTCGCGCTCTGGACCGGCGCCCTCTGGGGTCGCCCGAGCTGGGGCACCTACTGGGATTGGGACCCGCGGCTCACCTCCGAGCTACTGCTGTTCTTCCTCTATATCGGCTACATCGCCTTGCATTCGGCGATCGATGACACCCGGCGCGCTGATCGGGCGGCGGCGCTGCTGGCGATCGTCGGGCTGGTGATGGTTCCGGTGATCTTCCTCTCGATCAACTGCCCCGACCCGAATCAATGCGCGGCGCTGCATCAGCGCTCTGATCCCGGCAGCATCCACCTGAGTATCCTGATCCCCATGTTGACCATGACCCTTGGACTCTGGGCCTATTCGTTTGCCGCCGTGTTCGCTCGTTTACGCACGATCATCCTCACGCGAGAGCCGGACAGCGCCTGGGTGCGGGACGTCATCGGCAAAGAGGCGACGGTATGATGGAATTTGTCTCACAAGGCGGCTACGCCGGCTATGTCTGGGGCGCCTTCGGGATGACCTTCGGGCTTCTGCTGATCGAGGTCCTGCAGCTGCGTAGCAGCCGCAAGACCACGCTGACTCGGCTCGCTCGGCTACTGCGCTTGCGTGTCTACCGGCCTGGCACCGAGACCGCCTCAGGGTCCGCTTCACAGACGGTCTCACACCCGGCCCCACACAAGGCCCCACACAAGGCCAGTCAGCCGAAAGAGCGCGCGGCCAGCACGCAGCAGAAGCCCTCAAACGCTGGGACCTGATGCCGGCCCACAACGATTGCCACGAGGAATGCTCACGATGAAAGCACGACAAAAACGGTTCGTCCTGGTCGGTCTCGCGCTGGTCGGCGTCGCCGCCGCAACCAGCCTTGCGCTCAGTGCGCTGCAGAGCAACATCTCCTACTTCTTCAGCCCGACCCAGGTGATGGCGAACGAGCATCCGACCGACGCGGTCTTCCGCGTCGGCGGCTTGGTCGTACCCGATACCTTGGCCCGCCAAGAGGACGGGCTCACGGTCCGTTTCGACGTCACCGACAACGCGGCCACCGTCCCAGTCAGCTACACCGGCATCCTGCCAGACCTCTTCAGCGAGGGCCAAGGCGTCGTCGCCAAGGGCCGGATTGGCGCCGACGGCATGTTCTATGCCGAGGAGGTCCTGGCGAAGCATGATGAGTCCTACATGCCGCCCGAGGTGGCCGACACCCTGCAGACGGCCCATGTCGACGGCATCATCGAGCAAACCACCGGCGGCAAGGCCCCGGGGAGCCAAGTCCAATGATTCCTGAGCTTGGACATCTCGCGCTGATCCTGGCGCTGCTGTTGGCCGTGGCCCAGGCGGCGATGCCGCTGGCCGGCTCGCTGACCGGTAATCGACCCTGGATGGCCATGGCGCGCCCGCTGGCCTTCGGTCAGCTGGTCTTCGTTGGCATCGCCTTCCTCGCCCTCACCCAGGCCTTCATGACCAGCGACTTTTCGGTGCTCTACGTCGCGCAGCACTCGAATACGCTACTGCCAACGATCTACAAGGTCTCGGCGGTCTGGGGCGGTCACGAGGGCTCGCTGCTGCTCTGGGCCCTGATGATGGCCGGCTGGGGCGCGGCCGTGGCTGCCTTCAGCCGCAATCTCCCGCTGCCGGTGGTGGCGCGCGTGATCAGCGTGATGGGGATGGTCGCCATCGGCTTCTTGCTCTTCATGCTGCTGACCTCGAACCCGTTTGAGCGGCTGTTCCCAGTGCCGGTGGAAGGCCGCGATCTGAATCCACTGCTGCAGGATTTTGGCCTCGCCATCCATCCGCCGATGCTCTACATGGGCTACGTCGGCTTCTCGGTCGCCTTCGCCTTTGCCATCGCGGCCCTCATCGGCGGCAAGCTTGATGCCGCTTGGGCGCGGTGGTCGCGTCCATGGACCACGATCGCCTGGGTGTTCCTGACCATTGGCATCGCGCTCGGGTCCTGGTGGGCCTACTACGAGCTCGGCTGGGGCGGCTGGTGGTTCTGGGACCCGGTCGAGAATGCCTCGCTGATGCCTT
>CAZTYV010000230.1:0-4847 GCA_964617675.1 uncultured Halochromatium sp. | reverse complement strand
ACAGCGGCATCGTGCACAGCCTCGAGACGACGACGGCGAAGGTTCCCGACACGCTCGTCTGGAATGAACTGCTGCATGGCGGGGAGACGTCGGTCTGGGCGGACAAGGGCTATGTCAGTTCTGCGCGGGAGGCTGCGTTCTCTGGCCCGGGCAAGTTCTGGGGCGTCATGCGCAGGGCGCCGAGAGGTGGCGCGCTGCATCCCGTCGACGAGGACATCAACCGGGTCATCGCCAGGGTGCGAGCCCGGGTCGAGCATCCCTTCCGGGTGATCAAGCGCCAGTTCGGATATCTGAAGACGCGCTACCGCGGGCTCGCGAAGAACCGCGCGCAGCTCTTCACCCTCTTCGCCCTCGGCAACCTCTTCCTTGTCCGACGACGGCTGCTGGCATGAGGTGGAGTCCGTCCTCCGAGGCCGATACCGGCCAATCGAGTGGGCCGATACCCGGAAATCGCCGGCATACCCGGTCGACCTGCCCTCGTCAGACCGCCTCTGCCCGAAAACCGGCGAAGCCGAAGCGGTAGTTCAGACGATCCTAAGGAACATGGAACACTGTAATCAGCCTTTTCACGCATGACGAGCCATCTCGCGGAAGGTATCGTTCTTCTCCGTCAACTCGTCAAAGCGGCCAGAGGCAGCAACCCGGCCCTTCTCCAGAAGAAAGATCCGATCGCAGGCGCGCACGGTGCCCAGCCTGTGTGCGATCATCACGATAGTCTTCTGCCCGCCAAGCCTGTCGATGGCCTCCATCACCGCGCGCTCGGTGAGCGTATCAAGCGCCGAAGTCGCCTCGTCAAAGACCAGCACCTCGGGGTCGAAATAGAGCGCTCGTGCGATGCCCACACGTTGGCGCTGACCACCAGACAGCCGTACGCCGCGGTCACCCAGCATCGTGTTGTAGCCCTGCGGCAATTCAGACGTGACGAAGTCGTGTAGCGCCGCCGTCTTCGCCGCGGCAATTACGCGGTCCATGTCGATCTCGTCCGGCAGCACCCCGAACGCGATGTTGGCCGCCAGGCTGTCGTCGGTCAGGAAGATCGTTTGCGGCACGTAGCCCACCGTGCGTTGCCAGCGCTGGCGCGTCACGGCGTCGATCTCCACCCCGTCGACGAGGAGCTGCCCTGATTGCGGCACGATCAGCCCGAGCAGAAGGTCGACGGCCGTTGTCTTGCCCGCCCCGGTGCCGCCGACGAGCCCGATCGTCGACCGCGCCGGGATCACCATCGTCAGACCGGAGACTGCTGGCTTCTCGCCTGCAGGATAGGAATAGCGGACCTCCAGCATCTCCAGCGATCGGGTGAGGGGCAGTCGCGTGCCAACGTTAGAGCGGTGCACGGGCGCGGCGGCGTTCTCGCCGAAATCCTTCACGACTTGCTGAAGGATAGGCTGGCCGCCTTTCAGGAGCGCGAGCATCTGGAACAGCTGCTGCAGCGCCGGCAGGAGCCGGATCCCGGCGAAGGCGATCAGGCCGATCGTGGGCACAAGTTGCGTCAGCCCGCCCTCCTGCCGCGCGAGGCTGATGACAATGAAGAGCAGCATACCCCCAAAGCCCACTAGTTCCAGCGCCTGCCGCGGTAGCTTCTGCAAGACCTGCGTCAGGGCGTTGATCCGCGCCATGACAAGGGCTGGGCGACGGAAGCGTTCGACGTAAGACTTCTCCAGCCCGCGCAGCTTGACGTATTTTATGCCCTCGATCGGCTCCTGGGCCATGCGGAACCGCGTCTCGTTAACCCTCAGGCGCTCTCGCCCCAGCCGTACCAGAAGCTTGCGGATCGACAGGTAAATCGTGCCATAAGCCAGCCCGAGCACTGCTGCGACGATGGTCGCTGTCACCGGGTCGGCGACGACGAGGACCGCCACGATGAACAGCACCGTGAGCGCGCTTGCCACCAGTTGCAGGGCTGGCATCAGGACACGGCCGACGAGTTGCTCGATCTCGTAGAGCACAGTGCGCCCTATCTCGGCCGAATGACGACTGAGGAAGAACTCGTAAGGCTGCCGGAGATAGCCTTGCAGTAGCCGACTAGACAGGGTGAAGCCACGCATTTGAGAGTAGCGCGTCATAGCGTAGAGTGTCAGTATCTTCAGCCCAATCCCGACCACGACAAGCACGAACACCCCTATTGCGAGTATGGTCTGAAATCGTGGCACATCGGGCATGCCGAGTAGGGCATGGACCTGCTCTATAAACTCATTTTCAACGATGATCGCAGGGTCAGCCAACACTGACAGAAGTGGTAGAATCGCGGCAATTGAGACAGCTTCGAGCAGGGCGGAGACTGCTGCGATGCAGAGCAGCAGGTAGAACCGCCCACGCTCCTGTGGTGTCAGGATCGACAACAGATCACGATACATCCCGATCATGGGGCCTTCCGGTCCATATGTCTGTCGCTCCTTCGGCTGAAGCTGTGCAGCTTAACGCGGACATTCGGAGGCTGCTGCAGCTTGTCGATCGCCGGGGAAGATCGTGTGTTGGGCAGGCTCCGTCTTGGCGTTTTGGCATCGTTGAAGCTGCGGGCGAAGGGCATATCCTGTATTACGGCCTCATCGGCGCTAGCCGGCACGTCTTCATCGGCATCGCCAATCGCTGGTACCGCCGGTGCGGGCATACCCTCCCGACCAGCATAGAACCATACCCCTGCGCCGATATAGGCAAACATCAGCAGATAGGGTGGTCCCCAGAAATGCACTGTCGATAGCGAGAAGATGAGCGCCACAAATGCGATCATGTAACCCTCCCGTAACCGGCGCTCGTATGACGAAAGTCCCTTGGCTGTCGTCACCTTCCAGATATGCCACGCCAGCGCAGCAGCGAGCAGACCGAAGCCGATAAGCCCATGGCGTAGCATCATCACAAGCCAGAAATTGTCGACCGATACAGTCAGCCAGAATGGTCGTGTGTGTTCATGCAAGCCTATTCCGAAGATTGGGTTGGCCAGCACGTCGTCGATGCCGTGCCGCCAGATGTGGATGCGCGCCCACCCGGTATTGGCGCTGAAGGTCAGCGTCTCGACCATGATGACGATCGGGCCGCGGTTGGAAGCAACGCTCAGGAAGACGTAGACGGATACGAACGCCACCATCAGGAGCTTCCAAGCACCGTTGGTCGCCCAACTCCAGCCGATAAGAAGGACCTGAATAAGGACATTTAAAACTGCGCCCGAGGACATCGACGAGAAGCAGGCGAGTCCTGCGACTCCGGCGCGGCTGACGGCCGCAGGTAGGCGATCGCGCCAGATGAAGAAGACGTTCGCAACGACAATTGCGCAAAATACTCCCCACAATATTGGATGCTGCATTACCGTTTGTGCTCGGTGAAGGCCCCATCTTGCTGGATTGTCAATATCGCTGTGGGCCGATCCGAAAAGGCTGCGGAAAGCCTCTTGAAGGGTCGCTCTTCCATTACTCATCTCAAAGAGCGCGAACGGAAGCAGAATAATCAGCGCCATGAGCAGGGCTTGGAAGAGAAACCGGAAAGAGGCTGGATCTCGGATCAGGATCCTCCCAACGAGATAGCCGCAGAGGAGCTCAACAACATTCATGCCAGCGAAAGCGATCCGCGCGGGACCGTGATTGACCACCATGGTGACGACGATCCAGAACCCGTGTAGCAAGATCAGCGTGTCAACGGGCAGGGGCCGTCCGGCCTCTTGCGCCAGCCAGCGCATCGCCAGAGGGATCACCAGGCAGAGAGCATAAATCCGTGCCGTGTCCAACCGCAGTCCAGCGATCTCCCAACTCGACGGGATCATCAGGCTCAGGACGAATAGGGTCACCAGAACTCGCATGCCATGCGTCCCCGCCGCCGGTGCGTGGTCCGTTGCGGTCAGGTTGGTCCTAGGGTGATTGAGGGTGGTCTGCATGCTTCGCCTTGACGCTTTTGGAGCCGCAGGGACAGATCTTATGACGCATTTGCAGCGTGTCCCAGCCATACCTCACTGACGATGAGGAGCCAGAGTTAATCTTACCTTTTGAAAAGAGCGGTTCTTTGCATCCCCCTTGGGATGCAATGCTTTTTTGCACCCAAGCTTAACAGCAGTTTGCGTTGCTGTACCCTTGCTGTGTGGCGAGACGCATTATAGGTCCTTGCCCACTTGCTAGGCAAGGAAGGCCAGCCATGTCTCCACTCCGTGTCAGTGTCGTCATCCCGGCCTACAACCGAGCGGGCACGATCCGAGCCGCTGTACAGAGCGTCCTTGACCAGAGTTTCGCGGACCTGGAAGTGATCGTCGTAGACGACTGCTCGACTGACGATACCCTGCGCATGCTGGACACTATTGAAGACTCGAGGCTGCAAATTCTTCGCCAGGAGATAAACCGTGGCGTCAGCGCTGCACGCAACCGCGGCATAGCTATCGCTCGCGCACCTTGGGTTGCCTTCCAGGACAGCGACGACCTCTGGCACCCCGGCAAGCTCACCCGACAGATGGCGCGGCTCGATGCGTGGAGTCTCAAGATGGGTGCGACCCCCGTTGCCGCCTATTGCGGCATGGAGATCGAGGAGCCCAGCGGTCCTCGCTATGTGCCCCAGCGCAACCTACTCCACCGCGAAGGCGACGTCCTGCCTGAACTCGTATGGCGCAGTTTCATTTCGACCCAGACGCTGATCGTCCGGCGCGACATCTTGCAGGATGTGGGTGGTTTCGACGAGGATCTCCGGGCGCTGGTGGACTGGGAACTGATGCTCCGCGTTGCACAGCGCGGCCCCGTCGCGCTGGTCGACGAACCGCTCGTACGCCAGCGGTTCTCGGACAATTCGATCACCAGAGACCCGTTGCGTCGTGTCGAGGCGCGGTCTTATCTTGTGACCAAGCATGCAGACCTGATCGAACGTTATCCCGGCGCGAT
>CAZTYV010000229.1:0-4863 GCA_964617675.1 uncultured Halochromatium sp. | reverse complement strand
CCCATCTGTTGCAATCCCTGCAACTGCGGCTCAAGGATCGCTACGATCGGCCCCGGATAGACCGTCCCGTAGCCGTGGCCTCCAATGCGCGTATAGACCGGGCAGTGGTTCATGCAGGCGCCACAGCGGATACAGCGCAGCGTCTGCCGCAGCTCGAGGTCCTGATGGATGCGCGAGCGACCATTGTCGAGCAGCACCAGGTGGACCTCGTGCGGGCCATCACGCTCTGCCCCGCGGCGCGGACCGCTGATCAGGTTGACGTAGGTGGTGATCGGCTGTCCGGTGGCGCTGCGGGTCAGCAGTGTCAGCAGAGGGGGCAGCTGATCGAGCTGGGCGATGACCTTCTCGACCCCCATGATCGCGATGTGCAGATCGGGCGCGGTCGTGCTCAGGCGGCCGTTGCCCTCATTCTCGACCAGGCAGAGGGTCCCGGTCTCGGCCACGGCGAAGTTGACCCCCGAGAGCCCCGCTCGCACCTGGCGGAAGCGCTCTCGCATCAGCCGCCGGGCCTGGGCCGTGAGGCGCTCGATCTCAGCCAGACGCGCCTCCTCGCTGGGCACTCTGGCCGCTGCCACGGGCTCCTGTCGACCGGCCATCGGCCGTGTGCCGGCGGTGCCCTCGGACTGGTCGGCGGATCGCGCACCAGGAGCCTCGACGCCCTCCTCCGGCGAGTGTCCGTGGCCCCCGCCGGCATCCAGCTGGCGGCCGTACTCCCCTCGAGTCTCGTCGGACAGATGCTCGGCGAACAGCGTTGCAATCTCATGGCGATCCTTGTGCACCGCGGGTGCGACGATGTGCGAGGGATGGTCGCCGGCGAGCTGGATGATCAACTCGCCGAGATCGGTCTCGACCGGCTCGATGCCCTCGGCCTCGAGCGCGCGATTCAAGCCGATCTCCTCCGAGACCATCGACTTGCCCTTGAGCAGTGCATCGGCATTGCGCTCGTTGAGGAGCCCGATAATGAGCCGGTTGGCGGCATCGGCATCCTCCGCCCAATGCACCTGAATGCCATTCGCAGTGCAACGCGCCTCGAGCTGCTCCAGGAGCTCCGGCAGCCGCGCAAGCGCCTGATCGCGGATCGCCGCCGCCTGGTCGCGCAGCTGCTCGAGCTCGCGGGGGTCCGGAAAGGCAGCCAGGCGCTTCTGCACCAACCCGTCCATCGCGCGGCGGATGTTGCCTCGCACTCGCGCCCGCCCAAGCGCCTGCGTCGCGCGCTTGCGGAACGCGCTACTCATGAGAGTAACGCCTGCTGTGCGGCCTCGAGCGCCTCCCAGCGCTCGTAACAGCTGGCGAGCTCGGCCTCCACCTCGGCCAGGCGCGTGCGTGTTTCGGTGAGCTCATGCGCTGGCCCCTGGTAGAGGGCGGGGTCGCCAAGACGCGCATGCAGGGCCTCGACCTCGGCCTCCAGCGCCTCGATCCGCGGCGGCAGCTCATCGAGCGCGCGCTGATCCTTGTAGCTCAGCTTCGCCGGCGCCTTGCCGCGGCCACCGGATGCGCGCGCGCCCTTACCGCCCTCAGCCTTCTGTCGAGACGCCGGCTCCACCGCGCTGCTCGCCTCGTCAGCGGGCTGGCGTTGCCGTTGCCAATCCGAGTAGCCGCCGACGTATTCCTTGACGCGACCACCGCCCTCGAGCACCAGGCTCGAGGTCACGACGTTGTCCAACAGATCGCGATCATGACTGACCAAGAGCAGGGTGCCGTCGAACTCGTTCAGCAGCTCCTCGAGCAGGTCCAAGGTCTCGGCGTCGAGATCGTTGGTCGGCTCGTCGAGCACCAGCAGGTTCGCCGGCTGGGTGAACAACTTCGCTAGCAGCAGCCGGTTGCGCTCGCCACCAGAGAGGGCGGCGACGGGTTGCTGGGCCCGGTCCGGCGCGAACAGGAAGTCCTTCAGATAGGAGAGCACGTGCTGGCTGCGCCCGCCGACCTCCACCTGGTCACTGCCTCCGGCCACATTGTCGCGCACGCTCAGCGCCGGATCGAGCTGGGCGCGGAGCTGATCGAAGTAGGCGATCTTCAGGTTCGTCCCCAGCCGCACGCGTCCCGAGCTCGGCGTCAGCTGGCCAAGCAGCAGCTTGAGCAGCGTCGATTTGCCGGCGCCATTGGGGCCGATGATGCCCACCCGATCTCCGCGCAAGATCAGGGTGCTCAAGCCCTGGATCGTCGGCGCTGCGCCCGCCTGCGGATGATAGGAAAAACTGATGTCCTCGGCCTCGACCACCAGCTTGCCGCTGCGCTCGCCGCTGTCGAGACTCAAGCGCGCTTGCCCCGGTCCCTCACGCCGGGCACGACGCTCTTCGCGCATCGCCTGTAAGGCCCTAACCCGTCCCTCGTTGCGGGTGCGCCGAGCCTTGATGCCTTGCCGAATCCAGACCTCTTCCTCCGCCAAACGCTTATCGAAACGCTCGCGCTCCTTGGCCTCGGCGTGCAGTCGCTCTTCGCGTCGACGCAGGTAGTTGTCGTAGTCGCCGGGCCAGTCGGTGAGCTGGCCTCGATCGAGCTCGAGGATGCGGGTGGCCAGGTTGCGCAAGAAGCGCCGGTCGTGGGTGATGAACAGGAGCGACCCCTGGAAGCCGAGCATCAGCGCCTCGAGCCATTCAATGGTCTCAATGTCCAGGTGGTTGGTCGGCTCATCGAGCAGCAACAGGTCGGGCTCGACGATCAGCGCGCGCGCCAGCATCACGCGTCGGCGCAACCCACCCGAGAGGCTTGAATAGACCGCCTCCCCGTCCAGGCCGAGGCGGGAGACCACGCGCTCGGCACGCTGCTCGATCTCCCAGCCGCCCTCGGACTCGAGTCGCTGCTGCACGGTCGCGAGCCGGGCGAGGTCTCGCTCGGAGGCTGAGGCGCCGTCGCGCGCCAAGTGGTGGCTGAGGTGATGGTACTCGGCGACCAGCGCGCCGAGCGCCCCAAGACCGCCAGCGACCACGTCCAAGACGCGATGCTCATCGCCGATCGGCGCCTCCTGAGCCAGCCGCGCGACCCGAAGCCCATCGGCGCGCCAGACCGAGCCGCCATCGGGGCGCACCTCGCCGTCGATCACCTTCAACAAGGTGCTCTTGCCGGCGCCATTGCGCCCGATCAAGCAAACCCGCTCCGCGGGCATGATCTCGAGATCGAGCCGATCGAGAAGCGGCGGATGCCCATAAGACAGCGAGACGGAGCGCAACGAGATCAGAGACATGGGACGCCAATGTGCTGTTCGGCCGAGGGCCGACGAGTTGCCAATCGTGCATCATACTGCCAGGGTTGGCCTGGTGCGCGCATCCGCGGATGCCCGTTGTGCGGCGCAAAATACTGTACACTTGAGCATCTTCCGTCATTGACACCGCGCTTTAAGCTCAATAGAGGCATGGTTAAATCCGTGACATTGCGTGAGGCCTGGGCCGGCGAGGCCGATTGCCGGAATTGCGCGCTGCGCACCTCGGTGCTGTTCGCCGGGCTGACCGAGCAGGACTTCGACCGCATCCACGATCCGATCGATCAGTTTGACCTGAAGCCGGGAACCTCGCTCTACCAGGCTGGCGAGGTCGGTGACTACATGTTCACCGTACGCAGCGGCTCGCTTAAGCTGGTGCAGTACCTGCCAGATGGTAGCCAGCGGATCGTGCGCATCGCGCGCGGTACCGATGTGCTGGGGCTCGAGGCGCTGCTCGGCAGCGCCTACCAGCACGATGCGGTTGCCTTGTCACCGACCGAGGTCTGTCGGTTCCCGACGCGCGTGGTCAAGGCCCTGAGCAAGGACAGCCCGAGCCTGCACGAGGAGCTGATGCAGCGCTGGCAACGCGCGCTGACCGAGGCCGACGCCTGGCTCACCGAGCTCTCGACCGGCTCGGCGCGTCAGCGCGTGGCGCGCCTGCTGCTGCGGCTGGTTCGAGACCGCGAATCGAGCGAATGCCAGCTCTTCGGTCGCGAGGACATGGGTGCCATGCTCGGCATCACGACCGAGACGGCAAGCCGCACCATCGCCGGCTTCAAGCGCGAAAGCCTGATCGTCGAATCTCGGCCCAACCGGTTCTTGCTCGATATCCCCAATCTGCGGCGGATAGCCGAAGACTGATCGCGCACAAACGGCTGCGCGTGGACGGCGATCATCGTCGAGCAAGCGCCTGCGCCGCGTGCGCAGCAAGCCCGGCCGTCCTCAACCCACCCTCGGTCCCCGTTCCTGACGCGGAAGCCGGAGATCATCGCGGAGCACCGAGCCGCGCTGAATCCAGTGCTGTCGCGCCATTGACGGCTTTCAATGTTGCCCCCCGCCGCTGCGCCTATGCTGCGCCCTGGTCGTGCCCTTGCTGGTTGACCGCACCGCTGTTGCGGTCGGCAGCCGTCGCATTGGTGCGCCCGATCTTTAACCTGTGCCAACCGGCCATCAGGGCCGATGAGCCCGCCGCCATGAAGCAAACCCTGCTGAACGAACGTTACCCGCTCTTCGTCCTCCGGCTCGAGCGCGCCGAGACCCGGTTTCAGAGTGTCGACGAGATCTGCGATTATTTCCGCGGCTGTATCGAGGCCCATCGCTGTGGCCAGTTCATCGCCATCTTCGATCATTACGCGCACACCTGCGCTCTACCCGATGGTGCCGTGGCCCCGAAGATCCGTGCGGCCAAGAACGTCATCTTCTGTTTCGGCCTGACCCTGCCGAGCGCCGAGATCCTCGGTCTCAGACCGCGCTCGATTGGTGTGGCGGAGCTCGATCGGCAGTTCGTGATCAGCTTCATGGAGGCCCCGATGCCTCTCGCGAACGCCGCAATGGAGGACTGGGCGCTCGGCCTCAAGCGGCAGGACAGCGAAGACCCCTTTGCCGCGCCGGGGGCCAAGCCGGTTGACGACCGGGGCGCCGCGCCGGATGCCGCCCTCGCCTGAGCG
>CAZTYV010000228.1:0-4922 GCA_964617675.1 uncultured Halochromatium sp. | reverse complement strand
CGGTCAGGTCCTGGCCGATCTCCTCGTCGCAGCCGAGCATGCCGAGATCGGTGTAGAGCTTGGCGGTGCCGCCGTGGTAGTTGCCGGTGCCGATGTGGTAGTAGCGGCGCAGCTGGGAGTAGTCGCGGCGCACGACGAAGATCAGCTTGCTGTGGGTCTTGAGGCCCATGACGCCGTAGGTGACATGGATGCCCTCGGCCTCCAGCCGCCGCGCCCAGCCGATGTTGGCGGCCTCGTCGAAGCGCGCCTTCAGCTCCACCATCACCGCGACCTGCTTGCCGTTGCGAGCGGCCTTGATCAGCGCGTCGAGGATGGCGCCGCCCGAGGTGCGGTAGAGGGTCATCTTGATCGCCAGCACCTTGGGGTCCTTGGCGGCGGTGCTCAGGAAGCGCTCGACCGTGGTCGAGAAGGACTCATAGGGATGCTGCAGCAGCAGTGGACCGTTCTCACGGATGATGTGAAAGATGTTGCGCCGATCATTGCCGAGCACTGGATGATCTCCGGCGCGGTGCGGCTTGTCGCGCAGCTCTGGGATGTCGAGGCTAGCGAGCTCAAATAGGTCGCGCCGGCCCATCAGCCCGCCCACCTCGTAGACGTCATCGGCCTCGTTCAGGCCGAGCTCGGCGGCGAGCATGCCGCGGTGCACTGGCTCCATGCCGGCCTGCACCTCCAGGCGCACGATCGGCGCGAAGTGGCGCTCGCGCAGCTCGGTCTCGATCATCTCGAGCAGGTCCGAGGCGGCCTCCTCCTCGGGCTCGACGATGGCGTTGCGGGTGACCCGGAACAGCTCGCAGCTGACGATCTCCATGCCCGGGAAGAGCATGTCGAGGTTGTGGACGATGAGATCGTCGAGGGTCACGAAGGTGTTGACCCCGTCGACCTGGATCAGGCGCTTGGAGACATCCTTGCTCACCGGGACCTTGACGCGCGCCATGTAGGTATCGTTTCCACCAGGGAAGCGCAACCGCACCAGCAGATTGAGCGCCAGGTTGGAGATGAACGGGAATGGATGCGCCGGGTCCATCGCCAGCGGCGTGATCATCGGGAAGATATCGGTGCGGAAATGCTCGCGCAGGCGCTCGCGTGTCGCCGCTGGCAGCGAGTGGACCTCGACCAGGCGGATCTCATGCGCCTCGAGCTCGGCCATCAGGTCGACGAAGATGCGCTCCTGCTCCGACTGGATCGCGGCGATCTCGGCGCGACACTCATCGAGCTGCTGCAGTGGGGTGCGGCCATCGACGGTTGGGCTGTGCACCCCGGCGGCGATCTGCTGCTTCAGACCGCCGATGCGCTTCATGAAGAACTCGTCGAGGTTGCTGCTGACGATGGCGAGGAACTTGACCCGCTCGAGCAGCGGTGTGCGCGGGTCGTCCGCCTCGTGCAGGACGCGGCGATTGAAGGCCAGCCAGGTCAGCTCGCGATTGAGGTACAACGCGGGATCATCGAGATCGGGCTCCGGCGTGCTCTGGGGCGCATCGGTCGCGACCGACACAATATCGGATTCGTCATCGTCAACGGTTGCAACAGCGCTCGCATCGCTCATCGGTGGGCCCGCGGTGATTCTCTGAGATTCGCGCCTTCCGGAACCTGCCTCGATGCGCCCCTTGTCTGCACTCCCTCTATGAACGATCAGCCCAAGAACCTCTCCAAAGACCCTTTCCATGCCGGACCTGCCTATTGATCAGCTCTACGCGGGCGCCGACGCCCCGCGCGGCGATTTCGTCTTCGACACCCGGGTCGCACGTGTGTTCAGCGATATGATCGCGCGCTCGGTGCCGGGCTGGACCGAACTGATCCGGCTGGTCGGCTTGGTCGGCGCCGAGCTGGCCCAACCCGGGTCGCGCATCTATGACCTGGGCTGCTCGCTCGGTGCCAGCAGCTCCAGCATCCTGGCCCGGCTGCCAGCGACGGGTGATGCGCCGGCGACCCGCGTTTATGCGATCGACCGCGCGCCCGCGATGATCGAGGCGCTGCGGCGGCGACTCGACAATGAGATCAAATGCGGCCGACTTCAGCCCATCTGCGCCGACCTGCTGGACGTGGCTATCGTCGATGCGAGCCTCGTGGTGCTGAATCTGACCTTGCAATTTGTGGCACCCGAGCAGCGCTTGAGGTTGCTGAGGCGCATCCGCGCTGGGCTGCGCCCCGGTGGCGGGCTGATTCTGGTCGAGAAGGTGGCGCCGGCCGAGGACGACGAGCTGCTGGCCCGCGTGCATGCGCGGTTCAAGGCCGCACAGGGCTACAGTGCGCTCGAGATCGCACGCAAGCGCTCGGCGCTCGAGCGGGTGCTGATCCCAGAGACCATTCAGGGCCATCAGGCGCGGCTCCAAGACGCCGGTTTTGCGCGCGTCGAACCCTTCTTCCAATGTCTGAACTTCGTCGGCTGGGTCGCGCGCTGATGGGCTCCCCGGGGGCGGCTCGAGGGCGGTCTGGAACAGCGACCGCGGATGGTACGGCTGCGGACATCGGCGAGCAGGTCGCGGCGCTGTATCGTCGCGGCTTCGAGCCCTTTCTCAACGCGCTGGCGGCGACGCCGCTGGCGAGCTGGGTCGAGCCGCTGGCGGATCTGACGGCGCAGCGACTGCAGCCACGGCGCCACGGGGACCTCGAGGCTTGGATCGCGGCGCTCGCGCGGCTGCCGGCCTTGGCTGCGCAGCGGGTGAGGCTCGATCATGCCTGTGTTGGCGTTGATTCTGACCAGCCTTTGCCGGCCGCGGCTCGCGAGCACTTACGAGCGGCGCTCGAGGCCCTGCATCCCTGGCGGAAGGGGCCGTTTTGCCTGCATGGGGTCGAGATCGATGCCGAGTGGCGCTCGGACTGGAAGTGGGCGCGTATCGCGGGTGCGATCACCCCCCTGGCCGGGCGCCGCGTCCTCGATGTCGGCTGCGGCAATGGTTACTACGCCTATCGAGCGCTCGGCGCCGGGGCCGACCTGGTGCTCGGCATCGACCCGACCTTGCGTTTTGTCTTCCAGTTCCTCGCGCTCAATCAGCTCATCGGTGCCGAGCGGCTCGCGGTCTTCCCGCTCGGCGATGATGATCTGCCGCAGCGATGCGGCGGCGATGGGGGCGGCTTCGACACCCTGTTCTCGATGGGCGTGCTCTATCACCGGCGCGACCCGGATGCGCATCTGCGGCGGCTTCGAGGTTGCTTGCGCCCCGGTGGTGAGCTGGTGCTCGAGACCCTGGTGATCGACGCCAGTGGCCGCCAGGCGCTCGTGCCCAAGGGCCGTTATGCGCAGATGCGCAATGTGCACGCGATCCCGAGCCTTGCCCAGTTGTCCGACTGGCTCAGCGCGGCTGGCTACGAGCGGATTCGGCTGGCCGACCTGTCTCGCACCAGCATCCGCGAGCAGCGCTCGACGCCATGGATGCGCTTCCAGTCGCTCGCCGATTTCCTCGATCCTGCGGACCCCCGCCTGACCGTCGAGGGTCATCCGGCCCCCGTTCGAGCCCTGATGCTCGCCCAACGTCCATCAGCCTCCCCAGCAGCCTCCCCGATGGTCCGGCACCCTTGATCAGCGGGTAACTGCGCTTCGTCGTTGTCATTGGCCGGGGCCGCCACGACACTAAGGAAGCGCCGAAGGATTCAGCGCACTCCCGTGCGGGACACGAAACCGCGCTGATCGTCGGTCAGGATCGCCGATCCATCAGCGTCTCCCTCGGGCGAGCCGCCCACCCCTGACGACTGTACCGAGTACCTTGCGTGAGACGCCTGTCAACATTCCTGATCCCGATCCTGATCCTAGCGCTTGGCTTCGGCCTGTTTCGTCTGCTCGTGGCGACCAAGCCCGAGCAAGCCTCTCCAACCGTCCAGGAGCGGGTCTGGCGGGTTGATGTTGAGCCGGTCGAGCTGCTCACCGCCGCACCTGAGCTGGAGCTCTACGGGCGCGTCGAGACGCCTGACCTGCTGCGCGCGACGGCCTCGGCCAACGCCTGGGTCACCGACGTCTTGGTTCAGGATGGCGACTTCGTCAAAGAGGGTGAGCTGCTGCTGCGCCTCGATGAGCGCGACTTCGCGCCGCGCATTGATCAGGTCGAGGCCGAGATCGCCGACCTTGAGGCCCAGATCGCCAGCGAGAAGAACCGCCTCGAGACCGATCGGTTGGCGCTCGAGCAGGAGCAGCGCCTGCTGAAGCTGGCACAGGATGCGGTCTCGCGCCAGCAGCGGCTGAAGACGCAGCAGGTCGGGGCCGAGCAGGCGCTCGATGACGCCAAGCGCACCGAGGCGCAGCAGCAGCTGACGGTGACCAGCCGCGAGATGAGCATCGCCGATCACCCGAGCCGGCTTCGCGGCCTCGAGGCGCGTCTGGCCAGTGCCAAGGCGCGGCTCGCCGAGCTTCAGCTTGAGCGCGAGCGCGCCACCCTGCGCGCGCCCTACGATGCAATCATCACCGGCGTTGAGGTCACCGAGGGCGCGCAGGTCACCAAGGGTGAGACCCTGATGCGCCTCTACGCCACCGACAGTCTCGAGGTGCGTGCGCGTGTGCCTGCACCCTATCAGGACGAGCTGATCAGCGCGGCGAGGCAGGGCCTGCCGCTGGCGGCGAGCACGAAGATCGGCGGTGAGCGCCTCGCGCTGCGCTTCGACCGCTTGGCCGGCGAGGCCGATCCCAGCGGTGTCGATGCATTGTTTCAGGTGGCCGGGGACCCGGGCTTGGTGCGCCTGGGCCAGCTGCTGAGCGTCTCGCTCGAGCGGCCGATGCGCGACGCGGTCGTCGAGGTGCCGTTTCGCGCCGTCTACGGCGGCGGCCGCCTCTACCTGGTCGAGGACGGGCGCATGCGCGGAGTCGATGTCGAGACCCTCGGCACACGCATCGGGGCCGACGGCGAGGAGCGATTGCTGGTGCACTCCGACGCACTGGAGCAGGGCGCTGCGCTGGTGACCACGCACATGCCGAACGCGATCGAGGGCCTGCGGGT
>CAZTYV010000227.1:0-4929 GCA_964617675.1 uncultured Halochromatium sp. | reverse complement strand
GATAGTCCTGGTAGGCGGCGATGATCTCCTGCTGCAGCTGCAGCGCACGATCCACAGCCCAGCGGTCGAGCTCGATCATCTCGGCAGCTGGCACCAGGTGTTTTTCCGGGTCGAACCCCTCGAGGTTGGCGAGCAGGAAACGGGCGGTGTTGCGGATGCGCCGATAGGCATCGGCGGTGCGCTTGAGGATCTCGTCGGAGACGCGCATCTCGCCGCGATAATCGGCCGCCGCGACCCAGAGCCGGATGATGTCGGCGCCGAGGGTCTTCATCACGTCCTGCGGGCGCACCACGTTGCCCTTGGACTTGGACATCTTCTCGCCCTTCTCATCCACGGTGAAGCCGTGGGTGAGCACCGCGCGGTAGGGGGCCTGGTCGTGCATCGCCACCGAGGTCAGTAGCGAGGACTGGAACCAGCCGCGGTGCTGATCCGAGCCTTCCAGATAGAGATCGGCCGGGCGCCGCAGGCCGGCCCATTCGTCGGTCGCTGCTGCCAGTGAGCCATCGCGATCGCCGTCGTCAGCGACAGATTGCGAGGCGCGAGCGCGATCACCAGCCGCCGCTCCCGTGGTTTGCGCCGCGCCGCGATCGAGCACGCAGGCGTGGGTGACGCCCGAGTCGAACCAGACATCCAGGGTGTCGTGCACCTTCTCGTAGCGGGCGCCCTCCTCGGCGCCGAGCAGGTCCTCCGGGTGCAGCTCGAACCAGGCGTCGATGCCCTTGGCCTCGATGCGCTGGGCGACCTCCTCGATCAACGCCTCGGTGCGCGGGTGCAGCTCGCCGGTCTCCTTGTCGACGAACAGCGTGATCGGCACACCCCAGGTGCGCTGGCGCGAGATGCACCAGTCCGGGCGGTTGCGCACCATGCCCTCGATGCGCGACTGGCCCCAGTCCGGCATCCAACGCACGGCCTCGATCTCGCGCAGCGCCGCCTCGCGCAGCCCGGCCTGCTCCATGCTGATGAACCATTGGGGGGTGGCGCGGAAGATGATGGGCGTCTTGTGCCGCCAGCAATGCGGGTAGCTATGGCTGAAACGCTGCTCCAGCACCAGAGCGCCCTTGTCCTTGAGGGTCTCGATCACCTGCTCGTTGGCGTCGAAGACGTTCTCACCGGCGAACAGCGGCGTGCCTTCGATGAAGCGCCCATCGCCGCCGACCGGATTGTCGACCAGGAGGTCGTAGCGGCGCCCGACGATGTAGTCCTCGAGGCCGTGCCCGGGGGCGGTGTGCACCGCGCCGGTGCCGGCCTCGAGCGTGACGTGCTCGCCAAGGATCACCGGCACGCGCCGGTCATAGAACGGGTGTTGCAGCTCGAGCCCCTCGAAGGCGTCGCCGCGACCGTAGGCGATGACGCGGTGATGCGGGATGTCCCAGCGATCCATGGTGTCTTTCAGGAGCCCTTCGGCCACCAGCAGCCGCTCTGCGCCCTGGGGTCCGTCCGCCGCCACCTGCACCAGCGCGTACTCGAGCTCCGGGTTCAGCGCGACGGCCTGATTGGCTGGCAGGGTCCAGGGGGTGGTGGTCCAGATCACCACCGACATTGGCCCCTCGCCGCCCCCGTTCGGCACCGAGTGGCAGCGCGCGAGCAGTGCCTCGGGATCAGCGACCCTGAAGCGCACGTCGATCGCGCTCGAGGCCTTGTCGGCGTACTCGACCTCGGCCTCGGCCAGCGCCGAGCCGCAGTCGATGCACCAGTGCACCGGCTTGGAGCCCTTCTGCAGATGGCCGCGGGCGATGATGCGCCCGAGTGCACGCACAATGTCGGCCTCGAAGCGCGGCGCCATGGTCAGGTATGGATGCGCCCAGTCGCCGAGCACGCCGAGACGCTGGAAATCCGTGCGTTGGCCGTCGACCTGCTTGCCGGCATAGTCGCGGCAGGCATGGCGAAACTGCGTGGCGCTGATCTTCTGCCCCGGCTTGCCCTTCTTGCGCTCGACCTGCAGCTCGATCGGCAGCCCATGGCAGTCCCAGCCGGGTACGTAGGGGGCATCAAGCCCGTCGAGCGTGCGCGCCTTGACGATGATGTCCTTGAGCACCTTGTTCACGGCATGGCCAATGTGGATCTCGCCGTTGGCGTAAGGCGGGCCATCGTGCAGGATGAAGGTCTCGCCGCGTGCCCGTGCGTCGGCGCGGGCCGCACGCACTCGGGCATAGAGGTCGAGCGATTGCCAGCGCTTGAGCATCTCCGGCTCGCGCTGGGCCAGATTCGCCTTCATCGGGAAGCCGGTCTTCGGCAGGTTGAGGGTATGCTTGTAGTCGGTCACTGCTGGAAAGCCCGTTGTACGTCTGGGTGCATTCAGCCGCACCCAGTCTGGATCGTTTGGTCAAGAGACTACCAGACTCGCCCGTCTCTGGCGCCTGGTGGGGCCAGTCACGGCCCGGCTCGCAGGCGCGGCCGGGGAGACCGACAACGCCGGACCAAGGGCCGAGCCCTAAGCCTCTGATGCCCCCACGATGCCCCCCTCGGGGCCCGCCTCAACGAGGCGCATGGCGGTATGATTGGGATCTGACGATGTCAGGCGGAGACCTGAGAACCCAAGGAGACCAGCGATGGCCCTCGCTCAAGAAGACCTTCAGCAGATTGGCGACTACGTCAAGAGCAACATTGGCGACTGGATCGCCGAGCAAAGCCTCGGTAAACCTCCGGTGGTCTACGAGATCGAGCTGCGCGAGCGGATGGTCCGTGTCGAGGAGGAGCTCAAGCACCAACGCGAGCTGATGCGGGAGGGTTTCAACCAGATCGACCGACGCCTCGAGCTGATGCAGGCCAACATGGATCGGCGCTTTGAACTGATGCAGGACGAAATGGACAAGCGTTTCGATCAGGTCGACAAGCGTTTCGAGCAGGTCGACAAGCGTTTCGAGAGCGTGCAGCAAGACATCCGCGCGCTGCAGCAACGGATGGACAGCTTCATGCGCTGGTCCTTTGGCGTCACCATCGGCACCGGGGGACTGATCATCGGCGTCCTGAAGCTCTGGCCCTCGCCCGGTGGCTGATTCAATGAATCGACGACTAGGCCCTTGTTGCAGCGCCGAGCAGCGGGTGGACATGGCGACCCGGATCGAGTGCAGGCCCCTCGTGTCCCTGCCATCCCCCACATGAATCTGCGCGACATCAAGTACATCCTTGCCCTCGCCGAGACCCGCCACTTCGGGCGCGCCGCCGAGCGCAGCTTCGTCAGTCAGCCGACGCTGAGCGGACAGATCCGCAAGCTCGAGCACGAGCTCGGCGTGACCATCTTCGAGCGCACCAATCGCTCGGTCGAGATCACCCCGACCGGTCAGTTGATCCTGCAGCACGCCCGCCTGCTGATGGAGCAGGCCGATGCCATCGAGCAGGTCGCGCGCGCCCATCAGGACCCGCTCGCGGGGCCGCTGCGCATCGGCGCCATCCCCACGCTGAGCCCCTATCTGCTGCCGCTGATCCTGCTGCCGCTGCGCGAGCGTCTGCCGCAGATCAAGCTGGTGCTGATCGAGGAGATCACCGAGACCCTGCTCAAGCGGCTCGAGCACCACGAGATCGACGCCGCCCTGTTGGCGACCCCGGTCAGCGAGCCAGAGATGGTGGCCCGGCCGCTCTTCGAGGAGCCGTTCTGGCTCGCGCATCCGCGCCAGCATCCGCTCGGCGACAAGGCCGAGATCACCGAGGCCGATCTCGAAGCGACCGAGCTACTGCTCCTCAGCGACGGCCACTGCCTCACCCATCAGGTGATGGAGGTCTGCCGTCTGGCCGATCGGCCGCGCAGCGGTGAGATGGCCGATCTGCGCGCCTCCAGCCTCGAGACCCTGCTGCAGCTGGTCGGCGCCGGCTTCGGCTGCACGCTGTTACCGGCCCTGGCCTGCCGCGGCGAGAGCCCCGCGGACAGCCCCATCGTGCGCCGGCCGCTGCATCTGCCCGACGCCTATCGGCGCATCTCGCTGGTCTCACGGCGCAGCTTCCCGCGGCAGCAGGCGCTCGATGCCTTCGCCGAGGTGTTGCTCTCGCAGCTGCCCGACTCGGTGCGGCGGCTGCCGAGCGCGCCTGCCGCGACCGCAGCCGCATGAGCGAGCTCCGTTTCTTCGCCAGCGCCGCGCGCAATCTCGAGAGCCTGCTGGCCGACGAGCTTCGCGGCCTCGGGATCGAGACCGCGGTCGAGACCCGCGCTGGGGTCGATTTCACCGGCAGCCTGGCCGATGCCTACCGTGTCTGCCTCTGGTCGCGAGTCGCCAGCCGCGTGCTGCTACCGCTCAGCGAGTTCGCGGCACCAGACCCGGACGCCCTTTACGCCGGTATCCGCGAGATCGACTGGTCCGAGCACCTGGGCCCGGAGCAGACCCTCGCGGTCTCGGTCGACAGCGCGCGCTCGCAGATCGAGCACACCCAGTTCGCGGCCCAGCGCATCAAGGATGCGATCGTCGATCAGATCCGCGAGCGCAGCGGCAGCCGCCCGAGCGTGCGCCCGATCCAACCCGATCTGGCGCTGCGCTGCCGGCTGTTTCGCGACCAAGCGGTGCTCTTTCTCGATCTCTCTGGCGAGGCCCTGCATCGGCGCGGCTGGCGCATCCAGGGCGGTGCCGCACCCTTGAAGGAGACGCTGGCGGCCGCACTGCTGCTGCGCGCCGGCTGGCCCGAGATCGCCGCCGGCGGCGGTGAGCTGATCGACCCGCTCTGTGGCATCGGCACCCTGGTGATCGAAGGCGCGTTGATCGCCGCCGACATCGCCCCCGGCCTGCGACGCGACTATTGGGGCTTCAGCGGCTGGCGTGGCCATGATCAGGCGGCCTGGTCTACCTGGAGGACGCTGCTGGCCGAGGCTAAGGAGCGCCGCGCAACCGGCCTACATCGGCTTGTGCGCAGCGGCACCCGACTGCGCGGCAGCGATCTCGATCCGGCCGCAATCAAGGCCGCGCATGCCAATGCCTCGCATGCCGGGCTTGCTGGTCATGTGCA
>CAZTYV010000226.1:1307-4930 GCA_964617675.1 uncultured Halochromatium sp. | reverse complement strand
CGGGCGCTGTCCTCATCTCCTGATGCCGCGGCGCGACAGATGCCTTGAGCCGTGCGGCGCTTCTCCCGCTCATACCGCAGCCGTTCCCATGCCTCGGCGCCTTTGGGTTGCTCCCGCTGCCTTGCCATCAGCCAACCTCCCGCACCAGCGCCACCACGTTATCGGCCTTGCCGCGGATCAGCCGCTCCAGGTGCCGCTCCCATGCCTCGAGGGCGGCGCGTTTCTCGCCGAGGTAGTCGTGGCGATCGTAGTGGGCGGTCTGCACACCGCTCAAGCCATGGCTGAGCAGGTGGGCGCGCACGTCCTTACTGATGCCGAGGCTTGCGAGCAGGGTCTCGACGGTGCGGCGAATGTCGCGCAGGTCGAACGGCTCGGCGGTGATCTCGGCGGCGATCTCCTTCAGGCGCTTGCCGGGGGTGGTGTCCACCATGACGCGGCCGCGGCTGAGGAACAGCGACGGATTCGGATCGGGTGCCTCGTGGCGGCGCTTGGCGCGCTTCTCGGCGGTCTCGCTCGCACGCGCGACCAGATGCTCGACCAGGGCGGCGGCGTCGCTCGCGAGCGGGATCAGATGCGCTCGGGGCTGGGCTCGCCGGCCTTTGCCATCCCAGAGCAACAGGGTCTTGTGCAGCCGGTCATAGTCGCGCACGCGCGCGCGCAGCAGTTGCGCGGTGCGCTGGCCTCCGGCGAGCAGCGCGAGCTTGAGCGCTTGATCCGGCAGCTCGTCACCAAGGGCCGCGAGATACGCGCGCAGCTCCTCCGCGCTCAGGGTGCGCTCGCCGCGCTGTACCGGGATGGCGGCGATCACTTCAACCGGGTTGGTGGTGACTCCGAACGGGATCAGCTCAGCCGGTAGGCGGGTGTCATAGGGTGCCTTGCGCGCGGCGGTGAAGGCGGCGTTGAGACAGGACCGCAGCACGCCAGCGGTGCGCGTCTTGCCGGTCTCCATGACGCGGCGAACGATCAGCGCGATCTGATCCGGGGCGATCTCGCGCGCGGGCGTGCCGGCGATCTCGGGGTGGGCCTCGAGCAGGTGGACCTTGAAACAGCTCTCGGCGTTGCGCGCTGATCGGCCTTTACCTTGGGCGTCCAGGTGCGCGACGTAGGCGGCGCAGAGCGCAGACAGGGTGTACTTAGCGCGGGTCTCGCGCTGGCGCTCGGCTTCGGCCTGCTCGGCGGCGGCTTGGGCCTTGCGCGCGCGCTCCGCCTCGAGCGGGTCGGTGCCTTGGTCAACGGCTTGGCGCAGCTCCGCGGCCTGTGCGCGAGCCGCCTTGAGGCTCCAGGCGGGAAAGGCGCCGATGGTGAGGATGCGATCCTTGCCACCAGGCTGATAGCGCAGGATGAAGGCTTTCGTACCGGCCGCGGTGATCCGCAGCCCGAAGCCGCGCGGCGCGTCGCGGTGGCCATCGTAGACGATGCGCTTACCCTTGGCGGGCGCCTCGAGGCTGCGAATCAGGGGCTCGCTCAGGGGCTCCGTTCGCCGTATTGTGCGGTTGTCTGATGGTGCTCGGTTCATCTTGTGCCCCTGTTTTGCCCCTTCTGCGATGGGTAAACAGTAGCACAAACTGTCCTTTCGTGTCTGATGGTTTCCTGTTATGTCCTCTATAAACAGCGGCTTAGATCAGGGGCCTAACGGGGTCAACGGCTTGGGAAAGGCTCGGATCAGATTCGTAATCAGTAGGTCAGCGGTTCGAATCCGCTCATCGGCTCCATACGTCGCCGCAGCTCAAGGCGCCTCGTTGCCGTCGGTGATCGCCGTATCCCCCCGCGTTCTACGACGAGTAGCGTTGCTTCGAGAGCGTTTGCGCAAGCGGGCCGTCTCGCCGATGATGTGCACATGGATGAACCGATACGTGCGGGCTATGACCGAGCATCTCGAATCCGGCTCCGGGAGCGATCCGGCCGCGGACGTGGCGAGCTGGGTCGACGCCGACCACCGGCTGCAGTTGTCGCGTCGGGCGCTTTGGCTTGCGGCCGCGGTACTCGCGTTCTTCATCCCCTTCGATCTGCTCGTCTCCGGCTACCTGACCCATGCCGCAGTCGAGACCTTAGCCCTACTAATGGTGCTAGTCGCAGCGCGACTGCTGCGCGATCCGCGCCACCTGGCGCTGGGGCAAATCATCGGCACCGTGGCGGTTGCGCTGGCGATCATCGTCGTCATCGTCACCGGCGCCGCCCGCGATGGGGTGCTCGTCTGGCTCGCGTTGTTCCCACCGGTCCCTTTCTATCTCGGCGGTCTAACAACGGGGTTGTTGCTATCGGCCCTGTTCGCGGCGATGGTGCTCCCGGCACTCGCGGTTGCGATCTTGATCGACGCCCCTGGCGGCTTCTCCTGGATCGCGATGCTCAATGCCGGCGGCGCACTACTCGGCTCCGCCGGCATCGCTTACCTCTACGAGCTGAGTCGCAATGAGGGTCAGCGCCAACTCGCGGCAGCGGCAAGCACCGACCCGCTGACCGGCGTGGCCAATCGCCGCGGCTTCGAGAACGCGTTCGAGGTTCGCCGTCGCCTTGCCCGGCGCGCTCGTCAGCGGCTCTCGGTGCTGGTTCTCGACCTCGATTACCTCAAGCAGATCAACGACTCCAAAGGGCATGCGGCCGGCGATGCGGCCATTCGCCATGTCGCCGACCTGGTTGGCCGCCAGATCCGAGAGCAAGACCATCTCGGGCGCATCGGCGGCGACGAATTCGCCTTGGTGCTACCCGATACCGACCTCGAAGGCGCGCTAACGCTCGCGGCCAAGTTACGTCAGTCGCTACAACAGCAACCATTGATGCTCAGTGATGGGGCGCTGGTGCTAACGCTGAGCATCGGCGCGGCCGAGGCGCAGGCCGCCGATCTCGATCAGATCGGTTTCGACGGACTCCTCGCCGCCGCAGACCATCAGCTCTACTGCGTCAAACAGCGTGGACGCAATGGGCAGCTAGGCGAGCGGATGCGTCCGCAGTGACCTACCCATTCAGGCCAATTGGAGTCTGCCGCTCGCCCTATACGGACAAGTTCGGTATCCCCCGCCAGGCGGGGCTAGCGCCGGCTGCCGAGTCGCGGGTGCTGCTGCTACCGCCCTTCGATCGTGAGGAAGCCTTTACGCAGTTGGAGGGGTTTTCTCATGTCTGGCTGTTGTTCGTCTTCCATCAGGATTGCCTCGAGGCCGGTTGGCGGCCCATGGTGCGGCCGCCGCGGCTCGGCGCACGCGCGAAGGTGGGTGTGTTTGCGAGCCGATCGCCGTATCGGCCGAACCCGATCGGGCTCTCGGCGGTGCCGCATCAAGGCTTGGAGCGCACGGCCGAGGGGCTTTGGCTGAGAGTGAGCGGCGCTGATCTCCTCGACGGGACGCCGATCCTAGACATTAAGCCTTATGTGCCCTACTCGGACGCGATCCCGGACGCGCTCGGCGGCTTTGCTGCGGCTACGCCGGCGGCGCGGTTCGAGGTGGCGCTGAGCGCGGCAGCCGAGGCCGCGGTCGCAGAGCACGACCCGGATGGGCGGCTGCACCTGCGCGAGCTGATCCAGCAGGTGATCGGGCAAGACCCGCGCCCGGGTTATATGGACCGTTACCCGGAGCGCAATGAGTTCGCACTTCAGCTCTATGCACTCGAGATCAAGTGGCGGATCGAGGACA
>CAZTYV010000226.1:0-1207 GCA_964617675.1 uncultured Halochromatium sp. | reverse complement strand
GCAGCCCGTCCTGAACCGCCTTGCCGCCAGGAGGTTAGACGGAAACGGGGTCGGTGCCGATGCTAGCGGCTCTGGCAGCTGAAGCGCCGGAAGCGGGCGCTGCCGTCGGGGTCGGTCTCGGTGAGGGTCATGACGAGGTTTTCGAGGTTGATCTTGAAGCGTCCTTGTTGGGCTTCGATCTGCTTGCCGGCGAGCCAAATGGCCTCGTCGGTCGCGAGGTCGGCTGCGCTGCTTTCGATCACAGCAAAGTCATAGCCGAAGTCTTCGCCCGGTCTGCTCTTGGCGACTGAGACCTCAATAGGCTCGGGCTCCATTGGCGGCTGCTCGCCGTAGCTGAGCTCGCCGGGTTGGTCGCCGAAGGAGACCGCGCGCATCGGTTGCTCGGTGCAGACCAGGTCGAGGCGCTCGGGCTGGGCGCCCTCCTCCCCCTGCAGCGCGCCCAGCGGCGCGGCCAGGGACGCGACCAGAATCAGCGCGAGACGTCGTTCTGGGTTGATCATTCTTTGACTCCTTCGTGCACTTATGATCGGGCGCACATCATTGGGCGCGCATCATTGGGCGATCGTACGGGCGAGCGGGCGGTATTGGAGGCCGTAGAACATCTCGAGGTAGCGTGTGGTCTCGGTGCGCTCCAGATCCGTGACGTACTTCCAAAAGCCATAGACCCGCGACAGGGTCATCATTCGCTCGGCGTAGCGGCGCCAGGTATAGCGCTCGTTGATCCGCGCGAGGCCCGCGTCCGAGACTGCTTGCCAGCAGCGGTCATCGTCCGCGCACCGGCTGAGAAAGTCGGCCATCCCTGCCGCCGCGGCCTCGCCGTGATTGGGGTCGATGTGGAAGCCGGAGACGCCGTCCTCGATGATCTCGAGCGGGCCGCCGTAACAGGTGGCGAACACCGGCAGGCCGCAGCTCATGGCCTCGATCACCGTGAGACCGAAGGCCTCGAACAGGGCCGGCTGCACGAAGCAGCCGCGACGGTCGGCAACAAACCGATAGAGCTCACCGGCCAGCGGCTTCTCCAGATGCAGACCGAGCCAGCGCGCCTGCCCATCGAGCCCGTGCTGCTCGAACAGCTGATGCATCAGCTCGATCTGCTCGCGCTCCTCGTCATCGCCCGAGCGGCCCGGGTCGACATGGCCGGCGACCACCACCAGGTTGGCCCGCTCGCGCAGCGCCGGGCTGCAGCCGAACCAATCGACGAGGCCGG
>CAZTYV010000225.1:0-4943 GCA_964617675.1 uncultured Halochromatium sp. | reverse complement strand
GCTGAAACAAGGCGTCGATATCGGCCAAGGCTGCCGGTCGAATCTGCATCATGCGTCCGATCTTAGAAGGGACATCAACGATCAACAATCACTAATCAAGGTAGAAACTTGATGGCTAGCCCGACACCTACCCAGACCGCAGCAATGCCAATCAAGTACCAGACGAAGTGCCGATCCAGGCGCCGCAGTCCCTCATATCCTTGAATCTCCTTATTATTGTACATACAATAATTCCTGTGAATATCACCTTCGATCCTGCCAAAGACCGTTTGAACATCTTATCGCACGGTCTGTCCTTGGCCTTAGCCGAGCAGCTGGAGTGAGATTCTGATGGTGTGCCGCGAAGATAACCGGGAAGACTACGGCGAGCTTCGCCTGCAATGCTTCGCCCCGATCGCGGACCAGCTCTATTGCGTGATCTGCACCGAAGACGCAGACCACGACAGAATCATCAGTCTGAGAGCAGCGACACCAAAAGAGGTCAGGAACTATGTACGTTACAGACAGGAATGGTAGGAAATACCGCATTCCAACCCAGCAGGAGACCAAGCGCATCCGCGAGGGTATCGCGTTGGACCCAGACTCCCGCGAGCTTACCGACGAGGAGATGGCCGAGCTGAGCCCACTCGCGGAATTGAAGCGCTCTCCCGGCCGTCCGCAAGCCGAAGTCACCAAGGAGCGCGTCACGATCCGTCTCTCGCCCGAAGTGACCGCGTATTTCCGCGCCACCGGCAAGGGCTGGCAAACTCGCATGGATGAGGTTCTGAAAGCCTATGTGGATGCGCGTCGGTGATGAGTGGCAATCTCGACTTGCCGGTCTGAGGTATGGCCTCGTTTGATGTCCTTCGGTTATTCGCCAACCCGGCGCAGGGCTTCATCGAGCACCCGCTCGGAGAGATACAGCCCACCCGCGATCAGATCCGCCAGGATCGGGCGGGCGGCCGGAATCAGACCGCGCCGTTTCGCGGCCAGCACGATGCCGAGGGTGCCGCGCAGCGATAATCCCAACCCCTCGGCACAACGGCGCCCGGCCAGGTCGTCGATGATGGCGGTCAACCGATGTTCGAGGGCAATGGCCAGGGTCGCGGACTCCCCTGCCCCTAGTCGCCGACGCGCGATGGACTCCGGTATCGGCAGTTCGGGATGCACGCGCAGCCAGTCGGTCGTGCTGAGCGCGCGGGCGGTGATGTCCGTTGGGCCGCGCTGGCGGATCTCTCTGGCCACCGGCGTTGGCACCCAGACCTCGCTGGCGAAGGCTTGCAGCAATCCGAGATGGTCACCTCGGGACAGCAGGATCAGCGGTGAGGCATTGATGACGACCGGCTCAATCACGCGCGAGCTCGCGGTCGAGATCCTCGAAATCGACCTGGAAGGAGTCCTTGCCCATGCGCGCGAGGGCAAGCAGGAAATCCGTTCGATCCAGGCCCGCAATCGCAGCCGCCCACTCCTGGGAGATGCGCCCGTATTGATACCACTGCGCGGCTGCGGCCAGGCGCAGCTCCTGGTCCAGTTCGTCCGCCGAGCAATGCAGCACGGCAGGCAGCGCCTCGGGGAGTTCGATACAGAGCTGCGTCATGATGGCTTCCTGTTGGCAGGCGTTTCGCGCGTGGCTCGGCTCGGATCAATGGCGGTCTTGTAAAGGCAGGATGGCTGCTCAGGCGCTGGGCTTGACCGTGGAGATCGCCAATGAGGTCGCAGGCGTCGTGGTCGCCCGCGCAGCGCACCTTAGCAGCACTGTTTCGCGTCGCTTCAGGCCGAGAAGCCGAAAGCATAAGCCGCTCGCATCGCTCGGTGCTAGCGGCAATGGCGCAGAGGGCTCAGCCCAAGCGCCCACGTCACGAAACGAAATCCGCGAGCCATCGGGCTTGGTCGCAGCACTGTTTGCTGGCTGGCTCGGCAGTGGACCCGATAGGCGCGTGGAATCGATCGAGAAACATGCGGATCTTCAGCCTCTCATCTTGACAGCCGCTCGCTCACTGTCTAGCTTATCACTGTCAATGACAGTACACGATGGCAATATGACGTGATCCAAGGCTACCAATCCTGGCAGGGCAGCACCTCAGAGCTTGCGGCGGCGGCAGCCGATCTGCTCCCCGATGGGGCGGACGATGAGCGGCTCAACGAGCGCTTGGTCCGCTACTACGTGCAGAGCGGTCTGCTCACGCGCCCGCAACGCGCCGGTCGCG
Source organism: uncultured Halochromatium sp. (assembly GCA_964617675.1). Lineage (GTDB taxonomy): Bacteria > Pseudomonadota > Gammaproteobacteria > Chromatiales > Chromatiaceae > Lamprobacter. The sequence goes on along the minus strand of CAZTYV010000225.1, from coordinate 2,757 downwards.
AGGCCGTGTTCGGCTATCGCCAGCTGCTCGAACTGGTTGCTGCACGCACCCTGGTGCGCGATGGCTGGCCGCTCGCCAAGATCGCCGATTGGAACAGCAGCGCCGATGAGCGCGCGCTGCTCGACGTTATCGACCAGGGGTCGCCGGTCACGCCGGTTTCTGTGGCAAGCGATGGTCGCGCCCGCTTCCCAGAGACTCGCCGTTTGGCGTTGGCCGTGAACGATGACCCCGGAGCTGACCTCGGGCTCTATACCTGGCTTGCCGAGCGCGGTGTCGCGGTGTTGCGCGCCTATTCCACGGCCCAGGCGCTGAACCTGCTCGATCGGGCGCGGGTGCATGTGGTCATCTCCGATTTGGCCCGCGTCGAGGCCGGCGCACTGAACAAGCGTGCCGGCATGGTGCTGGCTCAGGCGGTTCGTGAGCGCTCCGATGTGCCCATGGTGCTCTTCACACTCGACAAGTCGCCGCAGATCAAGGCGCTGGCCCTGGACGCCGGGGTCAACTACGTCACCGAAAGCCCCGACGATCTGCGCGACTGGCTGCAGAAGATCGGGCTCTAGCCCAGGAGAACGTGATCATGGCCAGGTTGACCAGTGAGACCCATCCGCTGCGCATCGATGCCGTCGACACGCCCACCGGTGGTCAGATCGGGATGACGCTCTGTCCCGGCAAGCAGCAGTCAGGCTCGGTGTCGGGCGATTGGCAGCGAGACCTGGAGACCGATCTGCGCGTCATCGCCGACTGGGGCGCGGCGGCAGTGGTCACGCTCATGGAGCCCAAGGAGTTGGCCTGGGTTGGCGTTGCGCACATGGGATCAGCCGTGGAAGCCCTCGGTCTGGACTGGTATCACCTGCCGATCCGCGATGCGCAGCCGCCCGGACAGCGCTTTGAGAACCGCTGGGTACTCTATGGACTGCGGCTGCGCCGCATCCTGCGCCGGGGCGGCCGGGTCTTGATCCACTGCCGCGGCGGGCTTGGGCGTTCCGGTACGGTGGCAGCGCGGCTGCTGGTGGAGTTGGGCATGACGCCGGAGGCCGCCATCGCAGCCGTGCGTCGTGCCCGGCCTGGCACCATCGAAACCCGGGCTCAGCGGCATCATGTGCAGCACTGCAAGGCCCCTGATCAGGATGAGGCCTTTGTCGATCGCGCGCTTGGCTGTCTGCTCGGTGGGGCCGTCGGTGATGGATTTGGCTACGCCGTCGCGTTCGACAGTCTCAATCGCATCCAGCAACGCTTCGGACCCGAGGGGCTACGTCATCCCGTGTTCCATGAGGACAGATTGCGCGTCAGCGATGATACCCAGATGACACTGTTCACCCTGGAGGGTTTGGCGCAGGTGCCTGATCGGAGCGCGGACACCGTCGTCATCGATCGTCTTCGTCAGGCTTATCTTGACTGGCTCAACACCCAGCGTCCTGGCGCTCGTCATTCGGCGCTGCGTGGAACACTGGCCAAGCGCCCGGCGATGCAACAGGTGCGGGCGCCGGGCAATACCTGCCTCTCTGCGCTGGGCGCTGGCGGGCAAGGGACACCAGAGCGGCCAATCAATGCCTCGAAAGGCTGTGGCGGTGTGATGCGGGTTGCCCCGATCGGTTGGGTGTCCAGCATTAAACCGCGGACCTGCTTTGACCAGGCAGCACGCGCTGCGGCCCTGACCCACGGTCATCCCGACGGATGGCTGAGCGCTGGCATGCTGGCGGTCGTGATGCAGGCGCTCTTCGCCGGGCAGGGGTTACGCGCGGCGATCGATACGGCCAAGACCGTCACCGAGGCGGTGATGGCGCAGCAGAGGGTCAGGGCCGATCTCCTTGGCGTTGTTGCCCATGCTGAGCGGCTGGCCGTTCAGCAGCCTGATGAACCGACGCGTGCGATTGAGGCCATCGGCCTGGGCTGGGTCGGTGAAGAGGCGCTGGCCATTGCGCTGTATGCCGTGCTTAGCGCCGACAGCTTTGAGGATGCGGTGCAACGGGCGGCCAATCATGGCGGCGATAGCGACTCCACCGCGGCGATTGCCGGCCAGCTTTGGGGCGCTTGGAAGGGTCTCGACGCCCTGCCGATGGCGTGGGTCAGGCGCCTGGATGTGCTGCCCGAGTGTCTGCATGGGGTCGCCGAACTGGCCAGGCGCGGCGATCGAGCGGCGGCGACCGAGGCGATGCGGCGCGAGGTTGCCGACAGTCCTTCAGGGACGTTGCCATCCGACGACGCGTTCGATCTCGGGCACTGCAGTCTCTACGAGCATGCGGATCGGGTGCAGGCGCTGACCGCGTTCTACCACCGAAAAGACGCCGCGCTCATGACGTTCACCGCCAGGGTCTGGGATTCGCTGCTTGAGCCCAAGGGACCGAAGGTCGCGTTTATGGCCGAGACCCTTGGCATTGAGGGGCACGACCGTCTGGCGCTGCGCAAGGTTTTGGCAGCCTATCTGCGCACCATGGATGAACGGATCGCGGCGCTCGATGGCCCGCTTTCGCAAGTCGGCGACTCTGCGCTGCCAATCGACAACGCTGCGCTGCGCTGCGACACCCTACCGAGCGCATCGCAGCCATCATCGATCAGCAGACTGAACGCTGGGCGCGCCTGCTCAACGTTGAGCCGATGGACCCGCTACCGGACGTCCCGCGGAACGCTGCCGTGATCCATGGGCCTTGGCTGGATGCGCGTTTGATTCCCTGATCCCACCAAGGTGATGAGCGGCCGCGACGTCGCCTGACCCAGGCTGGGCCATTGCCAAGCGCCGTCTTGCTCTATCCGACGCTG
>CAZTYV010000224.1:0-4954 GCA_964617675.1 uncultured Halochromatium sp. | reverse complement strand
CACGCAGCGAGGCCGCTGAGCCCTTGCCGACGTCGCCGTAACCGCAGACCACCGCAACCTTGCCGGCGATCATCACATCGGTGGCACGCTTGATCGCATCGACCAGCGACTCGCGGCAGCCATAGAGGTTGTCGAACTTGGACTTGGTGACCGAGTCATTGACGTTCATCGCCGGGAACAGCAGGGTGCCCTTCTTGAACATCTCATAGAGGCGGTGCACGCCGGTGGTGGTCTCCTCGGTGACGCCCTTGATGTCGCGCGAGATCTTGTGCCAGTGCTCGCGGTCTTTCTCGAAGGTGCGCCCGAGCACGCCCAGCACAGCAGTCATCTCTTCGTCGTCATCGGCGGTGGGCTTAGGCACGGCGCCGGCCTTCTCGAACTCAACGCCCTTGTGCACCAGCAGCGTCGCGTCGCCGCCGTCGTCGAGGATCATGTTCGGACCCTTGCCGTCGGGCCAGTTCAGCACCTGCTCGGTGCACCACCAGTACTCTTCCAGGGTCTCGCCCTTCCAGGCATAGACCGGGATGCCGCGCGCGGCGATGGCGGCAGCGGCATGGTCCTGGGTCGAAAAGATGTTGCACGAGGCCCAGCGTACCTCGGCACCGAGCTCGACGAGGGTCTCGATCAGCACCGCGGTCTGGATGGTCATGTGCAGGCTGCCGGTGATGCGTGCGCCCTTGAGCGGCTTGCTCGGGCCGTACTTTTCGCGCAGGGCCATCAGGCCGGGCATCTCGGTCTCGGCGATGTCGAGCTCTTTGCGACCGAAGTCGGCTAGGGCAATGTCGGCAACCTTGTAGTCGTTGAACTCACTCATGGTATTTCAGCTCCTGAAGTTACGTGAGTGAGCGCCGTTGATCGGAATGGTCCCATCGCGAGCCTGGCAGGACGCTCGTGGTCCTGTTGCAGCGCTCCTCGCGCGGGATGAAGGCGTGGCTAGGCGATCAGAGCCCAGCGGCCTCCTTGAGGGCGGCGGCCTTGTCGGTACGCTCCCAGCTAAACTCGGGGAGCTCGCGGCCGAAGTGGCCGTAGGCGGCGGTCTTGCGGTAGATCGGTTTCACCAGATCGAGCATCTTGATCAGCGCATAGGGGCGCAGGTCGAAGTGCTCACGGACCAGGGTGGCGATGCGGTCCTCGTCGATCTTGGCGGTGCCGAAGGTCTCGACCGAGATCGAGGTCGGCTCAGCGACGCCGATGGCATAGGAGACCTGGATCTCGCAGCGATCGGCAAGACCGGCGGCGACCACGTTCTTGGCCACGTAGCGACCGGCATAGGCGGCCGAGCGGTCGACCTTTGACGGGTCCTTGCCGGAGAAGGCACCGCCGCCGTGACGGGCCATGCCGCCGTAGGTGTCGACGATGATCTTGCGTCCGGTCAGGCCGCAGTCGCCGACGGGGCCGCCGATGACGAAGCTGCCGGTTGGGTTGATGTGGATCTTGGTGTCCTTGTGCATCCACTCCTTCGGGATCACCGGCAGGATGATGTTCTCCATCACCGCCTCTTGGAGGTGCTTGTAGTCGATGTCGGGATCGTGCTGGGTCGAGAGCACGATCGCGTCGACCGCGGCGACCTTGCCGCCCTCGTAGCGCATGGTGACCTGACTCTTGGCGTCCGGGCGCAGCCACTCGAGCACGCGCTCCTTACGCATCTCGGACTGGCGCTCGACCAGGCGATGGGCATAGGTGATCGGCGCCGGCATGAGCACGTCGGTCTCATTGGTGGCGTAGCCGAACATCAGGCCCTGGTCGCCCGCGCCTTGCTCCTCGGGGCTGGTACGGTCGACACCCTGGGCGATATCGGTCGACTGCTTGCCGACCAGCGACATCACCGCGCAGGTGCTGCCGTCGAAGCCGACATCGGAGTTGTTGTAGCCGATGTCGTTGACGACACCGCGCACCAGCTCGTCAAAGTCGACCCAGTGGTCGGTGGTGATCTCGCCGGCGACGATGACCGCGCCGGTCTTGATCATGGTCTCGCAGGCAACCCGGGCGTGCTCGGGATTACTGTCGTTGGCGAGGATGTCGTCGAGGACGGCGTCCGAGATCTGGTCGGCAACCTTGTCCGGGTGGCCTTCGGAGACGGACTCCGAGGTAAAGATAAAATCGTCTGACATAGATCGAAGGTCTCTCGTTGGGGCTCGTGACCGCCGCGAGCCGAAGGCCGCGAATGATGTCACGAACGGTTGGTCAATTGACGAGAGCACGCCAGTATAACGGATCGCAGGCCCTGTTGATAGCGGGGTCAGGGGCTTGACAGCAACTTGGCGGCCCCGTTGGATGGCAGGAAACGCGCGTAAAAATAATGGCTTATTCCGTCTCGTCCGATGCCAAATCGGGCGCCTTTCTCATCCAATCACTGAGGCGATGTCTGATCTTTGATCGCCTGGAAAAGCGCTTGGAAAGGCCGTTCGTTGGGTTACCATGGGCGCCCTGTATATCCAAGCACAGAAGAGGGTCTTTACTGATGGTCTCACTCGAAACGCCGGTCTGTGACTTTGGCCAGAAGGCGCCGGATTTCGCGCTGCCCGGGGTCGATGGCCGCACCTGGCGCCGCGACGATTGTGCCGGCCCTCATGGGCTGCTGGTGATGTTCATCTGCAACCATTGCCCGTATGTCAAGGCCGTGCGCGAGCGTCTCGTGCGCGACACGCGTGAGCTGATGACCCTCGGCGTCGGCAGCGTTGCGATCATGTCCAACGATCCTGCCGACTACCCGGAGGACGGATTCGAGAACATGAAGGCCGTCGCACTCGAATACGACTTTCCGTTCCCGTACCTGATCGATGAGACCCAAGCGGTCGCGAAGGCCTATGGCGCGATCTGCACCCCGGACTTCTTCGGCTACAACGCCGCGCTCGAGCTGCAGTATCGAGGCCGACTCGATGAGAGCCGCAAGGAGACCGCACCGGAGACGGCCCGCCGAGACCTGTTCGAGGGGATGAAGCAGGTTGCCGAGACCGGTCGCGGTCCCGAGCACCAGATCCCCAGCGTCGGCTGCTCGATTAAGTGGCGAGAGGGCTGAGCCGCGAGCGGTGGAACGGCCTGGCGCCCGCGAACCGCGGTGCGCTTGGGTCGCCGGCGACATTTGGAGCTTGCGTTAAGCGCTTAAGTAATTCTTAATATTGGGATCTGGTAACACTCGGTCATGAGGGTCAAGGAGGGTCAGGCGACCGTCGCTTGGCTTACCCGAGCGGTTTCGGCAACAATAGGCGGTTTAGCGCCCACCTCGCGCGGCGGCCGGCGCGAGCGGTGGAAGCTGGGCCCGGACCTTAGACCCAGAACCGGCTTAAGGACCTCGACCCGATGAGCCCAAACGCGATGAGCCCAAACGCGATGAGCTCATCGGCCAGCGCCCTGGGCGGGGGCCTTGCCGGACCGCCTTTGAAGAACCGCGCTCTGGCGACGCGTCGGACGCTTTGGCCTCTCCGGCTGAGGTGCGTCGGCAGGCCGCGACGAGCAGCTTTGATCACCCGAAAGTAACAGGAGGGGCAGATGTCCTCACGCAGAGAACTCGCCAACGCCATCCGTGCGCTCAGCATGGATGCGGTCCAGAAAGCGAAGTCTGGACACCCAGGCGCGCCGATGGGTATGGCCGATATCGCCGAAGTGTTGTGGAACGACTACCTGCAGCACAACCCGAGCAACCCGCATTGGGCCAATCGTGACCGCTTCGTGCTTTCCAACGGGCACGGATCGATGCTGCTGTACTCGCTCCTGCACCTCACCGGCTACGATTTGAGTATCGAGGACATCAAACAGTTCCGGCAGCTACATTCCAAGACACCTGGCCACCCGGAGTATGGCTACGCACCGGGCATCGAGACCACGACCGGGCCGCTTGGGCAGGGCATCAGCAACGCGGTCGGTATGGCGCTCGCCGAGAAGGTTCTGGCGGCGCAGTTCAACAAGCCAGGCCACGAGATCGTCGATCACCACACCTATTGCTTCCTCGGTGATGGCTGCCTGATGGAAGGCATCTCGCACGAGTCCTGCTCGCTGGCCGGCGCGCTTGGGCTCGGCAAGCTGATCGCCTTTTATGATGACAACAACATCTCGATCGACGGCGAGGTTAGAGGCCACGGCGATGTGCCGGCCTGGTTCCTCGACGACACCCCGAAGCGTTTCGAGGCCTACCACTGGCATGTGATCCCCAAGGTTGACGGCCATGATCCCGAGGCGATCAAGGCGGCGATCGAGGAGGCGCGGGCGATCACCGACAAGCCAAGCCTGATCTGCTGCCAGACCGTGATCGGCTTCGGCTCACCGAACAAGCAAGGCAAGGAAGAGTGTCACGGCGCACCGCTCGGCGACGACGAGATCGCCTTGACGCGCGAGGCCCTGGGCTGGAGTGCGCCGCCCTTCGAGATCCCTGAGCTGATCGCCTCGGCCTGGGACGCGAAGACTCGCGGTGCCAAGGTCGAGCAGGCCTGGAACGACAAGTTTGGCGCCTACAAGGCGGCGTTCCCGACCGAGGCCGCCGAGTTTGAGCGGCGGATGGCGGGCGAGCTGCCCGAGGACTTCGACGCCAAGGCCTGGGAGTTCATCAAGGCGGTTGACGCCAAGGCTGAAAAGATCGCGACCCGCAAGGCCTCCCAGAACGCGCTCAACGGCTTTGGTCCGTTGCTGCCCGAGCTGCTCGGCGGCTCTGCCGATCTCGCGGGCTCCAACCTGACGCTCTGGTCCGGCGCTAAGGGCGTGCGCCCGGCCGATGCGAGTGCCAACTACATCTACTACGGCGTGCGCGAGTTTGGCATGTCGGCGATCATGAACGGCATCACGCTCCATGGCGGCTTCAAGCCCTATGGCGCCACCTTCCTGATGTTCATGGAATACGCCCGCAACGCGGTGCGCATGGCGGCGCTGATGAAGATCAACCCGATCTTCGTCTATACCCACGATTCGATCGGCCTCGGCGAGGACGGCCCGACCCATCAGCCGGTCGAGCAGGTCTCGATCC
>CAZTYV010000223.1:0-4960 GCA_964617675.1 uncultured Halochromatium sp. | reverse complement strand
CCCCTCGCCGAACAACACCGCATCGTGGCCAAGGTCGATGCCCTGATGGCGCTGTGCGACCGGCTGGAGGCCGCCCTCGCGCGGGCCGATGCCACCCGGGCCCGTCTGCTCGAGACACTCCTCCACGAGGCCCTTGCCCCTGCAGATGCCGCCAATCTGGCGGCCGCATAGCAACCTTCAGGCTCGCGCGGAGCCGATGGCTGAGCCCGGCGATGGTCGATGACCGGTCCGTGGCGCCGGCACACGGGCTCGGCCGATCAGTCACTCACGCCGATGATCACGCTCGCGGGCTCGAAGAGGGCGCAGGCGCGGGACTGCTCGATGACACCGAGCGGCTCCAGGCGCTCGGCCTCGATCAGGCCGCGCACCGTGATGCCGGCCTCGAGCGCGATGACCACCTCGGCCGGGCCATCGCTGCGGGTGATGCGCTGCACCTGTCCGCAGAGTCGATTCTGGCCGCGGGTGGCGCTCTCGGAGTCGGCGCGCTGGGAACCGCCGCCTTGGGAGTCAGCGCCCCGCACACGGGGGCTCGGTGATTCCGGCTCGACCCGCACGGCCACCGACTTGACCAGCGCCCAGACCTGACGCCCGGGCCGCAGCCCGAGGCAGTCGACGCTCTCGTTGGTGATGCCAGCGCGCAACCGGGCGCCGCCCTGGATCGCGATCTCGACCTCGGCATCGACCGGCCGTGCGGTGACCGAGACCACCTCGCCGATGAACTGATTGCGGGCACTGGTGCGAAGCGCCAGACGCTGCAGCAGCGTCACCCCGGCATCCGGGTCATCGAGCGCGGCGTTCACGCCCTCCAGGAAGCGCTGATAGTCGCCCGCGATACGGCGATAGGCCTGGATCAGTCGGCGTCCCTCGTCGGTGAGTCGGGTGCCACCGCCGCCCCGCCCGCCGGTCGCCGTCTCCACCAGCGGCGCCGGTGCCAAGTTATTCATCGCATCGATCGCATCCCAGGCGGCCTTGTAGCTGATGCCCGCCGCCTTCGCGGCCTGGGTGATCGAGCCGCGCTCGCCGATCTGCTCGAGCAGCACGATTCGCCGCTCGCCGAGGAACGCGACCTCGCCGACGCTGAGCCAAAGCTCACCGCCGACGTTGACCGAGGTCGATGGCAGTCGTTCCCGTCCATGACTCGACCGGTTATCCATAGATAATCGTGATGTATTTAATCGAAACCATAGAATTTTTATTTCCTTAGTATGGCGCTAGGTTATGACCGCACCCAAACCATCAGGGCCGCGGCCCGGGAGGAGCAGATGTCATCGACCGTCGTCACCACTGCCGCGCTGGCGGCACCGCTATCGCTCTGGCTCGCCGCCTTGGTGCCGAGCGCAACGGCGAATCGCCACGGTGCACTCATGGCGAGGGCCGCCAATGGCGTCGCCTGGCTCGCGTTCGCGCTCGCCGCCATCGCGCTGGTCGGCCACGGCTTCGGCCCCACCACCAGCACGACCTTCGTCTCCATCGCCCTGCCCTTCGGCATCGGCGACTTTGCCATTGGCGTGCTGGTCAACGGCGTCACGGTGATCATGCTGACCCTGGTCGCGCTGGTCGGCGCCATCGTCTCGACCTATTCGCGCAACTATATGGCAGGCGAGGCGCGCGAGGGCCACTTTCACAAGTGGATGCTGATGACGCTGGCGTCGATCCTGACGCTGATCGTTGCCAGCAACCTGCTGATGTTCGCGCTGGCTTGGATCGCGACCAGCCTCTGTCTGCACCGGCTGCTGGTGTTCTACCCCGAGCGTCCGGCCGCGCTCATGGCGGCTCACAAGAAGTTCGTGTTCAGCCGCATCGGCGATGCCAGCCTGCTCGGCGCGGTGCTCTTGATCGGCTCGACCCTGCACACGCTCGACTTCCAGAGCGTGTATGCGGCGATGGCGACCCTCGAGGGACCGCTGCCGGCCAGCCTGCATTGGGCGGCCTGGCTGATCGTGATCAGCGCCGCGCTCAAGTGCGCCCAGTTTCCCTTCCATGGCTGGATCCTGCAGGTGATGGAGGCACCGACGCCGGTCTCTGCGCTGCTGCATGCCGGGATCGTCAACGCCGGCGCCTTCCTGGTGATCCGCATGAGCCCGATCATGTCGGCCTCGGGCTCGGCGCTGGACGGCCTGGCCGTCATCGGACTGACCACGCTGGCGATCGCCTCGCTGGTGATGTTGACCCAGACCAGCATCAAGGTCTCGCTGGCCTGGTCGACCTCGGCGCAGATGGGCTTCATGCTGCTCGAGGCCGGTCTCGGTCTCTATGGCCTGGCCCTGCTGCACCTGGTCGCCCACTCGCTCTATAAGGCCCACGCCTTCCTCGCCTCGGGCAGCAGCGTCGATGGCTTCCGGGCGCCAGCAGTGCGCTTCAACACGGGCGCGCCCCAGGCGTGGCATTGGCTGGTGGCCTTCCAGGGCGCGTTGTTGATGGCGCTGATCGCCGGCTTCGCGTTCGGCGTCGACCCGACCCATCAGCCGGCGTTGATCGTCACCGGTGCCATCGTCGCCATCGCCGTCGCCCAGCTCTTGCTGCAGGCGCTGGTGCTCGAGGACAACGCCAAGCTGTTGCTGCGCGCCACGGCGATCGGTGCCTTCGTCTGCGTCGCCTACTTCGCGCTGCACACGGCCTTCGAGCACGCGATCGCCGGCAGTGTCACCCCGGTCGCGGAGGGCTTCGACGCCTTCGACCTGGGATTGAGCCTGGCCGTGATTGCGGTCTTCGTCGGCCTGCTCACGCTGCAGCATCTGTTCACCCGTCTGCGGGGGCCGCGGCGCCAAGCGATCCAGATGCATCTCTACAACGGCCTCTACGTCGACATCCTGGTGACCCGCTTGATCACCCGTCTCTGGCCCATTCGCCGCGAGCCGGCACCCGCTTTGGCCTAACCCTGGGGTACGAGGAGCACAACCGATGAATATGCGAGACATCCACATCGAGGATCAGACCCTGGAGCGCACGCTGGTGCAGGCCGAGGGCAATGATCTGTCGCCGCTGACCAGCGATCCCGGGACCACCACGCTGTCGCCGCCCATGGCCTTGGTCGCGCAGATCGACGCCGCCTGCAACCGCATCGCGCCGGTCTGGCCGCTGGATCGATTCGTCGCCGTCAACCCCTTCCACGGCCTGCGCGATCAGGATTTCGAGAAGGCCGCCGAGACCCTGCGTCGGATCGCCGGGGCGCGGATGTACATGCCCCGCAGCTACTACCGCGCGCACATCGAGGCCGGACGCATCACCGACGCCGACCTTAACGAGGCCGCCGCGCGCTGCGGCAGCGATCTGAGCCCGAGCGCGATCCGTCAGGCCGCGGCGAGCGACATCCCGCATCCGTCACCAACGGTGCCACTGCTGACCTCGGTGCTCGACGAGTTGGATGCCGATGATTGGTCCGACTTCGTTATCGAGCGCATCAGCCATCACTGCGCCGCCTACTTCGACATGGGCCAGGCGACCTGGAAGCGGCCCTGGCAAGGCATGTCGCTGTACGCATCCTGGCGGCGCTTCGCGGCGCTCGACTACAGCCTCACGATGATGGGCCAGGACGCGATGCGCGCCCGGGTCGCGGCCCTGCCGAAGTCGCCACGCGCCTGCATCGAGGCCGCGATCTGCCGTCTCGGGATCCCCACGCAGGCCGCGCTCGACTACATGCACGCCGCGCTCCTGGACGTCGGCGGCTGGGCCGCCTGGACCCGTCTGCTGCGCTGGGAGAAGGAGCTCGCGGGCGATCACGATGACCAGATCGTCGAGCTGCTCGCGATCCGCCTCGCCTGGGACGTGCTCGTCTACGAGCACAAGGCGACGCCGCTGTTGAGCCGGAGGTGGCGCCGCGTCTGCATCGACCTCGGGCGCGGGCGCGTGTCGACCGACGCCAACGCCGAAGGGGAGACCGACGCCGATGCGAGCGTCGAGCATATCCTGCTCACGGCGCTCGAACTCGCCTATCAGCGCCGCCTGATCGGCGCCCTGACTGGCCTGCGCGACCAGCCGGGCGACGGGCATGCGCCCGCCGATCCGCGCCCCAAGGTCCAGGCCGCCTTCTGTATCGACGTGCGCTCCGAGATCATCCGCCGCGCCTTCGAAACCGTCTGCCCCAGGGGCCAGACGCTCGGTTTCGCGGGCTTCTTCGGCGTACCGATCGAGCACGTGCCGCTCGGCGCCGTGGAGCCGCGCTCGCACATGCCGGTGCTGCTGACGCCGAAGTACAAGGTCTGCTCGGCCATCCAGGGCGCAGACGAGCACGACGCCGAGGACGCGCTCGCCACCCAGCGCCGCCGTACCGGCATCGCCAAGTCCTGGAAGGCGTTCAAGATGGGGGCATCGTCCTGTTTCAGCTTCGTGGAGGCGGCGGGCATCCTGCTCTATGCGCCGAAGATCCTCGCCGACAGCTTCGGCTGGAGCCGCCCGGTGGCCGCGCCGGACGACCTGGGTCTGGACCGGGCGACCGAGTGCCGCGTCGGGCCGATCCTGGATGCGCCGCACCACGGCGCCTGCTCGCATCATCACCATGAGCACGACCAGGTCACCGCCGGCATCCCTGAGGCGGACCGGGTGCCGCTGGCCGAGGGCATCCTCCGCGCCATGTCCAGCGCCCGCATCGGCGCGGCGCTGCTGAATGACCCGATCGTGCGCAAGGGCCTCGTCGCGCGCGGCATCGCGATCCCGGCGGACACCTGGTTCATCGGCGCCCTGCACGATACCTGCGTCGACGAGGTGACCCTGTACGACACGGATCGGCTGCCGAGCGGCTACGCCGAGGAGCTCGCCGAGATCCGCAGCTGGCTCAAACAGGCCGGCGAGCTAACCCGGTTGCAGCGGGCCGCGCGGCTCGGGCTCGATAACCGTTCCCTGCGTGCTGTCACCGGCAACGTTAAGCGTCGCAGCCGCGACTGGGCGCAGGTGCGGCCCGAGTGGGCGCTGGCGGGCTGTGCCGCCTTCATCGCCGCGCCGCGGGAGCGCACCCGCGGCCTGG
>CAZTYV010000222.1:0-4971 GCA_964617675.1 uncultured Halochromatium sp. | reverse complement strand
TGGAGAATGGCTTGCCGAGCAGAGCCTGGGCAAGCCGCCGGCGGTTTACGAGATCGAGCTGCGCGAGCGCATGGTGCGCGTCGAGGAGGAGCTCAGGCACCAGCGTGAGCTGATGCGGCAGGGTTTTGGGCAGGTCGAAAAGCGCTTTGAGCAAGTCGACAAACGTTTCGAGCAGATCGACAAACGTTTTGATCAAGTCGACAGACGTTTCGAGCAATCCGATAAGCGCTTCGATGAGATGCTCAAGCGCCACGACCGGCAATTCCTCTGGGTCCTCGGCTTCATCGCCACGAGCGCCGGCCTGGTGATCTCGGCCATCCGGTTCATGTAGGCCAAGCCACCGACCAGCAAACAGACCTCCCCGCACCCTCAATCCCGCTCGTAGACCAGTCGTCCATTGCTGATGGTGTAGCGCACGCGACCGCGCATGGGTCGGCCGAAGAAGGGGGTGTTCTGGCCCTGGCTGAGCCATTGATCAGGGCTCGGCTGCCAGCGCTCGTCGGGGTCGAAGATGCACAGATCGGCGCGGGCGCCGACCGCGAGCTGGCCGAGGTTGCGGCCGAGGATCGCTGCGGGGTCGCAGGTGACGCGGGCGATGGCCGTGGGCAGGTCCATGATGCCATCCTCGACCAGCTCCAGCACCAGCGGCAACAGCGTTTCGAGCGCCGAGATGCCGGGGCGTGTCTGCGGGAAGGGGGCGAGCTTGGCGTCGGGCTCGTGCGGGCGATGGTCGGAGCAGATGGCGGAGATGGCGCCGCTGGCCACGGCCGCTCGCAAGGCATCGCGATCGGCTCGGGTGCGCACTGGTGGTCTCAGATGCAGGTTGGCGTCGAAGCCGTAGAGGTCGTCTTCGGTCAGGAAGAGCTGGTGGGCGCTGACATCGGCGCTGGCGGCGATGCCGCGCTCGCGGGCCTCGGCGAGCATCTCGGTGGCGCGCGCGGTTGAGAGGCCGCGGAAGTGCACGCGAGCGCCGGTCTGCTCGGCGAGCGCAAGATCGCGGGCGACGGCGACGGTCTCGGCGGCCTGCGGGATGCCGGGCAGCCCGAGCCGGGTGCCGACCTGGCCCTCGTGCACCAGCCCGCCGGCGCTGAGGTCGTGGTCGGCCGGGTGCAGGAAGCTGGTCAGGCCGAAGGTGGCCGCGTATTCGAGCGCTCGGCGCTGGACGCGCGTGTTGCGGATGGGCTGGTCGGCGTTGCTCACGGCCGGGCACCCGGCCTCCTTGAGCGCGGCCATCTCGCTGATCTGCTCGCCAGCGAGGCCCTTGGTGAGGGCGCCGATCGGTAGCACCCGGGCGTAGCCGCGGGTCTTGGCCCGGCGGCGGATCAGCTGCGCGACCGCCGGGGTGTCGATCACCGGCGCGGTATCCGGTGGGCAGCAGAGGGTGGTGATGCCACCGGCGGCCGCGGCGCGAGTCTCACTCTGGATGGTGCCCTTGTGCTCGCGCCCCGGCTCGCGCAGCCGTGCGCAGAGGTCGACCAGGCCCGGGCACACGACCAGGCCGGTGGCATCGATCACGCGCTGCGGTTGGAATCCGTCAGGCGCTGCGCCGAGCGCGACGATGCGACCGCCGATCAGGTGAAGGTCGCTGACCTGGTCGAGACCTGAGGCGGGATCGATTAGGCGCCCTTGTCGAATGCTCAGCTGGCGCTCAGCCATGGCGCGGATCCTCGGGCGGACTTGGGAGCAGGTTTGACGGCGATGGCTCTGAGCGCTCGTCGAGGTCGGTTGATCGCGTCGCCTTAGCCAGGGCGAGGTTCTGGGTGCCGATGCACATCGACATCACCGCCATGCGCACCGCGAGCCCATTGCTGACCTGCTCGAGGATGACCGAGCGCGCGCCGTCGGCGATCCCGGAGTCCATCTCGACGCCGCGGTTGATCGGACCCGGATGCATCACGATCGCATCGGGCTTGGCCTGGCCGATGCGCTGCTCGGTGAGGCCGAAGAGCTGGAAGTATTCGTGCTCGCTGGGCAGGAAGGCGCCGTTCATGCGCTCGCGCTGGAGTCGCAGCAGGATGATGACGTCGGCGTCGCGCACGCCGCTGGCCAGATCCGGACACAGTCGAACCCCTAGCGCCTCTTCGGCCTCGGCCGGGATCAGGGTGCGCGGGGCGACGACCCGTACCTCGGCGGCGCCGAGGGTGCGCAGGGCGCCGATCTGCGAGCGCGCGACCCGCGAGTGCAGCACATCGCCGACGATCACCGCGATCAGTGGCTCGAAGGCGCCCTTATGGCGGCGAATCGTGAACATGTCGAGCATGCCCTGGGTGGGGTGGGCATAGCTGCCGTCGCCGGCGTTGATGACGCTGACGAAGGGGGCCGCATGCTCGGCGATGAACTGGGCCGCGCCGCTGTCGGCGTGGCGCACGACGAACATATCGACGTTCATCGCCTCGAGGTTGCGTAGGGTATCGAGCAGCGTCTCGCCCTTGGCCGTGGCCGAGGTGCTGATGTTGACGTTCAGCACATCGGCGGAGAGCCGCTTGGCGGCGAGCTCGAAGGTGGTACGGGTGCGGGTGCTGTTCTCGAAGAAGATGTTGGCGATGATCTTGCCGCGACACAGGGGCACCTTCTTCACCGCTTGGCGGGCGACACCGAGGAAGCCCTCGGCCCGGTCGAGGATCTCGGTCAAGAGCGCTCGATCGAGGCCGTCGGTGGTTAAGAAATGCTTGAGTCGGCCCTCCTCATCGAGCTGAAGGCGACGCGGGTCCATCAGTCGCCTCCGGATGGATCGCGGCCATCAGGCTCGCTGGGGTCGCCGGCCGGCCCGATCCGCCCGCGGCGCAGACTCAGCGGCTCGGGGCCGGTGAGCTTGATCTGCTCGCCGGGCTCGAGCTCGGCGTGAAGCCCCACGACATCGGGCTCGATCGGCAATTCGCGCCCGTCGCGGCAGGCCAGGATCGCCAGCACCACCGAGGCAGGGCGGCCGTAGTCGAAGAGGACGTTGAGGGCCGCGCGGATGGTGCGTCCGGTCTGCAGCACGTCGTCGACGAGCACGATGTGACGATCGTCGACCGGCACCGGCAGGTCCGAGGGGCGCACCTGTGGGTGTGTGCCGATGCGGGTGAAGTCGTCACGGTAGAAGGAGATGTCGAGCTGCCCAAGGCGCTCTTGAAGGCCGAGGCGTGCGTGCAGGCGCTCGGCGATCCAGACGCCGCCGCTGTGGATGCCGACCATCAGTGGGCGATCGATGCCGCGCTCGGCGAGCAGGGCGCCGATCTTATCGGCCATCTGTGCAATGGCTCGGTCGACCTCGTCGGCCGATTGCCAGGTGTGCATCTTCGTCATGGCGTCATCACTCCTCAAGATGGGCCGGGTTGGGGGACGCTGCAGCGGCTGCCTGACCCGGTACCTGATCCGCTGCCTGGCCCGGTGCCTGACCCGCTTGCCTGGGTGGCCGCCTCGGCCAGCCAGGTCTCCAGGATCAGCTTGGTCGCGTGGGCGTCGATACGCGTGTCCCGGGCGTCGGCCCCGAGGGCGAGCGCGCGTCTCGCCTCGAGACTGGTGAGTCGCTCGTCGACGAGATGGACCTGCAGACCGAAGCGCCCCTGGAGCTGGCGAGCGAAGCGGTGCACGCGAGCGCTCCAGTCCTCCTCGCTGTCGTCCATATTGAAGGGTAGCCCTAACACCAGGGCGTCGGGCTGCCATTCGCGGATGATGGCCTCGAGGCGCTTCCAGTCGGGCCGCTGGCCGAGCGCCTGAACCGTTTCGAGCGGGCTGGCGGTCGCGGTCAGGGTCTGGCCGACGGCGACGCCGATCTTGCGCGGACCGAAGTCGAAGCCGAGCAGGGTGGCCAAGGTTGATCCGCTCGCGCTCGGCGCCTCAGGCGTGGCCGGCTTGGCCGCTGAGTAGGTTGAGATCGACGCCCAGGCGCTGCGCGGCCGACTGCCAGCGCTCGGCCGAGGGCGTTGCGAACAGGATCTCCGGGTCAGCAGGGCCGCTGAGCCAGGCGTTGGCGATCATCTCCTGCTCGAGCTGACCTTCACCCCAGCCGGCGTAACCGAGCGCGATGAGGTGGTGGGCTGGACCGTTGCCGCTGGCGATGGCCTCGAGCACGTCGCGCGAGGTGGTCACGCGCAGGTTTGGCGTGACGGTCAGGGTCGAGTCGAAGTCGTGATCGCCATCGTGGATCACGAAGCCACGGTCGGTCTGCACCGGGCCGCCGAGGTAGACCGGGAGCTCACGCACGTCTCGCGTCGGTGCGTCGATCTCGAGCTGCAGGAGCACCTCGCCGAGCTGGATCTCCATCGGGCGATTGATGACGATGCCCATCGCGCCGGCCTCCGAGTGCTCGCAGACGAAGGTCACCGTGCGCGAGAAGTTCGGGTCTTGCAGCCCCGGCATCGCGATTAGGAACTGGTTGGTCAGCGACGTTGCAATAGTCATGGCCCTAGTATCCAGTCGGCTCGGGGTGCTGGCAAGCCGTTCCTCAGCGCCCCCAGCCGAGCTCGTGATTGCGCTGGAACTGCCAGGTGCGCGTGATATCGAGCACATCGGTCTCGCGCTTGATATTCGGCGGAAAGGGGGCGAACGGGGCCGCGAGCTGCACGATGCGGATCGCGGCCTGGTCGAGCACCTCATGGCCGGAGGAACGGACCACGCGAATGCCCTCGAGGCTGCCGTCGGAGCGCACGGCCACATGCAGGATCAGGTTGCCGAAGAGGCCGAGCTCGCGCGCCTCGCTTGGGTAGTTGAGGTTGCCGATGCGCTCCACCTTGCGTCGCCAGGCCTCCATGTAGGTGGCGTAGATATATTCGGTGGTCGCGGTGCTGACCGCCCTGCGACGCGTCCGGCTGGCATAGGCACTGCTTTGCTCCTGGATCCTGGCCGCCAGGTTGGCCATCTCGGCGTCGCGGCTGGCGA
The DNA here is from genome assembly GCA_964617675.1 of uncultured Halochromatium sp. Taxonomy (GTDB): domain Bacteria; phylum Pseudomonadota; class Gammaproteobacteria; order Chromatiales; family Chromatiaceae; genus Lamprobacter. The sequence continues at coordinate 108 of CAZTYV010000222.1, read as the reverse complement.
AGATGTCGGCGGTTGAGATCGTCGGCAGCTCGGGCGGTAGCTCGGGCGGAAGTTCGGGTGGCAGCTCGGGTGGCAGCTCGGGTGGCAGCTCGGGTGGCAGCTCGGGTG
>CAZTYV010000221.1:0-4991 GCA_964617675.1 uncultured Halochromatium sp. | reverse complement strand
AATCGATCTCGGTCGCCGCCGCGGGAAAGTAGAAGGCCATGAACTCCGGAAAGGCGTGCGTGACGATCTCTTTCCAGGGCGTGTCGTAGTCGTCCCACGATGCGTCGGTCATTGTGGGTACAGCCGACGTCGTTGCCGACGTAGCATCCAGCCGACGGCCCCTCTCAATCCGTCAAGAACAGATTGCGAAAGACTTGCCGGCTCGCGGTGCGATAGATGGTGAAATCCGAGTCCACGGAGGCCACCGTGGTGCTGCCAATACGCTCGCACAGGGCGACCAGGGAGGCGTCCGCGAAGTCGGCCGGAAGGTCCGCGTACTTGGCCATTAGCGCGCGGATGCGGGGAAGGTCGCTCGGGGTGCCGGTGTCGATGGCGCAGGCCTGTTCGACCCAGGCGAGGAAATCCCGCTGAGCCTGTGGAGAGAAGTCCAGCACATACACCACCTCGGTGATGACCGGCAGGTTGGTGACCAACCGCCCATCGAGGCCCTTGATAAATCCGACGGCCCGAACATGGTAGGCATCGGAGCCGTCGAACAGCGCGATCAAGGGGCCACTGTCAACGACGATATCGATCATGCAGACGCTCGCGAATCAGCTCCTTACGACGAACGCTGCGATCCGTTTCGCCGCTTTGGAAGCGGCCGAAGAGCGGTTTGCCTAGGTCGTAGGGTGTGTCAGGGGGCGCGCCACGAGCGAGCTTCTCGCAGATCGCCTCGCGGACGTATCGGGAAATCGGTATGCCCTGGTCCGCAAGCCGGCGGCGCAGCTCGTCCTCGGTATCGGGATCGAGTCGGATGGAGATGGTCAAGATCGGCTCGCTGTATGACGTTGATGTGTGACACGTTTATCAACGCCTTCCGGCCCTGTCAAGCCGGCGCTGCCGGGGGCAGCCGAACAATCGATCTCGGTCGCCGCCGCGGGAAAGTAGAAGGCCATGAACTCCGGAAAGGCCTGCGTGACGATCTCTTTCCAGGGCGTGTCGTAGTCGTCTCGCGATGCGTCGATCATTGTGGGTACAGCCGACCGTTATCCAGCCGATAGGCTTGCCCGCTGGCGTTGCAGATGGCTTGCCCGCTGCCGACGAGCGGGAGCTGCAGGCGCTCGCCGTGGGCGCTCATCCATCCGATCTGACGTGCCGGGACGCCGGTCATCAGGGCATAGGGTTTGACGTCTTTGGTGATGACCGCGCCGGCCCCGATGAAGGCGTGTTCACCGATGGTAACGCCACCCTTGCTGAGTGCGATAAAGGCCATCGGGCATCGTGATCAGCAAATGCGCAATTCGGGACGCTTGCCAAGGAGGTGGAGTGCCCGCTCCAGTGTCGGGACCTTGGTGCTATGTTTCGGATCGAGCATTCGACGCGCCTCTTTTTCGTCCATTCCCAAGCGGCGAGCCAGCTCAGACTTGTTGACCCCCTGCTCGCGCATGGCGAGATACAACGCGGCTTTCATCGCGGTGCCGATCGGCACGGCGATCAGTACCTCGCCACGCTGAGCCTCACTGGCCACCGGCATGTCTTCTTGATCCTGAATCCGCATTTCCGTGGCCGCCTGCACTGCACCCTCGGCGGCCTCCAGGGCATCTTCGCGCGTATCGCCTTGGGTGATGACCTCTGGCAGGTCACGACAGGTGACGACGAAGCCGCCCTCCGGGTCTTCAGCAAGCGCGACGGGATAGACAAAGCTTTGCATGGTCAAAGATCCTGTTCGCTGAGGCCAAGTTGTTTCAGCATGGCAGGCAGGGTGCCGGTCTTGAGCTCATCTTTCGGGTTGCGCAGGACGGTCTTGCTCCTCAGCAATAACACCTCTACCGTCTAGCCAGATAAGCTAGACAGGTCGCACTCATGTCATCTCCAACCTGGTCCATCCAAGACGCCAAGAATCGCTTCAGCGCGGTCGTTGACGCCGCTCAGCGTGGCGAGCCGCAGTGGGTGACGCGACGCGGTAAACCGGTCAGCGTGTTGCTCTCCGCCGAGATGTTCGAGCGCCTGCAACGATTTGAGCAAGCGGCGGCACCGTCGTTCACAGACGCCCTGCTGGAATTGCCTCAAGACGATGAACCTTTTGAGCGGATGCCGTTGCGCCAGCGCGATGTGGAGTTCTGAATCGACACGGTTGTGGCACGCCGTTGGGGAAGGCTTTCGGCGGAGATCGGTCACGACGGCGCTGATTTGCTGATCGCCGCGACGGCTCAGGAGCACGGCCTCACCGTCGTGACACGGAATCTCAGACACTTTGTGCCCACTGGCGTCGAGGTGTTCAATCCGTGGGAGACGCCGGCTTGAAGTTGCGATGGATTGCCGAGCATGCATCAAGCGCGCTCGCCGGTTGCTGACGTCCTCGATGGCGTTGCCGCGGCAGCGCAGCTTGTCGATGTCGAATCATGCTCCGAGCTGGAAGACACCCATCGATCAACACGGGGGCGCCGCCCCTACATTGACCGTCGGCCCCAGCCCTTCTAGCCTTGCTGGCAACCGAGTTCCGATGCCACGCACGAGGGCACGATGGAAGCGATCAAGCTGAAGACGGTCGATGACCTATTGCTGAGCGGCGAGGAGCGCGTGGAGCTGATCGGCGGCGAGATCGTCCGGCGGCCGATGACGCGATTCGCGCATGCGCGGGCGCAGAGCAAGACGGATCGCACACTCGGACCCTTCGCCGACGAGACGGGACCCGGCGGCTGGTGGATCTTGACCGAAGTGAGCGTCGCCTACGAGGTTCACGAGTGTCCCTCGCATGACTTGGCCGGCTGGCGCCGCGAGCGGCTGCGCGATCCGCCGAATGGTGTGATCGATCTGCCGCCGGACTGGGTCTGCGAGATCGTCTCACCGGGGCACGAAAGGAAGGACACGGTGACCATCCCGCTGCTGTTGCAGCGCCATCGGGTGCCTTGGTTATGGCTGATCTGGCCGGAAGAGCGAGCGCTGATCGCGCATGCACTCGACGGGGATGGCTATCGCGCGATTGCGACACTGAACGCGGCGGAGCATCGGCGCGTGCGTGTGCCGCCGTTCGACACCAGGGAGCTGGACTTGGCGGCGATGCTGGAATAACCGTTAGGACAACGGGACCGTTGGGTGACGCTCAAGTCGGGTGCATCATTCAGCGAGTTGAGTCGCCGGATCCATCCGGCTGTGCAGGACCCGAACGATCAACCTGTCGAGGCCGGCAGTGGGCTTGCGACGCAACGCGCTTGCACCTAGCATTGTTGAAGGTTTCAACAATCCAGCACACCCCCATGGCGACGATGAACTTCAGCATTCCGGACGCCCTCCGGGATGCCTTCAACCGCGAGTTTTCCGGGCAAAACAAGAGTGCCGTGATCGCTCGCCTCATGCAGCAGGCCATCGCTGAGGCCGAGCAGCAGCGTCGGCGCCAGGTCGTCTTCGAGCAGCTCACCGCAGCTCGACCCAAGCGGCCCGAGCTGTCCGATGCCGCCGCCCGAGCCGCGCGGGAATCAGGCCGGCCCTGATGGCTGCATCCCGCAGATGATCCCCGCTTATGATCGCCGCATATGATCTTGGTTATCGACGCCAGCGTTATCATCAAGTGGCTCTTTAATGATCCCGAGCGGGAGGCCAACACGGAGCAGGCGACAGCACTGATGGCTGCCGTCGTGCGCGGTGAACACAGCGTTGTGCAGCCTCGGCACTGGCTGATCGAGGTTGCCGCCGTCTTGGCGCGCGAGACGCCCGATTGCGCCCAACAGGATCTGGCGCTGCTGGACGCCATGGCCCTTCCGGTTCGCGAGGATTCCGCCGTGTTGATGCGTGCCTGCGCGCTGGCCGTCGATCTGGAGCATCACCTCTTCGACACCCTCTACCACGCGGTGGCGCTTGAATCGGATGCTCGATTGATCACCGCGGACGACCGCTATCACCGCAAAGCCAAGGCGCTGCCGGCCATTCGGCACCTGCACCACTGGGATAGGTGAGCCGGTGAAACGCCGGCCCCGTCGCTCAGGTGGCGCCGCGAGAGGAACAGCATGGACAGTGCTTGATGCATGCGTGGTGGATCGCTCTGGCGCGCCGCTGCGGCGCATCGCGGCCGGGAGGCCGCTCCACGGCACAGGAGAATCTGACCATGCAGACGTTACTCGATCCCACCAACGACTATGTGTTCAAGCGGTTGTTCGCCGAAGCCCCGGAGCTGTTGGTGGCGCTGATCAACGATCTGCGGCCCGATCTCCCGGACATCGTCTCGGTGGATATCCTCAGCGGTGCAGCGCTTCGCTGGGAAGCACTCGACGAAGACCTGTTTGGCCAGTCCGGTTTGACTCGGGCATCGTGGACCGCATCGGTGCCACCCCTCCATTGACCGTCGGCCCCAGCCCTTCTAGCCTTGCTGGCAACCGATTCCGATGCCATGCAAGAGGCCCCGATGGAAGCGATCAAGCTGAAGACGGTCGATGACCTACGTTCGAGGCGCTCGAGCTGGATTTGCGGGAAATGCTTTGATCGGAGTCTCGTCCACCTCAATCATGCGCCCGGTCATCTGGCCGAGCCATGCCCTGGCCGACACGCGCAACGCGTGGGCGTTCCTGCTATGTTTGCGCAGACGAACCGCGCATCTTACTAGGAGATAACCCGTGGCACTGCAGCCGACACCCCATCTCAGCTTTGAAGATTGGCTCGAGGGCGAGCGCGCGGCCCTGGATGAGCGTTGTGAGTATGTGAATGGCGAGATCTTCGCGATGAGCGGAGGGACCGCCGAGCATCATGCGATTATCGGCAACTTGTTTGGCCAGATCTGGAACCAGATCAAGGGCCGCCCCTGCCGCGTCTATGGGCAGGGGATGCGTCTGCAGATCAAGGCCGCCGATGCTGGCAAGTATCCGGACCTGATGGCGCTCTGTGGTGAGCAGGCGTTCCATGATGGACGCCGTGATCTGTTGCTGAATCCAAGCCTGATCGTCGAGGTGCTTTCGGATTCCACTGAGGGCTATGACCGCGGTGGGAAATTCGCGCTCTATCGGCAACTTCCGTCACTG
>CAZTYV010000220.1:0-5016 GCA_964617675.1 uncultured Halochromatium sp. | reverse complement strand
GCGTCGAGCCGGGTGCGCAGCGCTTCGATCTGGCGCCGGGGACCGCTGATAGTCGTTTCAGGCCGGCGATGAACGGCCATCAGCTCGACCTAGCACTCAGCGCCGGGCGCCATGCCGTTGAACGGGCGAAGCTCGCCGGCGTCGATCTGATCTGGGCCGAGGGGCGAGGGCACGGCGCTGCCCTGACCAACGCAGCCTGGGGGCGCTGGCTACGCAGCACTGAGCCGACGGCGACATTGGGACTGAATGCGGCCTTCAAGCGAGACGCTGATCCGCGGGCGCGAGACGAGCCGCTGGCTCCCTGCGTGTCGCCGGCAGCCGTGGCTCGCTGCCCCTTGAGTGGCATCGGTGACAGCGCCGGTGACTGCACCAGTGGCTGCACCGGTGACTGCCCCGGTGACTGCCCCGGTGACTGCACCGGTGACTGCACCGGTGACAACGTCAGTGACTGGGCGGGCGCGATCCTGCGCCGGCATGCCGACGTCCTGACTGACCCCTACGAGGCGCTGCGTCGCATCGGTGGCTTCGAGCATGCCGCGCTGGTCGGGTCAGCGCTTGCCGCCGCCCAGCTCGGGCTGCGCTGGGTTGCGCTCGGTGAGAGTGCGCATGTCGCGCGCAGGCTCTCGGTGCGGTTGAACCCCTCGGTCGCGGGCTGGCTCGATCGTGCTCGGGCCGAGCGGGTGCTTGCTCTACAATAGCGCGCTTCGCTGGTATCGATGGAGAAGTGAAACAGACTCATGGGCGCGATTATTCCGGTTATTTCGCAAGAGCTCGGCTGCCATCCGCGGCAGGTGCAGGCGGCGGTGGATCTGCTCGACGATGGCGCCACGGTGCCGTTCATCGCCCGTTATCGTAAGGAGGCGACCGGTGGACTTGATGACGCGCAGTTGCGCCACCTGGCACAGCGACTGGTCTATCTGCGCGAGCTCGAGGAGCGTCGCGCCGCGGTGCTGGCCAGCATCGATGAGCAGGGCAAGCTCAGCGGGGAGCTGCGCGCCGAGATCGAGGCCGCCGAGACCAAACAGCGCCTCGAGGACCTCTATCTACCATTCAAGCCCAAGCGCCGGACCAAGGCGCAGATCGCCCGTGAGGCCGGCCTCGAGCCGCTCGCCGATACGCTGCTCGCGGACCCTTCCCAGGTGCCGGAGGTGCAGGCCGCGGTCTATGTCGATGCCGGCAAGGGGGTTGCTGATGCGGCCGCGGCGCTTGAGGGCGCACGCCAGATCCTGATGGAGCGCTTTGCCGAGGATGCCGAGCTGGCCGGCGAGCTGCGCGAGCGGCTCTGGGAGCAGGGCATCCTGTTGTCGCGGGTGATCGAGGGCAAGGAGACGGAGGGTGCGAAGTTCTCCGACTATTTCGACTACCGCGAGCCGATCGCCAAGGTGCCCTCGCATCGGGCGCTGGCGCTGTTCCGCGGTCGCAACCTGGGTGTGTTGGCGCTGGAGCTGGTGACCGGCGAGGGCGATGACCCGGATGCGTCATTCCGCGGTCGGATCGCGCAGCGCTTCGGCATCCGCGATCAGGGTCGGCCGGGCGATGCCTGGCTGATCGAGACGGTTCGCAAGACCTGGCGGATCAAGCTGATGACGCGCCTGGACCTCGACCTCAAGCACCGTCTGCTGGAGGCCGCCGAGGAGGAGGCGATCCGTGTCTTTGCGAAGAACCTGAAGGCGTTGCTGTTGGCCGCCCCGGCGGGGCGGCTACCCACCATTGGGCTCGACCCGGGGCTGCGAACAGGGGTGAAGGTTGCGGTGGTCGATGGCACCGGACGGGTGGTTGAGACGGCGACCCTGTATCCGCATGTGCCGAAGAATCAGTGGGATGCGTCGATCGCGTCGCTCGCCAAGCTGGCCGCTGCGCACGGCGTGAAGCTGATCAGCATCGGCAACGGCACCGCCTCGCGCGAGACCGACAAGCTCGCGCGTGAGCTGATCCGCAGGCATCCGGAGCTCGGGCTGCAGTCGTTGGTGGTCAGCGAGGCCGGCGCCTCGGTCTATTCGGCGTCGGAGTATGCCTCGCGTGAGCTGCCGGAGCTCGATGTGTCGCTGCGTGGGGCGGTGTCGATCGCGCGCCGGCTGCAGGACCCGCTCGCCGAGCTGGTGAAGATCGAGCCCAAGGCGATCGGCGTCGGCCAGTACCAGCACGATGTGAACCAGGCTGGTCTGGCGCGGACGCTGGATGCGGTCGTCGAGGATTGCGTGAACGCCGTCGGCGTGGACCTGAATACGGCCTCGGTGCCGTTGTTGGCGCAGGTCTCGGGCTTGACGCAGACCCTGGCCGAGAACGTTGTGCGCTTTCGAGAGGAGCAGGGGGCGTTTCGCAGCCGCGCGCAGTTGAAGCAGGTGCCGCGCTTGGGCGAGAAGACCTTTCAGCAGTGCGCGGGCTTCTTGCGCATCAGCGACGGCGACGAGCCGCTCGATGGCTCGGCGGTGCACCCGGAGGCCTACCCGGTGGTGCGGCGCATCTTGGAGCGCGTGGGGCGGGATATTCGGGCCTTGATCGGGGACAAGAAGGCGCTTTCGGCGCTAAGCCCGGCTGAGCTTGCGGATGAGCGCTTCGGTGAGCCGACGGTGCGCGACATCATCGCGGAGCTAGAGAAGCCGGGGCGTGATCCGCGCCCCGAGTTCAAGGCGGCGAGCTTCCTAGAAGGGGTCGAGACGCTGGCCGATCTGCGGCCGGGGATGGTGCTCGAAGGGACGGTGACCAATGTGACCAACTTCGGCGCCTTTGTCGATGTGGGTGTGCATCAGGATGGGCTGGTGCATATCTCGCGGCTGGCCGATCGGTTCGTGCGTGATCCCTATGAGGTGGTGAGTACCGGCCAGCTGGTGAAGGTCAAGGTGCTGGAGGTTGATCTGCCGCGCAAGCGTGTCTCGCTGAGTATGCGCTTGGATGATGTGCCGGAGGGCGAGGGCGGTGCTGGTCGGGCTGGTGTTGGGCGGTCGGGCCCCGGGGAGGGTGGGCGGCCTGATGCGGCTGGGGCGCGGCGGGGTGGCGGCGGTGCCGGGTCTGGTGCATCGGGTGCTCGAGATCAGAGCCGCGCTGGGCGTGCGGTCGGGCGTGCGGATGCTGCCGGTCGAGGCCGCTCAGGGTCGACGTCGAAGTCCGGGCGTGAGGAGTCGAGCGCTGCTGCCGGTGCGATGGCGGAGGCCTTTGCGAAGGCGCGTCGGCGTTGATGGGCTGGCGTTGCCAGTGACGAGTCTGTTGTCTGCGATGGCGCGGGTTGGCCTCTCCGCCTGGGTTCGGACTTTGGCGCGGGCTTGAGGCTTGCCAGGGTGGGCTTCGCTTGAGCCTGTAGACTGAAGCCTGGGGTTGGGCCTGAACCCGACTTGGTAGGTCGGGTCTGGCCTGGGTGCCAGTACCGGCATCAGGCAGCGCCCGCCGGGGGACGCAGTGAATCCGTCCTTGGAGGCTCGGCGATCGCCGTCCGGGCGATTGACGCCCCCGGCGGGCGCCGCCCGATGCTGGCACCTTCGGCGTCGGGCCGGCGGCCTGGCTCGGGGTGCTTATTTCGTTCGCTGTGGGCTCGATCGCTGGCGTCTTGCTCGGGAACTTTGGGCTCTGCGGCCGCTCGGCTGTGCTCTGAGGTTGTGCGCCTGGGTATCGCAGGTGGGCTCGCTGGCTGCACCGGCATCGGGCGCCAACTCGCAGACCCTATGGTGATGCCGACCTGGCTGCCAACGGTCTGGCTGCTGGTGCGGGTTGGCTAGCCGCTTGGCCGCCGCGAGCTGCGGGAGGAGGAGCTCAGCGCACCAGCATGATCAGCACGATGACCAGGCCGACGACGGCGACCAACGGCAGGATCGCGGCCTGCCAGTCGCCCTTCTCGGCCTTGGGGCCGTTCTCCTGCCAGGCCTTGTAGGCCGGCCAGAGGAAGAACAGCATCATGATCAGGACGCCGGCAGCGGCGATCTTTAGGAATAGGTCCATGAAGGTCTCCGTTCGTCGCGGTTGTTCAAACAAAAACCCCGGCCGAAGCCGGGGTCTTTTCAGCCACGATGGCGATTAGGGATTATTCATCGCCCATGATGCCGAGGATCTGCAGCAGGCTGACAAAGATGTTGAAGATGGCGAGGTAGATCCCGTAGGTCGCCATGATGTAGTTGGTCTCGGCGCCGCTCTTGATCCGGCTGGTGTCGAACAGGATGAAGCCGCTCATCAGCAGGATGATGGCGCCCGAGACGGCTAGGGCGAGTGCCGGCATGTTGAGGAAGATATTGGCGATCATCGCGACCACGGCGACCATCATGCCGGCGAACAGGAAGCCGCCGAGGAAGCTGAAGTCACGCTTGCTGGTCAGCGCGTAGCCTGAGAGGCCGAGAAAGATGATGGCGGTACCACCGAAGGCCGTGGCGATGATGCTCGGGCCGTTTGGAAGCGCGAGGTACATGCTCAGGATCGAGCCGAGGCCGAAGCCGAGCAGACCGGTGATCAGGAAGATGACGCCGACGCCCTTGGCCGACTGCGCGGTGCGCGGCAGCACGAACATGCCGAGCAGCATAGCGCCGATGACTGAGACCAGGTAGACCCAGGAGGGCATGGCGAGCGCCATCGAGAGCATGGCCGTAACGGCACTGAAGCCGAGCGTTGCCGCGAGCAGCAGGTAGGTGTTCTTGAGAACCTTGTTGGTCTCGAGCACCGAGCCGGCGCGCGCGGTTGCCGCGTACTGGTTCGATGAGAAGGGGTTTGGGTTTGCCATCGGGATATCTCTCTCCGTTTGGAACAACAGGTTGTGGTGTTCGGTGATTCGGACGCTGGATCTTGAGCCTATGACGCCTGCGGACTGCCAAAGGTTTCATCAAGGTCGCTGACCCGCAAGGATACCGAGATTCCAGCCTCGCTTGTACCCGTGGTTTGCATCGTTGCTGGAAAGGGATCTGCGGTCTTGGCGAGCGGAGACAAGCCTCCGGCGGCGCCGCCCCGCGCCGTCTGGCGTTTCATGGTGGGGCTCCAGAACGCTGTGCAACAGCAGTCACGAGGCGCCCGAGACCGAGTCGAGCGCAGTCCGACCAATAT
>CAZTYV010000219.1:0-5029 GCA_964617675.1 uncultured Halochromatium sp. | reverse complement strand
GGGCTTCGAGAGGCGTGACGAGTTCTTTCGATTTCACGATCCCTACTCCCGCCAGCTCAACCGCGTGCTGAGCGCCGAGTTGGGCAAGGATTGGAACAAGCAGTTCAAACGCTTCGAATTTCAGCCCATCGCTGCCGCCTCGATCGGTCAGGTGCATCGCGCCGAGACCCGCGACGGACGGCGCCTCGCGCTGAAGGTGCAGTTCCCCGGCGTGCGCGAGAGCATCGACAGCGACATCGCCAATCTCGCGTTTCTGAGCCGCAACTTCGGCATGATGCCGGCTGGCTTCGACCCGATGCCGATGCTTGAGGAGGCACGGGTGCAGCTGCACGAGGAGGCCGACTATGAGGCCGAGGCGCACTCGCTCGAGGCCTATCGCAGGCTGCTCGGCGACGACCCGGACTTTCTGGTCCCGGCGGTCCATCGCGACCTCTCCACCTCGCGCATCCTCGCGATGGACTTCGCCGAGGGCGTCTCGATCGACCAACTCAGCACCAGCAGCTACAGCCGCGCCGAGCGCAATCGGGTCGCCGGTCTGCTCTCGCGGCTGATGATCCGTGAGCTGTTCGAATTCGCATTGGTGCAGACCGACCCGAACTTCGGCAACTTCCTCTACGACGGCGATACTCGCAGGATCGTGCTGCTCGACTTCGGCGCGACGCGCGCGGTTCCGGCGCCGTTGATCGAGGGCTACCGGCGGCTCGCGCGCGCCACGCTCGATGGCGATCGGACGGGGATGCGCGAGGGCGCCATCGACCTCGGCTATGTCGGCGCCGATGAGCCGCCCGCGCAGGCCGAGCGGCTGCTCGATCTGATCGCGCTCTCCGGCGAGGTGATCAGCAGCGACGGCCCCTACGACTTCGGCCACTCGACCCTGTTCGAGCGGGTCTTCGCCCGCGGCCGCGACATGTTCAACGACCAGATGTTCAATCACATGCCGGAGCCGGCCACCATGTTCCTGCAGCGCAAGTTCGCCGGCATCTTCATGCTCTGTCGCCGCCTGCGCGCCGAGGTTGATCTGCGCGCGATGCTCGAGCCCTATGTGCTCGACGCTCAGGCAGCACCGCTCGGACACGACAGGGCTCCAAGCATCGACGAGGGTCGGGCCCCCTAGCCTCGACGGCGACGGGCCGGCCGGATGCAGATGGACGCTTGCTTCCGGCTTGAGGCCCGTTCGGCTCTGATTTGGGTTGGGTCAGGTGCTCGAGGTTGGGTCAGGTGCTGGCTCAGGCGCTCGATCAGGCGATGGCCCAGGTCCACCGACGCGGACCCTTGGGCAGCCGACGGCGGTGTGCGGTGCCAAGTGCAGCGTCCTCGAGCAGGGGTGGGCACCGAGGCCGATCGAAGACTAGAATCCAGTCCATGAGCACTCTCCAAACGGACGCCGAGCTCGAGGCGCTCGAGGCCCGCCTCGGGCGAGCCTATCTTCGCCGTCGACTCGGGCTCGAGCAGGATCACGAGGTCTTCTCCTTCAGCCGCCCGGGCGCGCACTTCTTCTATCCGGAGAATTGGTACTCGCTACACGCGCTGATGCGCCATGCGCTGCGGCTCTCCGGCCTCTACGGGCGCGCTCAGCGGAACACGCGCGATATCCGCATCCGGCATCATCGCCTTGCCCTCGCGAGGCTGCCCGAGGGCTTGGTCGGCCTGCGGCTCCTGCACCTGAGCGACCTCCACGCGGACCTCGACCGACGTATCACCGCCGCGATCGCCGAGCGGCTGCAGGGCCTGGACTATGAGCTTTGCGTGCTGACGGGCGATTACCGCGCCAAGACCTTCGGCGACTCTGCCGAGGCCCTCTCGGGGTTGGCGACCATCCACACCCAACTCAGCGGCCCGGTCTACGCGGTGCTCGGCAACCATGACAGCATTCGCCTGGTCCCAGGGATGGAGGCGATGGGGATCCGCGTGCTTCTGAACGAGACCGAGGTCATCGAGCGCGGCGGCGAGCGCCTCTACCTGGCCGGCATCGACGATGCGCACTACTACCAGGTCCACAACATCGACCAGGTCACCGCTGATATTCCCGAGGATGCAACGGCTGTGCTGTTGTCGCATACGCCCGAGGTCTATCGCCACGCCGCCTACGCTGGCTTTTCCGCGATGCTCTGCGGTCATACCCACGGCGGGCAGATCTGTCTGCCCGGGGGCATCGCCCTGGTCTGGGATGCGCGCTGCCCGCGGCGGCTTGCCGCCGGTGCCTGGCGGCATGGCGAGATGGTCGGCTACACCTCCGTGGGCACCGGCTCATCGGTGATCCCCGCCCGCCTCAACTGCCCGCCTGAGATCACCATCCATGAGCTGTGCCGCGCTTGAGGGTAGCTGACGCCCCGGCATCCCGCGCGCCCACCGCGCCGATGGGCCTCGTGGCTCGGCCTGTCTTAATCGGGTCTCATTCGGGTCTCAATCAGGCTCCAGAGCGCGCGCCAGCCATCGGTCTAGAAGCCAATGGACCAGCGTGAAGGCGACGACGACCAGCAGCACATCGATCCAGTGCAGCCCGAGCACAGCCTTGCCGAGCAACGCCGGCAAGAGGGCCTCGGGGATCTCGTCGAGCCCGATGGCTCGTGCGCTCGGGGCCAGTGCAAGCCGTCGCTTCAGGAAGGATGAGAGCAGGTCGCCGGCAATCGCGGCAGCGGCGACGCCGAGCCCAAGTGTCCAAGAACCCCCCACGGCAAGCGCCACGACGGGGGTGATCAGGAGCGTGATCAGTGCCCCGCGCCAGGTCTTGGTGGGGCCGAAGAGCGGTTGCCCGTCAGCGAGGACCCGGTGAGCGTCGATCGGCCAGGACCAACGCGCACCCAGCCCATACTTGGCCAGCGGCGGCAGCGCGTTCGCCAACAGGATCAGGCCAATCAGACCGAGGTCTGCGAGCCACGCCGGAATCGTCTCCATCGCCAAGACTCGATCACTGGGTTACTGGGTTACTCTGGGTTACTGGGCAGCGCGGGGCGCGCAATCGTCGATGCATTCAGTGCCCGCCCGGGCTGTACTATCTGTTCTCCGCGAGCCCGATGCTCGCGCCTGATCTGACACTGCCCGCCTTCTCGAATCGCGGCGAGCATGACGCGGTGCTGGTGCTCCTGAGCCCGGACGATCAGAGCGCGTATCTCTGGCGCATGGGCCAAGACCCGGGAACCGCCGAGCGCAGCGCCGTGCCGACGCTCTATTGGTCCGTCGCGCTGCAGCTGCGTGAGGCCATGCAGCAGGGCAGCGCGATTCGGTTCGTCAATCTCGGCGGCTCGCCTCAGCCCTCGCTGGCGCGCTTCAAAGACTACCTGGGCGCGACCCCGACGCTGCATTTTCGCCTGATCCACCGCCAGCGCAGTGGCCGGCTGCGGCTCTGGGAGACCCAGCTCCAGGCCAGGGCACTCGCCCGGCGCTGGCGTGGCTGGTACCGCAAGCTTCGGCTGCGTTGACGCTGCGGGATCAGGTTGCGCTTTTTCAATGAGACTATTAGCGTATACTTAAATACTGTCCCGAGTATCGTTCTCACTCGGAGCAGTACCATGACTGAGAATCCCCAGCCTGGATATCACCCGCTCTACTTCCTCGCCGCCCTCGGCGCAGGCGGCCTCAGCGTCACCTTCTTCCTCTACTTCATGTTCCTGGTGCCGCACCCCGACGCCCCGGTGGTGACGGCCAATCATCTGCTGGAGCTCTGGGCGAGCGGCGCCGATTGGACGCGGCCGCTGATCATCCTCGGCATCAGTGCCATGCTGGTCATGGCCGCAATGCACGTGCGCCTGCTCGTCTGGAACCTGCTGCGCTACCGCCGCTGGCGCCGCGAGATCAGCCTCGAGCAACTGCAGGCCGGCAACAAGGATGTCGCGCTGATGACCATCCCGCTGACGCTGACCATGACCATCAATGTCCTGTTCGCAGTCGGCGCAGCGACCATCCCCGGTCTCTGGGAGATCGCCGAGTACCTGTTCCCCGGCGTGCTGCTGGTGCTCATCATCCTCGGTGCCGTCGCACTTCGCATGTACGGCCGTTATCTGGCGCGACTGATGGTCACCGGTGCCTTCGATTTCATCGGTAACGCCAACCTCGGCCAGATGATGCCGATCTTCGCCTTCGCGATGATCGCCGTGGCCTTCGCCGCGCCGGGCGCCATGAGCCAGAATCAGCTCGTCAACGCCATCGGGCTCTTCTTCGCGATCTTCTTCCTGAGCCTGTCGGCCCTGCTTGGGCTGGTCAAGCTGGTGGTGGGCGTCAACTCGATGTTTCGCCATGGGCTTACCGCGAGCGCCTCGCCGAGTCTGTGGATCCTGATCCCAATCCTGACCCTCTCCGGCATCACCCTGGTGCGCCTGATCATGGGCCTTCAGCATGGTTTCGACCTCGACGTGCCGAAGCCGGCGCTTTTCGTACTGACCTCGGTCATCCTGTCGCTCGAGATCCTGTTTGGCCTGCTGGGCTATGTGGTCATGCGCCGGCTAGGCTACTTCCGCGACTATCTGCACGGCGATCAATATAGCCCCGGGGCCTACAGTCTGATCTGCCCTGGCGTCGCCTTCTTCGTCTTCGGCTGGTTCTGGATCATGTTCGGGCTGGTCGGCAACGACATCGTCACCCCGCTGACCCCAGCCTTCTTCGTGCTGATGGCGCCGCTGGTGGTGGTGCAGTGGAAGAGCCTGGAGACGCTGCTGCGACTCAACCGGCGGCTGTTGCGTCGGCCCGCGCAGGCTCAGGCATTATCCGCGGCCTGAGTGCCCTTCGGCTCCTGCCGGATCAGGATCGCACCAATACTCGTACCTGCACGCCAGAGGTGCAATGGCGACGACGAAGCGCGCCGCCGCGCGCGACCACGACCCGATCGTACCGGAACCGGGGAGGCGTCTCGCGCATGACTCCGTGAGCGCCAACGCTCATCGCTGCGAGGTTGCTCCAAACGCCTCAATCGCCGCCGCCAGCTCGGGGTGCTGAGCGGCGTGCGCGTTGAGCGGAACGCCGGCGGCGATCGCCTCCCAAGCCTGGCGCAGGCTGGCGGCCCCGCCCCGGGGGCCGAGCGGATGGCTGAACACGC
>CAZTYV010000218.1:0-5041 GCA_964617675.1 uncultured Halochromatium sp. | reverse complement strand
CGGAGCTGGGATCGTAGGTGACCGATCGATTGGAGGTTTTAGATGTCTGACGATGTCGAAGCACAGCGTGGCTCTCAACAGATTGAGAAAGACAGCGAGGCGTTGTTGGCGGCGTTCGAGAGATGGCTCGTAGATGCGGGTCTATCAGATGCGACTATTCGCCGGCATGTCAGCAACGTCTCGTTCTTTGTTGAGCATTTTCTGCAGTACTACGAACCTGTTGATGCTCGCGCCGGCGCTGACTATGTGTCAGAGTTCCTCGGTGATTGGTTTATCCGCAAGGCGATGTGGTCGAGTGAGGCGAGCATTAAAGGCAACGCGGCGAGCCTGAAAAAGTTCTATACCTTTCTCGCCGAGCAGGGTGAGGTTGAGCGGCAGGTTGTGAAGCATTTGAATCAGACCATCAAGGAAGAGATGCCCATCTGGCTAGACAACATGCGTGAGTATATGAATCGAGCGGAAGAGGAATGGTGAGCTAACGCGAGCCTGATATGTTCGATACCGAAGACGCTCTATTGCAGCAGATCCAGCTCGGCGAAGACGGCCGCCTTGAGTTCAAGGCTGTGCAGTTTCGCGGCGAGCGCATTACCGGTCCGCATGCTGATGGACTCGCGGATGAGCTGGCGGCATTTGCAAATAGTTCGGGTGGGGTTTTGATCCTGGGCTTTGATGAGGTGAGAAAGCAGCCTCAAGGTCTGAGCGTTGACGAGTTAGATCGACTTGAGCAGTGGCTGCAAGGGGTGATTGCGGATCGAATCAAACCGCCTATGCTCTGCCGAATTGAAAAGTGGCGCTTGCCAGATGCGCAGGGACAGCCACAGCCGGTTCTCAAGATTGATATCCCGCGGAGTCTGTTTGTTCATGAGAGCCCGAATGGGCACTTCTATCGAGTCGGCAGTAGCAAGCGCCGGATGTCAACCGAGTATATCATTCGCCTCGGCCAGCAGCGCAGCCAGACCCGGTTGATTCGCTTCGATGAACAGCCTGTGGTGCAGGCGCCTCTCTCTGCGCTCGATGCCTTGCTTTATGAGCGTTTCCGAACACCGCGCAGTCGCGACGAGGTGACGGAGTTTTTATCTAAATTGGGTCTTGCTGCGCCGGATGACCAAGGTGAGCTGCATCCTTCGGTGAGCGGCATATTGATGGCAACCCCGGAGCCGCGTGACTGGATGCCAAACGCTTTTATTCAAGCAGTTGCCTATCATGGCACATCGCCTGCAGAAACGGATGGGAATCTTCCTTATCAACTAGATGCGCGTGATCTTTCAGGGCCGCTGGATGAGCAGGTGCGTGAAGCGTGTCGGTTCGTCGCGCGAAATATGAAGGTTGCAGCGGTTAAGACACTGGGTAGGAGGGATATTCCTCAATACGATCTCACTGCGGTTTTTGAGGCATTGGTCAACGCTGTGGCGCATCGTGATTATGCGATTTATGGCGCAAAGATTCGGTTACGATTGTATTCGGATCGGCTTGAGCTCTATTCACCCGGCTCGATTCCGAATACAATGACCGTCGATAGTCTAATCTATCGGCAATCGGCTCGTAACGAGACACTCACCAGTCTGCTGGCAAAGTGCCCAGTGCCAACGGAGATGTCTTGGCTGCAGAGCGACCGACAGACCTACATGGATAAGCGTGGTGAAGGGGTGCGTATTATCTTTGAGAATAGCGAGAAGCTCTCTGGCCGGCGCCCCGAGTATCGTTTGATTGATGATGACGAGCTGCTGCTAACGATCTTCGCAGCCACTGGGATTGTGTCGGGTCATGAATCGCTTTGACTTAATGCGCTTATCGGAAGACTATATTCGCGATACACTGCGCAGATATCTTCGTTCCGATGCCGCGGTGTATCTATACGGCTCGCGGGCGCGCGGCGATGCAGCGTGGAATTCCGATTATGATCTATGGATCGATGGCGAGCTGCCCCGGCATCAGATCAATGCAATCGTCGAAGATCTCGATGAATCCTTTGTGCCGTTCCACGTTGATCTTGTGACGACGCCCATGCTGAGGGGGGCGTTTGGCGAACGTGTCCGCGCGGAGGCGAAGCGATGGATGTGAGGCTGTCTGCCTTTGCCGATTCCCGCTTACCCGATCATGCTGAACTTCTTAACCGCGTGCTGATCTCGATAAGGGATGCGGTTGGCCAGGACGATGGCGCGCGCTAATCGAGGCAAAACCATAGGTCGGCGCACCTACCTGCACGTTGATGCGCTCGCGAGTGCGCAAGATATCAAAGTTTTGGATTGGGAGGCGCGCGTTGCCGTGGCTGAGCAGGCGGCAGGCGTCGAGCGCGGTGCTCGCTTCAATGTCGTTCGGCTTGATGCAGAGAGCGGTGAGCTGGCGCTGCTGCATTATGCAAACTTCTTCGATGAACCCTTCCCGCCGCTGCGCGAGAGCTGGCGCTTTGAGCCAAACACGGGCGCGGTTGGTTATCGCACCTATGCCGACTCGCTGAACCCGCCGATCCTGCATCGCAAGGAGCTGTTGCTGCCAGCGGAGCATCCGCGCCAGGAGGAGTATCAGGCGCTGACCGAGGCGGCTGAGGCGATTGGACTGTTCGAGGACACGACTCGTATCGGCTACCGGCGCCAATGGTTGGAGCTGGTGCGCGCAAAGGGCTATCGGATCGAAGGGCATGCGCTGGTGCCGCTTGGCAACCTGGAGGCCGGTGCCGAGGCTGAGGGCGGCGAGACGGGGCTGGATGCCGCCGCTGAGCGCGCGGTCGATGATGCAGCCCCGCTGCACGCCGGCTGGGAGGCGGCTCGGCATCGCACGGCGATGGTCCGTTACGGCTTCTCGGCGCCGATCCAAAGTTTGGCTCGGCATGGGTTTCTCGATGGCCAGCATCGCCTGTTCGACTACGGCTGCGGGCGGGGCGACGACCTGCGCGGGTTGCGGGAGAATGGCCTCGAGGCCGCTGGTTGGGACCCGTACTACGCGCCGGAGCAACCGATCCAGTCGGCCGATCTGGTCAATCTCGGCTTCGTGATCAACGTCATCGAGGACTTTGACGAGCGGCTTGAGGCGCTGCAACGGGCCTGGTCGCTGGCGGAGCGGCTGTTGGTGGTGTCGGTGATGCTGGCGAATCAGAATGATCCGCGCGGCACCCGTTTTCGCGATGGCGTGATCACCCAGCGCCAGACCTTTCAGAAGTACTACACGCAGCAGGAAATCCGGGAGTTTCTGGTCGATGCGCTGGACGAGGAGCCGATCCCGGTCGCGCCCGGTGTGCTCTATGTGTTCCGTGATAAAGATGCCGAGCAGCGCTTCCTGGTCGAGCGCTATCGCAGCCGGCGTTCGCGCCTGCGTGATCCGTCGGCGCCGGTACCGGCATCGGCGCGGGCGCCGCGCATCAGCAAGCGCCGTGATCGCCGCGCGGAGCAGTATGCGGCCTACCAAGGTCCCCTTGAGCGGCTCTGGGATCTTTGGCTGAGCCTCGGGCGCAGCCCCGAGAAGGCCGACCTTGGCGCCGAGGACCTGCTGGCACTGACGGAAGGGTTCGGCACCTTCAACAAGGCGTTACGCTTTCTCGAGGTCGAGCAGCGCGAGCGCCTGGGTGATACCGAGGTGACCTCGCTGCTCGAGCGCGCCGAGCAGGCACGGGTGGACGATCTGGAGGTCTACCTCGCGCTGCTGCAGTTTGAGCGCCGCCGGCCGTACAAACATCTGGAGGCCGGGCTGCAGCGCGACATCAAGGCCTTCTTCGGCGACTATCAGGCGGCGCGCAGCGCCGGTTTTCTGCGGCTGATGCAGATTGCCGATGTTGAGGCGATTGCCGATGCCTGTAAAACCGCCGCCGAGCATGGGCTGGGTTGGCTTGAGCTGGATGACCACGGAGGGGCTGGTGCTGCGTCCGAGTCCGCCGCGGATAGCGCGTCCGCGCTCGCCTCTGGCGTTGCGTCGGAACCCGCAGGCGGGACGCCGGCCGCGCACGTGGATGCACCGGCGGACAGGTCGCAAGGCCGTCTTGCCTTGGGAGAAGACGGGTCTGTTGCTGATCCCGAAGCACCCCCGCGTGGCTCGCTGACGTTGCACAGCAGCCTGTTGGAGCAGTTGCCGGCGCTGCTGCGGGTCTATATCGGCGCAGCCGCGGTGCTCTATGGCGACGTGCACAATGCCGACCTGATCAAGATCCACATCGGCTCCGGCAAGCTGACGCTGATGCGCTTCGATGATTTCGATGGCCGGGCGCTGCCGCGCATGCTGGAGCGGGTCAAGATCAAGCTGCGTGAGCAGGATGTCGACCTGTTCGGCTATGGCGAGGTCTTTGAGCCGCCGTATCTGTACCGCAAGTCGCGCTTCATCAATGAAGAGCATCCGGGCTATCCGGAGCAGGTGGCCTTCGACGAGGCGCTTGCTGAGCTCGAGGCGCGCGGGCTGCTCGATCTCGCTGGCTATGGGCCGCCAGCCGCTGAGCTCGATGCGATCTTGGCGCGGCATCGCTGGGAGGTCGACGGGCTGCAGCTTCGGCGCGTGCAGACGCCGCCGGCGCTCGATGACCCTTGCGGCCAGTACCTGCGCTTCCGCGATCTGATCGAATGCGGCGAGACCTGGCAGCGGCTGGCGGTGGAGGCGGGCGGGACGGCCGATGAGGTCGAGGCCGGAGGGCGAGGCGAGGGCAAAGACCGGAGCGGAGGCAGACGCCAACGCGACGCCGGCATCGATAACCTCCCGCAAGCGCCGGAAAGCTACAACGCGCTGCTCGAGCTGGCCGAGCAGATACTGGACCCGGTGATCGACTGGTTCGGGATGATCCACCTCACCTACGGCTTCTGCTCACCGCGGCTAGCGCGCCAGATTCCGGGGCGCATCGATCCAAAGCGCGATCAGCATGCAGCGCATGAGCGCAACCGGCTGGGCAATCTGATCTGCCCGCGGCTCGGCGCCGCGGTGGATTTCATCATCGACGACGAGGATATGCTCGAGGTCGCCCAATGGGTGGTCGAGCACAGGCCCTTCGACCGGCTCTATTTCTACGGCGCGGACAAGCCCATCCATGTCAGCTACGGCCCCGAGCACAGGCGTCAGGTGGTCACCA
>CAZTYV010000217.1:0-5042 GCA_964617675.1 uncultured Halochromatium sp. | reverse complement strand
TGACTGGCAGCAATTGTGCGATTCGTGGCGCGTTCTTCGATCTCGTCGACGACCCATGGAAACATCTCGGGCACGAGCAGCAGGCCGCGCGCTTCTTCGCCGACGGTCTGCTCGTCGTCGAGAACGGCATCGTTGCCGACTTCGGCGCCTATGAAGAGGTCTCGAAACGCCATCCCGGCGTCAAGGTGACCCATATCGAGAACCGGATCATCATGCCGGGGCTCATCGACGGCCACATCCACTTCCCGCAGATCCGCGTACTCGGCGCCTACGGGCATCAACTACTCGATTGGCTGCAGACCTGGATCTTCCCCGAGGAGGCCAAGTACCGCGATCGCGACTACGCCACCGCAGCCGCGCAGACCTTCTTCAGGGCGCTGCTCGCCGGCGGAACCACCACCTGCCAGGCCTTCACCACCAGCTTTCCGGTGACCACCGAGGTCTTCTTCGACGAGGCCAGCCGGCGCAACATGCGCGTGATCTCAGGGCTCACCGGCATCGACCGCTTTGCCCCCGACGACTACATCATCAGTGCCGACGACTTCTACACGGGCTCCAAGGCGCTGATCGAGAAGTACCATCGCCAGGGGCGCAACCTCTACGCGATCACACCGCGCTTCGCCGTCGGCTGCAGCGAGGCGATGATGCATCGCTGCACGCAGCTCAAGGAAGAGTACCCGGACCTCTGGATCAACACCCACATCTCCGAGAACCCAACGGAGGTGCGCCAGGCAAAGGACTACTACCCCGACTGCTGCGACTACACCGAGGTGCACGAAAAGCACGGACTGCTCGGACCGAAATTCACCGCCGGCCACGGCGTTTGGCTCACCAATGACGAATTCCGACGGTTCGCGAAGGCCGGCGCCGCGGTGTCCTTCTGTCCCTTGTCGAACCTCTTCCTGGGCAGCGGCCTGTTCCGCATCGGCCGCGCAACCGACCCCGAGCACCGCGTCCGCCTCTCACTCGGCTCCGACATGGGCGGCGGCAACGCACTCTCGATCGTGCGCGTCCTCGAGGAGGCCTACAAGGTCGGCATGTGCAACAACACCATGCTCGACGGCTCGGTCAATCCCCGCGAGCAGGATCTGGCCGAAGCCGAGCGCAACAAGCTCTCCCCCTATCGAGCCTTCTATCTCGCCACCCTCGGCGGCGCCCATTCGCTCTATCTCGACGACCTCTTGGGCAACTTCGACAAGGGGAAGGAGGCCGACTTCATCGCCATCGACTGGCGCGCTGGCCAGGAGGCCATGGCCTGGCATCAATCGCTTGCCACCGAGTCGGGACCGAGAACCATGGACGAGGCCGCCCAGCTCCTCTTCGGGGTCATGGCCTGCGGCGACGATCGCAACATCGACGAGACCTGGATCGCAGGTAAGCGCCTCTACAAGAAGGGCGAGCCAGATTCGATCTAAGCCATTGCCTAAGCCATGGCTCCTGAGCGCGAGCGACGTGCCGCTCAGAGGTTGGGCACGTCCTCAGCGTAACCGAAGACCTCGATACCGAGACGCTCCGCCACCGGCCGCGCCTCGGGCCTGACCATCGGTGAGATGACGATCTTTCGGCTGACCTCCCGACCATGGCGGCGCTGGTAGTACTCCACCTTGCGGGCGAAGGTATAGATATCGGACTTGGACATGGACGACTTGAGCTCGCAGAGGATGAGCTCGCCATTGCGCACGATGATGTCGATCTCGACCTGGTCGGGTACGCCGAAGACCGTACCCTCGTCATCGAATTCGTTGACGTTGGTGACCTCGACGCCGAATGATGTCTCCAGGATACCCTTGAGCGCGGACCGGAAGCTGGCCTCGGAAGCCAGTCCCCAGCGGGCGCCTAGGGCACCGATGCCCTGGTCCTGCCGGATACGGGTCTGCTTGAGCTCATCAAGCAATTTGAGATTGAAGCGGTGCTGCTCGTCCCACTTGCGGTTCTGCTCTTCCCATTTGCGCGTGTCCTCATCCCACTTGCGGTTCTGCTCCTCCCATTTACGGTTATCCTCATCCCACTTGCGGTTCTGCTCTTCCCATTTACGGGTGTCCTCATCCCACTTGCGGTTCTGCTCTTCCCAGTGACGCTCCTGTTGCTCCCACTTGCGTTCCTGCGCCTCGCGGTCAGCGGCGAGCTCACGGAGCACTCGGTCGAAACGATCATCGAAGCGCTCAGCCGACACCGCTGTGCTGCGGATCAGGTCTTCGAGCCATTGGCGAAAGCCCGCATCCTGCTGGAGCAGACCCGGAAGCTCCGCCTGAAGCCGGGTTTTGATCTCCTCAATAGACATCTCAGACACCCGTTACGCTGGCGTACTTCGCCATACAGGCCGAGCATAGCTCGTGGCGCAGCTGATCAAGCTGCAGCGGCTTGCTCAGGAAGCCGTCCATACCAGCTTCCAAGGCTCGGTCGCGGTCTTCGGCGAAGGCGTTTGCCGTCAGTGCGACGATGCGCGGCTGCTGCGCGAGCGCCATGGCGCGGATACGGCGCGTCGTCTCGAGGCCGTCCATTCCAGGCATGATGAAGTCCATCAGCACCACATCGTAGGCCACCTGCTGGACCTTCTCCAGCGCCTCGAACCCTGTCATCGCCGTCTCAGGCCGGTGCCCAAGTCGCTCCGCCATGCGGCAGGCCAACAGCTGGTTGACCGGATTATCCTCGACGACGAGGAGGCGAACACTCGGACCGGCGCAGACGCAGGCCGCCTTGGTGTTCTGGTCAGCATCTGTCGTTCGGCACACCTCGTCGGCCCGACCCAAGCGCACCTCGAAGCGAAAGGTCGTGCCTTCACCGAGCGCGCTTTCGCAGCCGATGGTCCCGTGCATCTCCGTGACCAGCCGATGGCAGATGGCTAGGCCCAGGCCGGTGCCGCCGAAATGGCGGCTGGTTGAGGCATCCGCCTGAGCAAAGGGCTGGAACAGCTGCGCCTGCTGCTCGGGTGACATGCCGATCCCAGTATCCGCCACCTGAACACGCAGCAGCCAACCGGCGGCGATCTCCTCCGCCTGCGCTTCTAAGCACACCTCGCCCTGGCGGGTGAACTTCACCGCGTTGCCAATGAGGTTACTCAGCACCTGGCGCAAGCGAACCCGATCGCCGGAGAGATGTCGAGGGAGCGGCCCGAGCGCAGAGCGGAACCGGATGCCAGGCGCCAACGGCTGCGCCTCAAACGAGCGCAACACGCTCAGCAGCAGCTCGCGCGGATCGAAGACCTCCTGCTCGAGCTGCATCTTGCCGGCCTCGATCTTGGAGAAATCCAAGATATCGTTGATCAGCGCGAGCAGACTGCGGCCGCTGTCGTGGATCAGCTGCACCTGCTCCTGATGCTCAGGGGCCAGCGACTCCAGCGAGAGCAGCTCCGACATGCCGATCACCGCATTCAGCGGCGTTCGGATCTCATGACTCATCACGGCCAGGAACTCGCTCTTCGCCCGCGCGGCCTCCTCGGCACGTCCGAGCGCCGCGTGAAGCTCTGCGGTTCGCTCGCGGACCTGCTCTTCCAGCGCCGCGGCCTGCCGTTGTAATGCCTGATTGGCCTCGTAGAGCTCCAAGCTCTTCTCTTCGAGCAGCCGCTCCGCCTCCTTGCGGGCCCGTCGCTCACGCTCCACCCGCCGCAGCAGGCGATCCGGATCGATGGTTGTCTCGGCCATCTCGATCATTTCGGGCATCACCGGCGCAGGTCAAAGCGCACATAGCCGCCCCGGTCGTCCAAGTCCTTCCGCTCAACCTCGACGTGGGTGCCGTAATGCGCGATGCATTGACGAATCAGGCCTTCCGCCAGATCGCCCATGTGTCGATCCGACCGATACACCATGCTCAGGTGATCAGCATCGGGCCGCTCGATCTCGAACCGCGGCAACTGCGCGTTCGGGTAAAGTTTGCGCACCTGCACGTGTATCACATCCTCGATCCGCTCCAGGAAATCCAGGCTGTCGTCGATACCATGGAAGAAGCTCCCGTGATGCACATAGAAACGCTCGAACAAGAATTCGCCGAACTGGCGGATCAAGGTCGGCGCCGGGATGCCGGTGCGCTTCGACAGGGCACCGACCAACGCGACGATCTCGCCGTGGTCATAGGTTCCTACTGCAGTATAGGCGCCCCCGGACGGCAGATCACAGGCATCGATGATGTCGTCGGCCATCTCGGCGGAGAAAGACGACTCGACCATCTCAAGAAACTCAACGAAGACAATGCCTTTCATCAGCCTTAGTGCCAGCGCGAGAGAGGTTAAAGAAAGCATACCGGCCCCACTTGCTCAAACGCCACGGCGAATCGCTGCCGTGTCGCCTGCGAAGCAACAGCCTGCTCGGCATCCGGCGGGTCAGTGTCTCCCGCTGCCCTAGCACCCGACGCCAAGGAAACAATTGGGCACAGGCGCCAAGGTTTCCAAAGACGGACGATCTTTACTCAACGGGAGGTTGTTCGATCGACGGAAGCGGCCCTGAGGCGAGCGAAACGCCTCGGCTCCGCGCAGCTTCATCCTTATGGTGTCTTCGCCGAGACACCGCTGGCGCAGGAAGGCTCCGAATGGTTCAGTTCCAGTTCGACAAGGTCACGCTCGCCGACTACAAGTTCAGCTTCCGGGATCAAGGCGCCCATGGCCGGTGTCATCCTGCAGCGCCTGATCGAGGAGGCCTGGAATGCGCGGGGTGCGCACAGGCAACCCGTGGCGGCGCGCATAGGCCTCCCAGATCTGTATCCGGCGGGCCAGGCCCTCCGGCATGCCGGCGTCCATCCAACGCAGCCGGTCCGCCCAGGTTTGCTCGCTGCGGATCAGAGGCCATCCATGCACCGCCAGCCAGAGCGCCAGCGTCGACTCCCAAGCACATCTGCTGGTCTCGCCTTCGCCACCAGCCTCAGTACGCTGTTCCTGCCAACAGAGCCGATCGCCGGCACGCGTCGCGATGATGAGCGGCTCATCGCCATGCTCAGGCAACAACCCAATGGCTGTTTGGCTGATCTGAACCCGTGGCGACGGCCGGTCGCGCCAGCGCACCAGGCTCAACTCGTGCTTCCAGTTCGCGACGGAAAACCCGCCGTTTAGATAG
>CAZTYV010000216.1:0-5045 GCA_964617675.1 uncultured Halochromatium sp. | reverse complement strand
ACAAGCCGGACTTCCTGATCGGCAACAGCTACGGCAAGTTCATCCAGCGCGACACCCTGCATAAGGGCAAAGAGCACGAGGTCCCACTGATCCGCCTCGGCTTCCCGATCTTCGACCGGCATCACCTGCATCGGATGACCACCTGGGGCTACGAGGGCGCCATGTACATGCTGACCACCCTGGTCAACGCCGTGCTCGAGCAGTTGGATAAGCAAACCAACGAGATGGGCGTCACCGACTACGGCTACGACCTGGTTCGGTAACAGCAAGGTTGGCTTCCGGCTCGACGAGGCGTGAATCCTTATCGGGCCGGGGCCGGATGGCCTGCAAGCTGAGGCGACATGGAACGCCGACTCCGTGCCAACGGTCCCGTCGCGGCCCTGGTGCCCCCGGTCAGCGGACGCCGTGAATCCGTCCTTGGAGGCTCGGCGATCGCCATCCGGGCGATCGACGCCGCTGACCGGGGCACCAGGTCCACGACTCGCGCCTCAGGACCACCGGACAGCAGAGGGCGTGAATCCACTCCATGACGGCCCGGCCACCGCCGCCCGAGCGATCGGCGCCGCAGATCAGAGCACCGGAACCGCGACGAGCACCTCAGGAACACTGCAAAACAACGAGATCGTACAAGATGCCAAACGTGATGATCCGAAAGAACGACAGCGGTGGACTGCTGTTCTATGTCGCCAAGAAGGACATGGAGGAGACCATCGCCAGCGTGGAGACCGACACCAGCGACGCCTGGGGCGGAGCCGTCGAGCTCACCGACGGCTCACGCTGGTACATCGACCCGGTCAGCCCACCGCCCAGCTTCCCGACCACGCTGCGCTTCAAGCGCGCCGAGGGCTGAGGCGGCAACCCATCTCACCCAACGTCAGCGGCCATGCGCGATCAACATCCGACGTCGCCGCCATCACGAGTCCCAACCGGAGGTACACCATGGCCTTGCAAATCATCCGCGACCTCTGCACCGCCTGCGGCGACTGCGAATCCGTCTGCCCGACCGACAGCATCACCCCGTTCAAGGGCACCTACAAGATCGACGCCAGCACCTGCACCGAGTGCGACGACGCCGACCCGCAATGCCTCGACGTCTGCATGGAAGACGACTGCATCGTCCCCGCCTAAGGGGACCGATCAAAGTCACAGTACAGCTCGCCTAAGCCAGAGCAACAGAGCAACAGAGCAACAGAGCAACAGAGCAAGTGCTCGCTCAATCAGCATAACGAGCTAGCCGGCAACCGGCTCATAACAGGCATTGAAGCGCCAATCAGGTCTAGCAGCCAAGTGACGACGCAATCAACGCGCAAACAAGCCTTGGCCACCAAAGGCTGTCCATGACCCAGCAGCAAACGCCGCCAGACGTCCGCAAACAGCCAAAGCGCGAGCAGAGTCCGTCGGGTGGCCCCCGGCGGGCGCTACCCGGCAGACGCTGCCTGCACCCAACTCGCAGTCTCGGTCACCACCAACGCCAAGAAAAGGAGCCACCGATGACCCAACCGACCTTATCCGACGAGATCGCGCTACGCATCGGCCTCGCCGCCCGCGCCCTGCCGGATACCGACATCGCCCGACTCCTGCGCGTGCTCGCCGACGCCGTCGGTCTGCCGCCCACCGCCGCTGATCTCGACGGGCTCACCGTCAAGGCCCTCAAGCAAGCCGCAAACGGCGAGCTTAGCGACATCGACACCGCCTCCATCAAGGAGGCCGTTGCGCGGCTCAAGGGCCAGGGTAGCAGCGAGATCGAGCCCGCACCCGAGTTCGAGCCCTATGTCGACGGCGAGCTCCCCAATTCCATCCGCGTCGCCTGCGCCTCCAACGGCGGTGAGCTGCTCGACGGCCACTTCGGCTCCTGCCAGCGTTTCCTGGTCTATCAGGTGGCCGCTGGCGCCTTCAAGCTCATCGACTGCCGCGACATCGACCCCAGTGCCGGTGAGCTGCAGGACGACAAAAACAGCTATCGCGCCTCGTTGATCGCTGACTGCCAGATCCTCTACGTCGCCTCGATCGGTGGCCCGGCCGCGGCCAAGGTGATCAAACGCGAGATCCACCCGATCAAGCGCCCGGAGATGGGCAATGCCCGCGAGCACATCGCCGAGCTCTCACGCACCCTCGCCGAGAAGACGCCGCCGTGGCTGGCCAAGATCATGGGCACCGCAACCGAGGATCGGGTGCGCTTTGCCCGCACGCCGGCTGAGGCCTAAGGAGACTCAGACCTATCCCCCACCACGGGGACGCCTGCGACAGCAGGCGTTACAAGGCGCATAGAGAGGCATAGCGGGGCAGCAACGTCATGATCACCCAGACCTTTCTCGATCAGATCGAGACCATCGTCACGCGCGCCGGGCTCAGCAGCGATTCGCTCGCAGCCTTGCGCGAGGCCTTCCCGGACCATCACTTCACCCATTGTCTGGATGACGACATCAGCGCCGGCATCGAGCCCGTGCGCGAAGCCGAGGGCTTCAACCTCTACCTGATCGATGCCAGCGAGCACTGCCTGCGCTTCACCCGCGAGCTCGACAGCGCCACGGGGCTGGTGCTTGCCGAGGTTGGCGACGAGGATTGAGAGCTGCGATCGCCTGAGTCCAATCCAAGTCCAATTCCAAGTCCGACCCGAGTCCGCTTCAAGGCTCGACCGCCGGCAAGCGCTCCACCAGCTGATCCCACCGGATCACAACGCCTTCAAGGACGGCCACCGGCGTCTCGCCACCTAGCTCCAGCACATCGGGCTTGCCGTAGTGGCCCTGCTCTAGCCGGTAGATCGTCAGCACCCGATCAATCGGATGCACCAACCAGTACTCGCGCACCCCGGCGCGCTCGTAGACGTGCAGCTTGCGCACCTGATCGTGGCCGGCGGTGCTCGGCGACAGCACCTCGACGACGAGATCGGGCGCCCCCCGCACCCCGCGCCGATCGGTCTTGGACGCATCGCAGATGACCAGCACGTCCGGCTGCACCACGGTGTCGATCTGCTCATCCGCCTCGTCTCCCTTCGGCAGCCGCACGTCGACCGGCGAGACGTAGGCTCGACAATGTTGATCCTCGAGCGCTTGCCGTAACTGATAGTAGACCTCTCCGACGATGTCTTGATGGTCCAGCGTCGGCGCCGGCGCCATCAGATAGGCGACGCCATCGATGAGCTCATAACGCACATCGTCCGGCCAGCTCAGATACTCGCCGTAGGTATGCTGCTTGGTATCCCGTTGTGCTAATCCCATCCGTCAGGCTCCGTCTCGGTCGACGATGATTGGTTTATGGGCTCGATGCGCCTCGCGGCATTCAACGCGGGCGAAAACAGTCCGCGCATTGGACAGCGCCCGCCTGCTCGGCTCGAGTGCATGAGCATAGCATCGACCCCCCGGAGACGACCTCGTGCGCGCGACCTCGGTCGCTCAGGCGACAACCGTCTCGTCACGAAGCCGACAAAGACCATCCAAGAGAACCAGAAACACTTTTTACAGCAATGCCTTGAGGAAAAATCAAGAACAGGCCCACTAATTGCTTTGTCTTTGGCAATGCGGATTCTCAATCACAACGCTGACGCTGCACGGGCGTCAGCAGCCCTGTTCAACGCGAGCCTGGAGCCAGACCATGTGGGACTACTCGGACACCGTCAAAGAGCATTTCTTCAACCCGCGCAATGCCGGTGCCGTCGCTGAGGCGAATGCCATCGGCGAGGTCGGCTCACTCTCCTGCGGCGATGCGCTAAGACTGACCCTGCAGGTCGACCCGCAGACCGAGACCATCGTCAATGCCGGCTTTCAGACCTTCGGTTGCGGCTCCGCCATCGCCTCCAGCTCGGCACTCACCGAGATCATCAAGGGCATGACCCTCGAGCAGGCCCTGCAGGTCAGCAACCAGGACATCGCCGATTACCTCGATGGCCTGCCGCCGGAAAAGATGCATTGCTCGGTGATGGGTCGCGAGGCGCTGCAGGCCGCGGTCGCCAACTACCGCGGCGAGACCTGGAGCGATGACCACGAAGAAGGCGCGATGATCTGCAAGTGCTTCGCCGTCGACGAGGTGTTGATCGAGGAGACCATCCGCGCAAACCATCTTAGTAGCGTCGAAGAGGTCACCCATTACACCAAGGCCGGCGGCGGCTGCTCGGCCTGCCACGAGGGCGTCGAGACCATCCTCGCGCGCGTCCTCGCCGAGCAGGGACGCCGCTTCCATCCATCGGCCCCGCCCAGCAAGGCACCCGAACGTCAGCGGGTTGCCGTTGGCATGCCACTGATGCCGACGCGCCCGCAGCCCACCGCGCCCGCTGATCTGCCGCAGCCGGCCTCGACAGCAGCCATCTCCGTTCCGATCGACAGCACGTCGCCGCCGGCGTCAGCAAGCGCCGCACGCGCGACGGCGAGCCCTGCGCCCGCCGCCGCCTCAGGCACAGCCACATCGCCCAAGCCCGAGGCCGAGCCCGAGCGAGCAACCCGCCCAACGCTGAGCAACCTCGCCCGCATCCGCCGCATCGAGCAGACCATCGAGTCGATTCGCCCGAACCTGCAGCGCGATCGCGGCGACGTGGAGCTCATCGATGTCGACGGCAAGAACGTCGTCGTCAAGATGACCGGCGCCTGCTCCGGCTGCCAGCTCGCCTCAGTCACCCTCGAGGGGATTCAAGCGCGCATCTGTGAGGACCTCGGTGAGCTCGTGCGCGTGATCCCCGCGCAAGCCTATGCCATGGCGGCGGCACGCGGCGCCTGATCCGCCAACACCCATCAGACGGTCGCCTCGCCATCGAGCGCCAGGCTCGGTGGCCCTCTTCTCAGCCTAGGAGCCCAGCCGCATGTCCAGCGAACAGAGCACCGGCATCTATCTCGACAACAACGCCACCACCATGGTCGCCCCCGAGGTGGTCGAGGCCATGCTGCCCTACTTCAGCGAGCAGTTCGGCAACGCCTCCTCGATGCACCAGTTCGGCGACCGCGTCGGGCGCGCCATCAAGACGGCGCGTCAGCAGGTGCAGGCGCTGCTCGGCGCCGAGCTCGACTCCGAGATCGTCTTCACCTCCTGCGGCACCGAATCCGACTCCACGGCCATCC
>CAZTYV010000215.1:0-5074 GCA_964617675.1 uncultured Halochromatium sp. | reverse complement strand
CGGCCAGACGCAGCCCCTCGAAGGCCTGCGGCGAGGTCACCTCGTGCACCAGCTGCCGGTCGATGTAGAGCAGCGCGGTGCCGTGCTCATCCGTGCGCACGATGTGGTCGTCCCATATCTTGTCGAAGAGTGTTCTTGGTTGGTCTTGTCGAGCCGCCATCGGGCGTTGCTCCGATCAGGAAACGAACCGTGCAGGATAAACGGCTGGCGCCAAAGGCTCAATGCGCGCGTTGCCTCTGGGCTTGGTCTTTGTCAGAGAGATGCCGGCGCCTCAACCACGACCTGTTCAGCGACGCGACCCGGGACTCGCGCAATCATGGCAACCTGGCAGGCATCGATCCAGCGAACGTCCCACGGCACTGGGAGTCACCCATCGTCGGACGACATGAAGAAACCGTTGCCGACTCCGCTGGGGATGGGTGGCAGTTGCGCGTTCTGATCCGGGCAATAAGTGACCGTATAACCGCGATTGCCGCCGCTCGAGCAGGCACATTGCTTAGGGTCGGTCGGATAGGTGTACGCATCGGTGCAGTCGACCTCAACACAGGTGACCTCGGTGCGTTGACCCAAACTGCCGCAAGCACACTCGCCTCCGCTCATCTCGACCTGGATCGGCACGTTGAAGAAGATGTTCGCGCCAGGCAGGACACAGTTGTCAGCGTTTGTCCCATCGCAGAGCGCGGGTGGCTTTGAGTTGGTGCTGAGATTCACGAAGTCGTTGCCATTCGGTGTATTCGGCGTGATCTCCAGGTGGGTCCCGAAGGTCCGGTCGTAGTTCATGCTCGGGCCGCAGCAAGGCGTGGTGGCCGCATCGCTAAGGCACTGCACGGCGGCGGCGTTGGTCGGCTGGCAATAGGCTGCGTAGAGCGCGTTAGGCTCCTGCCACATGCTCGGCTGCCGCTGCACCGTATTCGGCTGCACCGCGGTCCAATCCTGGCACTGAATCCGATCGCATTGGGCCTGCGTGGTCACTGGCGCCACCATGACCAGGTTGGCCTGATTCGCGCGGAGCTGGCTGATGCTCAGGGACTCGTGGTCGCCCGCCTTGATCAGATTACCGTCGATGGTGCCGAGGTTGGGCGACATGAGCTTCAGGTCGACGGCGCAGTTGTTGAAGAAGACCAATTGCCCGTCGTCGGGAAAGACCGGACGCCCGGAGACTAGCAGCGCCACCTGATCGACCGCATCCCGAGAGCTTTTCTTGAGCTGTGACAGATGGTCGATGACCCCCTCCCAGGAGGCCTCGGAGCCCGGACAGCCGCCCGGGTCATGCGTCACGGTGGCGAGATAGCGCGCAAGGTGGGCGGCATTACAGGCTTGAACGGCGAGGGCCAGGTCGCCCGGCTCATCGGAGCCGTCTGTGAGGTCCCACGCATGAGCCTCTAACAGGCAGGCGGTATAGTTGCCCGCGATGGTGGCGATCTCGGCCTCACACCATTGGTCGCCTGCGATCTCGGCCGCGAGTGGCGAGGCCAGGACCAATGCGCTACACCCGGTCGTAAGCTTTAGAGCGAGCTTAGAAAGCGCTGTGATCGTCACTTGACACCCCATCCGATCGGCTTCGGTTCAAGCCCCGAGTTTACTGCAACCATCCACTTGGCGCCGACGCTTTCTGGCGGGCCAGTTTGCCGTGTCGCCACGACCCGATTGTGGCAGTGGTCAACCTTGCGCGAGCCAGCCAACCGAGGCCACTTGGTGCGACACCCGGCTGCGAGCAGGAGAGGCTGTTTCGACATCCGTGCTCAGCGTACAAACACGAGACAGGCCCGCCCAGGGCGCGGCATACTGAATCGCATCCCAGGCATAGGCAAGGTATCGACATCTTGACTAACCAACCCGCCAAGATCGGTCCGGGCAGACAGGTCTGTCTGCATCTCGCGGTCTATCTCGATGACGGCACCGAGGTGCTCTCGAGCTTCGGCGACGAGCCGATGTGCTTTCGGGTCGGCGACGGCACGCTCGCGCCTGGCCTCGAAAGCCTATTGATTGACCTAGAGCCAGGCGCCGATGAGCAGATGCTAGCCGATGGCGCCGCACTCTTCGGCGGCCATGACCCAACGCTCGTGCATCGGGTCCCATGCAGCGATCTGCCGGGCGGGTTCGCGCCCGAGCCGGGCCAGGTGATCCAGTTCCAAACGCCCGGCGGGCAGGAAACCGCCGGCACGATTCTCAGCGCGGACAGCACCGAGGTCGAGATCGACTTCAATCATCCCCTTGCGCATCGCGGCCTGCGTATCCACACGCAGGTGCTCGAGGTCTTCTGAGTATACTGGGCGGCAAGACCCAGCAGCCTGCTTGGCCGACCGCCATGTCCAAAGATTCTCAGCCCCCCGTGGAACGGGTCGAAGCGCTCTACGCTGAGCTTGTGCAGCATTACGGCGAGGGCGAGCAGCGCGAGCTTCGCGCCGCGGCGAAGATCCTCCTGGTCGCGCTGGCCAAGTTCCGCGAGCACGGCGGCCCGCACTGGGCAACGCTGCTCGACGAATACGTCGAGATCCTCAAACAGGACCCACAGCGCTTTGAGCGCATGCTCGAGAGCAATCGCGCGACGACGCCGAACGAGCTTCTAGCGTAATATAAGGAAATACTAATTTACGGAGACTCCATCGATGCCATCGAACCACCGACTCCGGCCCCGACTCCAGCCCCGTCCCCGCCTCGCGATCCTGGCCGCGCTCTTCCTCCTGCCCATTGCGGCGATCAGTGACGAGGACAAGGCTGATCCGAGCCAGGGCCCCGCCGAGCAGCGCATCGCGACCGCCGAGGTCAGCGACCGCGAGGTGCCGAAGGAATACCGTCTCGACGGCGTCGTCGAGGCGATCAACCGCACGACGGTCTCAGCGCAGACCAGCGGCCAGGTCGAGGACATCCTCTACGACGTCGACGACTTCGTCGAGAAGGGTGAGATCATCGTGCGGCTGCGCGACACCGAGCATCGCGCTCGGCTCGCACAGGCTGCAGCCGAGCTTAAGTCGGCGTCGGCCCAGCTTGAGCAGGCGCGCGAAGAGCATGCCCGTATCCAGGGCCTCTACGAAAAGCAGAACGTCTCCGAGTCGACCATGGATCAGGCCGAGGCCGATCTCGAGAGCGCCAAGGCGCGTCTCGATTCGGCGCAGGCCAGCCTCGAGCAGGCGCGCGAGCAGCTCGAGTACACGCAGATCCGCGCCCCCTACTCCGGCATCGTCACGCGCCGCCATGTCGAGCGCGGCGAGGTGGCCAGCCCCGGCAGCCCAGTGATGAGCGGCATCTCGCTCGAGGAGCTGCGGGTGATCATCGACGTGCCGCAGAGCCTGATCCCGGCGGTTCGCGAGCTCGGCGAGATCAAGGTCTATCTGCCCGATGGCGAGGTCACCGAGCCGAGTAGGATCACCGTGTTCCCGTTTGCTGATCTCGGCTCCAACACCTTCAAGGTGCGCGCGGACCTCGAGGCGCAGGCCGAGGGGCTGTTCCCCGGCATGTTCGTCAAGACCGGCATCGTCACCGGCAAGAAGGTGCAGCTCACGGTGCCGAAAGAGGCCGTGGTCTACCGCTCCGAGGTCACCGGTGTCTATGTGGTCGATGCCGATGGCCACATCCGGCTGCGTCAGATCCGCATCGGGCCGGTGATGGACGACGAGGTGGTGGTCCTCTCCGGCCTCACCGAAGGCGAGCAGGTCGCGATCGATCCAATCGCCGCCGGCGTAGCGCTCAAGGCGCAGGCGCAGGCGCGAGTCGAGGACGGAGCGAAGCACGATGGCTGAATCAGGCAACCCGACGGATGCCCCGGCACACGGCGGGGCGACACCGGCCTCGCCGCCCAAGCTCGGCCTCTCCGGGCGCATCGCCAAGCAATTCCAGGACACCGAGATCACGCCGCTGCTGGCGGTCGTCGGTCTGCTACTCGGGCTCTTCGCGGTGTTGGTCACGCCGCGTGAGGAAGAGCCTCAGATCAACGTCACCTTCGCCGACATCTTCATCCCCTTCCCTGGCGCCTCGGCGAGCGAGATCGAGCATCTGGTCGCTGGCCCGGCCGAGCAGGTGCTGTCGGAGATCAGCGGCGTCGATCACATCTATTCGGTCGCCCGCCCCGGTATGGCGGTGATCACCGTGCAGTTTGAGGTCGGCGAGAATCGCACCGATGCCATCGTGCGGCTCTCCAGCAAGGTGCGCTCAAACGAGGACTGGCTGCCGCCTAACCTCGGCGTCGGCCAGCCGATCATCAAGCCCAAGGGCATTGACGATGTCCCGATCCTGACCGCCACGCTCTGGTCCGCGGATCAGAAGGTTGGCGCCTATGAGCTCGGCCAGGTCGCGCACGCGATCGAGCAAGAGATCAAGCGCGTGCAGGGCACCCGCGATGTCTATACCGTGGGCGAGCCGCGACAGGTGGTCCGGGTCACGCTCGATCCGCAGGCGCTGGCCGCACACGGTATCGATATCAGCGATCTGCGCCGCTCGCTGCAGGCCAGTAATCGGATTCGCGACGACATCAGCATCGTCGCTGATAACCAAGAGATCCTGGTCCAGGCTGGTACCTTCTTGACCACACCGGAGCAGATTGGCGAGCTGGTGGTCGGGCTGCACGGCGGCCGCCCGGTCTATCTGCGCGATGTCGCCCGCATCGAGCGCGGCCCCGAGGTGCCCGAGACCTATGTCTGGATGGGCGCCGGTCCAGGCGCCGCCGACCGGGGCATCGACCTCACCGGCATCACCCCGGCGGTGACCATCGCGGTGGCCAAGCAGGAGGGTACCAACGCGGTCGATATCGCCGAGCGTGTCATCGAGCGCTTCGCCCAGCTCGAGGGGACCTTTATCCCCGACAACGTTGAGGTGACCATCACCCGCAACTATGGCGCGACCGCCGATGACAAGGCGAAGAAGCTGATCAGCAAGCTGTTCTTTGCCACCGCCTCGGTGATCCTGCTGGTGATCATCGCGATCGGCTGGCGCGAGTCGATCATCGTCGGCGCGGCGGTGATCGTGACCCTGGCGCTGACCCTGTTCGCGTCCTGGGCCTATGGCTTCACGCTCAACCGGGTCTCGCTGTTCGCGCTGATCTTCTCGATCGGCATCCTGGTCGATGACGCCATCGTCG
>CAZTYV010000214.1:0-5084 GCA_964617675.1 uncultured Halochromatium sp. | reverse complement strand
TGGAATTCACTGAATACGGCTCGAGCATCATCCTGCCCGAGCAGATCCCGGCCGAGGACTGGCCCAACATCCTGGTTATCGACGCCCGCGACGCAGCGCAGTTCGAGGCCGATCACATCCCCGGAGCGGTCAACATCGAATGGCGCGAAGTCGTCGCGAGGCGCGACGAGATCCCACGCGATCAACCCGTGATCATCTACTGCAATACCGGCTCGTTGTCGGCCCAGGCCGGCTTCGCCCTGCGCTTGCTGGGCTGGGACAATGTGCGCATCCTGCAAGACGGCCTCTTGGGCTGGAAGGCCAAGGGCGGCTTCGAGGCCAATCAGCGGGCGATCGATGCCGCTGCCAAACCTGTCGCGTCCTAGTCACCCTGTCCGCGCAGCACCGCGGACCCATCCGAACCGTCTCGCAACAGGGCTCGACAGATAAGCGTATCGACGCCAATGTCGAGCAGACCCAGTTGAGCAGACCCAGTTGATCTGACCCACGGGAGCCCCCCATGTCGATTTCGAAGCTGCTGTCCCGATCAATGCTGCCGGCGCTCATACTGCTCACCAGTTTGGCGCTGGGGGCGGACCAGGACGCTGGCCTGCGCCTGCAGCCGATCAGCGAGCGCATCTACGCCATCGTTGGTCCGTTCGGCAATCGCTCGCCCGAGAACCTGGGCAACAACGCGACCTTCGGTTTCGTCGTTACCGACGCCGGCGTGGTGCTGGTCGATACGGGCGGCAGCGCCAAGGGCGCAGCGGCGATTGATGCGCTCATCAAGCAGGTGACCGATCAGCCGGTGACGATTGTCATCAACACCGGCGGACAGGACCACCGCTGGCTGGGAAATGATTACTTCAAGCAACGCGGCGCGCGCATCATCGCGAGTCAGGCAGCGGTCGAGGATCAGCGCGCGCGCCTCGAGGAGCAGCTGTTCAGGCTGCAGAATCTGGTGGGTATAGACGGTCTCGCTGGCACCGAGCCGGTGTACGCCGATGAGACCTTCGAGGAGCAGATGCGTCTCAGCGTCGGCGGCAAGACCTTCGAGCTGCGGATGGTCGGCCCAGCCCATACCCCCGGAGAGACCTTGGTCTGGCTTCCAGAGGAGCGCGTCGTCTTCAGCGGAGATGTGGTCTATGTCGAGCGCATGCTTAGGGTCGGGTCCCACTCCAACAGCGCGCATTGGATCGAGGCCTTTGAGACGCTAGCCGCGCTCGAGCCCGAGGTCATCGTGCCGGGGCACGGCCCCGCGACCGACCTCGCCCGGGCACGCGCCGATACGCTCGACTACCTGGTGTTCCTGCGCGAGACGGTCGGCGCCTTCATGGAGGACGGCGGTGATATCACGCAGATCGGCACCCTGGATCAATCTCGATTCGCGTACCTGGAAGACTCCGAATCCCTCCAGGGCCGCAACGCCCAGCAGGTATTCCAAGAGATGGAATGGGAATGACAGCCTGACCATCCGGCTCGATGAGTGCCGGCTGCGGATCAAGGCCCGGCGTCCAGGCCCGAAAATCACTCTGCCGATCTTAGCGAGCGCCCTGAGAGACATGGAGTCCAGCCTCTTGCAGATGCAGCAGGCGACGCCGTCGGACCATCCTCGCACCGAGGTCTTGCGCACAACCGCTCGCACGGCGTCCGCGTCCTCGCCTTCAGCCGCCCCCTAAGCGCCGGTGGCGATATACTCCCGATCATCGCTCCTGGGATCAGCGCTCCGTGACCGAGTCTTCTTCGCCCAAGCAACAGCTCTTCGGGCACCTTGCCCTGATTGCGCGCGCCCTCGGACATGCGGCGCGGCTGGAGCTGCTCGACTATCTCGCGCAAGGCGAGCGCAGCGTCGAGGAGCTGGTGCGGCTCAGCGGGCTCTCGGTCGCCAACACCTCCAAGCATCTGCAGCAGCTCAAGGCGGCGGGTCTCGTCAACGCCCGCCGCGACGGCAAGTATGTGCGCTACTCGCTCGGCGACGCGCGCGTGCTCGATGCCCTGGTCGCCCTGCGCGCGATCGCCCAGGACCGCAGCGATGCGGTTGCCGAGCTGCTGATGCGCTATCTGTCGCAGCGCGATGCCCTCGAGCCGATGCCCGCGGCAGAGCTCTTGCAGCAAGCCCAGGATGGGCTGGTCACCGTGCTCGATGTGCGTCCGCCCGAAGAGTTCGGCCAGGGCCACCTGCCTGGTGCACTCAATATCCCGCTCGATCAGCTCAAGAGCCGACTTTCCGAGTTGCCGCCCGAGCGCCAGGTCGTCGCCTACTGCCGCGGGCCCTGGTGCGTGCTCTCGTTCGAGGCCGTCGCGGCATTGCGAAAGGCCGGCTTCGAGGCCCGACGTCTTGCCGACGGCCTGCCCGAATGGCGCCATGCCGGGCTGCCGGTGCAGCGGGATTGACCGACCAGATCCGCGGCAGGCCCAGGCGAGAGAGGTTGCGCAGGCCGTCGCCTCATCATGAAGTCGTGCATCAGATAAACCGATGACGCATGAGATCACGGCCACACCCGTGGGCACCTGTCACATCCTGTCCGCGCAGGATGCCTGCGAGGCACTCAGCGCGGACGCGAGCAAGGGACTGCCGAGCGCGGAGGCGGCGGCCCGTTTGGCTCGCTAGGGTGAGAACGGCCTCACCGAGACGCGTCCCCGGCCGATCTGGCTCAAG
The DNA here is from genome assembly GCA_964617675.1 of uncultured Halochromatium sp. GTDB lineage: Bacteria > Pseudomonadota > Gammaproteobacteria > Chromatiales > Chromatiaceae > Lamprobacter. The sequence continues at coordinate 2,446 of CAZTYV010000214.1, read as the reverse complement.
CTCCTCGACCAGGCCGAGTCCGACCGCCATGCGCGAGCGCTGCGCGCACTGCGTCGGGATCTCGTACACGCCGCCTTCGCACTGCCGCTGAGCCTGTCGGTGATGTGCCATCTGGACCTCGGAGCGCTGGAGGGGTCGCGCTGGATGGATCGCCCTTAAATCGACATCAAGGCCGCACGCATGCTATGACCTGCACGGTCAGCAAGCAGTCATCACGCCAAGCCCTATGTCTCAGCTAAAGCTCCCGATCGGCATCCAGACCTTCCGCAAGATTCGCGAAGGCGGCTTTACCTATGTCGACAAGACCGTCGAGGCCGAGAGGCTGGCAACACAAGCTGGGGTCTACTTCCTCTCGCGCCCGCGCCGCTTCGGCAAGAGCCTGTTCGTCGATACGCTGAAGGAGCTGTTCGAGGGCAATGAGGCGCTCTTTCACGGCCTGCACATCCATGACCAATGGGATTGGAGCCAACGCCATCCGGTGATCCTGCTCGACTTCGCCGCCGGCGTGGTCCAGAACCGTGCCGAGTTGGATCGGCGTATCTGGCAACTGATCAAGGACAATGCCCTTCGACTCGGGATCGATAGCGACTGGCAGGATAACGACATCCCGGGCTGCTTCGGCAGTCTGATTCGCCAGGCCCACGCCCAGAGCGGCCAACGTGCGGTCGTGCTGATCGATGAATACGACAAGCCGATCCTCGACAACATCGAACATCCGGATCGCGCCGCCGAGCTGCGTGATGGGCTGAAGAACCTCTACTCGGTGCTCAAGGCCGAAGATGCCCATCTGCGCTTCGTGTTCCTGACCGGAGTGAGCAAATTCAGCCGCGTGAGCCTGTTCTCGGGGCTCAATCAACTGCGCGACATCACGCTCAGCGCCCCCTTTGCGACCATCTGTGGCTACACCCAGCAGGATCTCGAGACCACCTTCGCCGAGCATCTTGCCGGTGTCGATTGGGAGGAGCTGCGCCGCTGGTACAACGGCTACGGGTTTCTCGGTGAGCCGGTCTACAACCCCTATGACATCCTGCTGTTCATTAGCGATGGCCACAGCTATCGCAACTACTGGTTCGAGACCGGCAGCCCGAGCTTCCTGATTAAGCTGTTCCAGCAGCGACGCTACTTCCTGCCCGATCTCGAACAGCTCGAGGTCGGCGAGGAGATCCTGGATTCGTTCGATATCGAGCGCATCAATCCGGTGACCCTGCTGTTTCAGGCGGGGTATTTGACCGTCGCCAGCACGCAGGTCCGTCGTGGTCGCCTGATGTTTAGGCTCAAGGTGCCCAACCAAGAGGTCCGTCTGGCGCTCAACGATCAGTTCATCAGCGGCTACACCGGCCTCGAAGAGACGCGCATCCGGCTGCAGGATGGCCTCTATGACAGTCTGGTCGCCGGCGATCTGCCGGGGCTGATCGCGATCATCAAACGCCTGTTTGCCAGCATCCCCTGGCGCAACTTCACCGGCAACGGCCTCCCCGAGGCCGAGGGCTACTACGCCAGTGTGCTCTATGCCTTATTCGCCAGCCTAGATGCCGAGATCATTCCAGAAGACCTGACCAATCATGGTCAGGTCGATCTGACCCTCAAGCTTGCCGGGTACATCTACGTCATCGAGATCAAGTTGCTGCGTGATGCGCGCGGCAAGGGTGATCGGGATCTAGAGCCGAATGCCATCACCGCAGCGTCAGCAACAGGTCCGGCAACAGGTCCGGCAACAGTTGTCACTGCGGCAAGCGAGGACTCGCCTGCCCCGCTCGGCAGTCCGGCCGGCACAGGTCCGGCCCTCGGTGCTGGCGCCGAGGTGGCGGCTGACGTTCCGCCACTGCCGACCACCAACCCAGCCTTGGCGCAGATCCAGGCGCGCGGTTACAGCCAGAAATACCGGAACGCACCAGGCAAGGGTCTGTTTGAAGTCGGCCTCGTCTTCAGCAGTGCCGCGCGCAACCTGATTCAGGCCGACTGGCGGCGTATCAGTCGATGATGCAGCAATGGGCTGCATCCCCATGAGCAGGGCTGATGCCCCAGGCGCACATCAGGCGCTCACATCAGGCGCCTCGGTTGCCTTGGGCGCATCGGCCCATTGCCGACGATTGATCGCGTAGTCGGTGACGCGCCCGACGAAGGGCAGTACCAACATGCCGTCGAGGCGATCGACGCGCTTGGGCTCGCGATACTGGCGGATGCCGATGGTCATGCCCTGCTGGCCAGCGCGCGGCTGCGCGCGGTAGGTGCCGAGCAGCCGATCCCACCAGGAGAGGTTGAAGCCGAAGTTGGAGTTGGTCTCGTCGTCCTCGATCGAGTGATGCACCCGATGCATGTCCGGCGTGACCACCAGCCAGCGCAGCGCCCGATCGACGCGCGCTGGCAGCGCGATATTGGCGTGGTTGAACATCGCCATCGCGTTGAGGATGACCTCGAACAGGATCACCGCCACCACGGGCGGGCC
>CAZTYV010000213.1:1181-5144 GCA_964617675.1 uncultured Halochromatium sp. | reverse complement strand
GCCTGGCGCAGGCTGGCGGCCCCGCCCCGGGGGCCGAGCGGATGGCTGAACACGCCGCGACCCGGGACGAAGCCGAAGTCGGCATTGCCAATCCGCTCATGGACGCCAGCGAGGGTCACGGCCGAATCGCTGCCCCCTGGCACCGGCAGGCAAGGCTTGATCCGCCCCATCGGCTCCGAGCAGGCGGCGATGCACTCCAGCACCTCGTCCTCTGGGGTCATCATCCGCGGGCCGAAGCCAGGCATGATGATCACATCGAACCCGGCCAGGCGCTGCAGCTTGGTCCAGACCCGCGTATGGACACCGAAGTAAGGCAGCCGGCTCGAGGCCGCGATCAACGGGAAGTGGGCGACCAGGGGCACGTGCGCCTGCTTGCGCAGCATGCGTACCGCGCTCAGCCCGGTCGGCAGCGCATTCACCATCACCGCGTTAGCGCCGTTGGCGACCACCAGGTCATGCAGCGGCAGTAGCCGGTCGACCTCATCGGTGATGTTGGCCAGGTAGACCTTGGGCTCGCCGGTCTCCTGCTCGGCCTGCTGGCGCGCGGCCCCGAGCAGCGCCGAGCGTCGTGCGATCGGTGACCAGTCCGGATCGGCCAGCATCTCGTCATCCTTGGCGATATCCAGTCCGCCGAGCCACGCCTGATAGCCAAGCTCGGCAAAGGGCTCGGGGGCCAAGCCGATGTTGGGCTTGATCACGCCGAAGAAGAAGGGCCGATTATGGATCTGCCAGCGTTCACGCAGGCCATCGAGGCCGAATTGCGGCCCCTCGAACGCGGCCAAGAAGCTGTCCGGAAACTGGCAATCCAGTAGCTTGATCAGCGGCACATCGGGGGCAAAAAAGGGGCCTTCGCCAAGGATCGCGCTGAGCAGATTCGGCAGGCGCGGACCAAAGTTCGCGTGCGGATGCGCGATCCGCACCCGGCAGACGCTGACCGGCCCATCAACGTCCGGGCGAAGCGGATAGCTGGTGCCGGACAGCTCGGTCTCGACCTCTAGGTCCAACACCTTGGCCGCAAAGCGCGGGCGATAGTCCTCATCGACATCGACCCGGCGCCATTGCGCGGTCGATTGCTCGCTGCATAGATGGGCGGCAGCGACGCGCGGATCACCCCGGCATTCGATCCGGTAGTCGAGCAGCAGATGCGCCTCCGGATCGAGATTGGAGGCGTCGGCAAAGAAGCCGTCGATATCAGCGGCACGCATGGTTGCTCAGCCCTCCCCGGCTTCACCAAGGAATTGCAGGGTGACGCTGCGCTCTGGGCGCGGACCGTCAAGCTCGACGAAGAACACCGACTGCCAACCGCCGAGCAACAGCTCGCCATCGGCGATCGGGATGGTCTCCGAGGCGTTGGTGAACAACGCCATGAGATGCGCATGCGCGTTGTCGCGATCATCGACCGGTGCCAGGTTGTGCAGGTAATCGCCATCGCGCGGCACCAGGCGCTTGAGGAAGGTGACCATATCGCGCTGCAGCTGGGTCTCGCGCTCGTTCAGGCAGATCGCGGCCGTGGTATGGCGAGAGAGCAGCGTGACCAACCCATGGCGCAGGCCGCTGCGCGCGCAGCACTGGCGGACCTGCTCGGTGATATCGACGAGCTGGATCGGCGCTGTTGTCTCTAGGGTGATGGTGTCCAGGCGTGTCAGCATGTGGATGGCCCTCAGCGCGCTTCAAGGTGTAGCGATCAATAACGGACAGTCTACTGCACCCGAGATTCGGAGCACGGCTGTCAGAGATAGGGCGTGAGCAGGCGCGCGAAGCCGTCGCGCAGGCGCACCGGCAGGGTGCGAGCACGCATGTCGGCGGCGCGGATCTCGATGGCGCTGGCTAGCTTCTCGTCGACCAGCGCATTGAGCTGGCTCGCCAGCGCGCAATCGTAACATTCGATGTTCAGCTCGAAGTTCAGCCGCAGGCTGCGGGGGTCCCAGTTCGCCGAGCCGAAGAAGCACCAGGCATCATCGACCAGCATCAGCTTGGTGTGGTCGAAGGGTGGCGGCGTCACGAAGATGCGGCTGCGGCCGTCCAGGATCTGCTCGGCCTGGGCCTCCGCCGCCCACTGGACGAAGCGCAGGTTGTTGCGCTGCGGAACCAGGATCTGCACCTCGACCCCACTGAGCGCGGTCACGTTCAGGGCCGTGATCAGGGCCTGGTCCGGCAGGAAGTAGGGCGTGACGATGCGCACCCGCTGCTGCGCCTGCGCCAGCGCACCCAGGATCAGCCGCCGCAAGACATCGAAGTCCTCATCAGGCCCATCGGGAACACAACGCGCGATGCTCTCGCCGACCGGCTGCAACACCGGATACCAGTCGTCACAGCCCAGGCGCTCGCCGGTGGTAAAGCCCCAATCCAGTCCGAACGCCTCCATCAGTCCGCGCACCACCGGTCCCTCGACCTTGAAGTGGAGGTCTTGCACCGGATGCGACGGGTTGAGCTCCAGTAGGCAGCCCTCGCGTAGATTGAGCCCACCGGTGAAACCGAGGCGCCCATCGACCACCAGGATCTTGCGGTGGTTGCGCAGGTTGACGTACGGATTGCGGATCGGCAGCGCAGACTCGAGGAAGACCGCGGTCGGGATGCCGAGCTGGCGCAGCACCTTGGGCGTGTGCGGGCGGCTATACCATTGGCCGACGCCATCGATCAGCACCCGCACCTGCACGCCGCGGCGATGCGCCCGTTGCAGCGCGGCGATGAAGCGCTGGCCGGCGGCATCGTTGTCGAAGATGTAGGTGGAGAGCGCCACGCTGCGCCGTGCGCCGTCGATGGCGGCGAGCATCTCCGGATAGGCGGCGTCGCCATTGACCAGCGGGCTGATCCGATTACCGGCCTCAAGCACCGAGAGTGTGAGCTCATCACCCAGGTGCCCGAGCGGGATCAGTCGCGGGAATCGGGTCTCGAGCAGGCGATGGGCGCGCTGCTCGGCGCGCACGCTGGCCTCATCGCTCTGGATCGAGGTCTCCGGCCGCAGCCGATGCGCCTTGCGCTGGATGCGGTTGATGCCGAACACCCAGTAGAGCGCCACGCCGACCAGGGGCGTGAGCAGCACCAGACCGGTCCAGCCAACGGTCGAGGGCACGTCGCGGTTGCTGAGCACCAGATGCGTGGTGGTCAGGATCACCGCGGCCGCCTGCAGGCCGAGGAAGGTGATGATCCAGAGATCGGTTAAGAGGTGGCCCAGATCCATGTGCCTCGAATTGATGCGACGCAATGCCGCCGCAGCGGCGGGAGACTGCTCGCGGCCCAGTAGCGGTCTCGGTCTGCAGGTGCCCGATGCCGTGACGCATCGGGCAGCCCGGCTAGGGTCTCAAGCGAACTAGGGTCGCAGGTACGTGTAGCCCTCGGCCTGTAGCTTGGCGATCTCAGCCACGCCGCTCGGGACGATATCGGCCTCATCGACATCATAGAGATCGTCCACGTCCACGTCGCGACCCTTGAGCGTATTGGCGCAGACCTCGAAGGCGACGCCTTGCTGTTTCAGGCCAGCGATGCGCGCCTGCATCTGATCGTCGGCATTGGCCTCCTTCATCTTGGTCTCGGACAGGGCATCCGGGTAGAGCAGCAACGAGAGACCGTCGCCATGCATCACGATGGCCAGCTTGATGTTGTCGGCACCGACCGCGTTGATGTGATTCTGCACGTTGCGCAGCACCGCGGTCTGTTTCTCCGGACCGTATTCATTCAGGTGATAGACCACCTTCTGTTTTTCGTAGGCATCCTCAGCGGAGGCGCAGAGCTGGGGCGCTGTTGCGAGCGTCAGCGCGACGCAGAGGAGAGGGATTCGGTTGACGAGTTGGAAACGGAACATCGCAGCACCTTTGGTGATCATGATTCTGGTTTCGATGCGCTTGCAGAGCACCGCGCCCGACGGCTCCGCCTCCAGCGAAGCGGCTGAATCGAGGCCGCGGCGACACAAGCCTGAGCAGTGTAGTCTGGAATGCCCGCGTTCGATAGGCCGACTGGGGCTCG